>NZ_DFMB01000037.1:0-96536 GCF_002375325.1 Marinobacter sp. UBA3604
TCCTGGAAGGGATGAACAACAAGGTTAAGGTCATCAAACGGATGGCCTATGGCTACCGGGACAACGACTACTTCTTCCTTAAGATAAAAGCAGCGTTTCCCGGTAAAGTGCGATGAACCAAAAAAAAGCCTCAGGCGGATTCGGATGAAGCCATCATCCAGACGCTTTTAAGCGCCGGCCCCGAATCGGTTACCAAACATGCCACCGTGCTTTCCCGGGCGGGCAAGGTTCTACAACAGGGCAGCGGCGAGTGGGTGTGCCGCTTCGCAGGCCTGACCGGTGACACACCAACCTGTCTGGATTCGCAGTCCCGTGCCTATTTCAAAGCCCGCTTCCAGGGTAAAACACCACAGGTCGAGCGCATTGGCCTCACCTACATGCTGCATGGCATGACGACAGACACCGGCATGCAGATGCCCCCGCACGTCATGGTGATCGTTCCCGACCCGACCGATCTGAAACAATTCCCCACCACGCCGCAAAGTGGAGCGCCCTGGGTCATGAAGGCGAATACCCCGTACGCACATCTGATCATACCGGTCGGCGGGCAGTCGATGGGCGCAATCACCCAGCCATCGGGCCAATGACTTTGGTATGAACGATAACGCGGCACAGACAGTCGCGGCTGCGGGTGGCGCTGAAGATATCCGCGCTGGCGATCGTCGCCTTTGATATCGGTATGGGCGTCACGATGCTGGTCGTGGCTTTTGTGCTGGGCTATCAGCCCACCACCATCGCGTTCTGGTTCGTCATGTGGGGTGGGTTACTGCTGGGTTTCATGACCGCCTACCCGATGGTGCGTTGGCTGCTCGGGCGAGGTGTCACGACGCCGGTGTGGCCAGTTCCGCCTGCACTTTCGGGGTTCTGAGCATCACACAGCCGCTGTTCAAAAAGGGCGCCTCCGCAGAGGCCTCGTTCGCCTTCAGCTTCGCTTCGACCAACCTGGTTATCAAGCTGGGCCTTCTGGTCTATGGCAAATTGGGCTGGCCGTTGTTGGTAGCCGAGCGGCTAGGTGGCTCCCTACTGGTCAGCATCCTCATGGAGCTCGTGTTCAGAAAACTTGGCTGGATTCCACCACGCCTAAGCGTTCAAGAGCTTCCTGGAAGTAAAATTTGATATCACGCTGGTAATGACTGTGTTCGTACTGCTTGGTACCTTTATTCTTCAGATGCTGAGGTATCCAACGTCGAACCGCTAGTTGGGCTGGGTTTTACCCTCGTAGTGAGAGTGACACTCAAGAATGCATTTGAAGCAGTATGGTCATTCAAGCATCCTCAACATTGAAGCGCTGCGGGGGAGCATCCTGATAGTGGTACACTTCTGTTTACTCAACGAATGTCAAGTCCGGATTTGAACGATGATAAAAATTGGCCAGGTCGTGCAGGCGTTGGCCATAAGCGCCGATACCCTGCGTTACTATGAAAAAATCGGGCTGATGCCCGGGGTTCACCGCAATAATGGTGGTGCGCGCTTATACAGCGACAAGGATCTTTCCCGTTTGCGATTTATTAAGCGGGCACAAAAGATGGGTTTCAGCCTGGATGAGATCGCTGGCCTTCTCAGCTTTCGGGACAATTCCAAAAATGCGAGACCCAATGTACAGAAATTGGCTCGTCTTAAGTTGGCCGAGATTGAACATCACCTGTCCGAGCTGGAAGCATTGCGAGATGAGTTGCGTTTGCTGACCAACCTTTGTGGAGCAAGTACTGATGGTTGCCCAATACTCGAATCGTTTGAACGGGCATATGGCTCCTGATACGTAAGCGCTCCTCCTGCCATCCTCACCCAGCACGATCACGCTCTTGCGGTTAATCCTGTGACGATTCCCAGCAGCGGATCTGATCGATTCCTCGGTATCGGTCGCAGGGCGAACCGGTCTGAACGCAGAGAGTGTTCTGTGCCGCCTGGTATTAAGGCAGCCATTGGGTTTCAGCTATGAACAACTGGCCTTTCACTTGTCGGATTCAGTGACCTATAGAACCTTTAGGGGGTCACCATGAAACGATTGCTGGCAATGCTATTCACTGATCCTGTTGCCCGGAGTTGGGCTAGCGGCCCCTGAGGCCAGGTTCTGGGCGACATGGCAGTCCTTCACATTACCCCGATGTCATCCGCATAGCGCTTGCTTTTGAAACCGAACTGTTTTTAAATACGAATGTAAACGATTACCATTTAAATCGTATTGCTTGCGGAGCTTATGTGCTTACAGTTAACCAGACACGCCAGAAGGTCGCCCAGGGCCGCTCGGCGTATGGACTACTTAACGCGGTGCCAACACCATGGATGGTAGAGATGATCGGCCATGCCGGCTATGACTTTGTCATACTGGACACCGAGCATATGTCCACGAACCCGGAGTCCCTCGAACACATGATTCGTGCCGCCGAGTGTGCCTCCGTCACACCTCTGGTGCGAGTGCCTGGGGTTGATCGTGCTGCGATTGCCCGAGCTCTGGACAGTGGTGCACAGGGGATCGTTGTTCCCCGTATCCGCAATGCCGAAGAGGCGCGCGACGTTGTTCAGATGGCGCGGTACGCGCCTGCGGGGCAACGTGGTATTACCGGCGGCCGGACAACAGGTTTCGGAACCCTCCCGCTGAAAGACTACCTCAGGCAGGCCAACCAGGAAGTCCTCATTGTGCTCATGATTGAGGATCAGGAAGGCATCGACAACCGCGAAGCCATCCTGGGTGTTCCCGGTGTTGACTGGGTGCTTCCGGGAGCGGTCGATCTGTCGCAATCACTGGGCTGCCCGGGTGACCCGTTCCATTCGTCTGTCAATCACGCCATCGCGGAACTGGCCGAGAGTTGCCGCGGGCGTCCAGTGGAATTTTGCGCTTTGCCCCGAAGTCCTGACCAATTGACGGAATGGCAGGAGTGGGGAGCAAGAGCCTTTCTCCTGGGAGAAGACCGCAGTTTGCTCTTTAAATACCTCAAGTCCCACCTTGCGACCTGCCGTGCCGAGTCGAGCCCGCCGTCTCCCTGAGGCAACCATTCTTCTTCAAGCCTGACAAGAGTTTTCTATGCGCGATACCGTACTTTTTCTTGCTCATGTTCCAACGGAAGCCTTGAATCGGGGATTCCTGCCTGCTGCCCAGTCGATGGGGCTGAAAGTGATCCTGCTGACAGACCAGGCGGCGACTCATCACCACTATTTCAGTCAACCGGACCTTCCCGCCTATCCGGAACAGATTCTCCAGTGTGATGTATTTAATCCCCTGTCTGTTCTCGATCTTCTCTCAGAACTCCCGGCCCCCGTGGGCGTGTTTTCCAACAGCGATCACCTGCAGACGGTGACCGCCCTGGCCGCAGCCTACCTGAATCTGCCGGGCAAAGACTGGCAAACCTGTTACCGGGCAAAAAACAAGGCAGCCATGCGCCAGTACCTGAAAGCGCTCGATGATGGCGCATGCTGGTTCAGGGCTGTGAATGATCAGACATCCCTGGGGAAGGTGATCGACGACGTTCCATTCCCGTGTATTGCCAAGCCCCGGGAGGGGGTTGCCAGCCTCAACGTCAGGCGCCTGGACAATGCTGCGCAACTGCAATCATTCTGTGATCAGTTCTGGCAGGAACAACCCGGGCAACCCCTGCTGCTGGAAGAGTTTCTGTCAGGCCCTGTTCACACTCTGGAAACCATTGGGGACGGAAACAGCCTGATTGCGCTCGGAGGATTTGAAGTGCAGCTTTCCGAGCCTCCCCATTTTGTCGAACTTGAAGCGGCGTGGGTGCCTTACCAGCCTGAAAGGCCTCACCTTCAGGAGATGTTCAGGCAGGTACGGCGCTTCGGTGTGGGCCTTGGCTCCTGCCATTCCGAATTTGTGATAACCGACAATGGGCCAAGACTTATCGAGATCAATTACCGAACGGTGGGGGATGGCCGCGAATTCCTGCTTGACCGTATGACGAATCATGGACTGTTCCATGCCATCCTTCAGGCCCATGTTGGCAACCCTCTTGAATTATCCCCGCCCACGCAGGCGGCGCAGATACGTTATCTCAGTGCTTCTACCAGCGGGCGGGTTCGCCGTTCAGCTCCTGAGCGCAGGGAGCCGTGCGGTGACGGCATTGCCGAGTTTGAGCCGTTGAGGGAAGTGGGTGATGACGTCCGCTTGACCCACTCAAACAAGGACTACCTGGGTGTGTTGCGGTTGTTTTCGAGCGATCCCTCCCGGGTGAAGGATACCTTGGCTGAATGGGCCACCGACCTTGAAGCAGAGTGGGAGATAGGCTGATGATCAGGAACACCGCTCTGTCTTCAACAGACCCCGGGCAGTATCTGACCCAGAGGCTGGTCGATGCCCTGATCCGCGAAGACGTGGCCGGCTGCCAGAGCGATTCTCAGGCAGTTGGGGTAGACAGCGTGCCCGGCTCCCCGGGAACGCCGGCGACCTGGTTACGGTGGACGCTGGCGCAAGGCATCCTGTGGTTGCCGGTCAATCCCGCAACCTTCATGCAGCGTTGGCAGTGGAGTGGCGACCCGCTCATCTGGCAGTCCGCAGACCAGGCCGGAAGCGTGTCAGAAGTGAATCACTACGAACAGGTTTTGGCGTGCCTCACCGCGGACGAACACGATGACTCTGGGGAGCAGTTGGAGGTCTATGCCGATGAGTGCAGAACGGCGGAGTCTCACGCCTCCTTCTGCCACGAGGAGCAGTCCAGGTGGTTTGACGAAATCCGCCATCAGGGGCAAAGCTGGAAGGATTTTCCCCGGCTATCCGAACGCTTGCTCCACTTCGATCGCCTCGCGGCTTTTCTCGATCATCCGTTTTACCCCAGTGCCCGCGCCAAGAGTGGTTTTGATAAGGCGGCACTGGCGGCGTACGCGCCTGAATTTGCCCCGCGTTTCCGGTTACGGTGGCTTGCCGTCCCCTGCCCGGAAGTCACTGCGGTGGGCGAGCTCCCGGGTTGCTGGCCGGATTTCAGCGAGGTAGGACTGGATAACCGGCTTGCTGACAGCCACTACTTGTTGCCGGTGCACCCTCATCTCTGGGACACCGCGCTGAGTGACTATCTGTCGAACACAGACATCGGTGCCAGCGTCATCCGGGCGCCAACGCCTGCGCTTTGGGTTCAGCCAACATTGTCGGTACGAACCCTCCAGCTTGAGGCAGCGCCGGAGGTCCACGTGAAAGTCCCTTTGACCATTCGCACACTGGGCAACCGGAACATTCGAACGGTCAAACCGAGCACACTTTATGATGGTCATACGGTTCAGCAAATCCTGCACGAGATAGCCGGCAAGGACCCGGTCCTTAAAGGGACCTTTTCTGTAACCGACGAATCCTCAGGCCTGCACGTTGGCGATCTGCCCTGGCTGGGCTGTATTGTGCGCCGGTTTTGCGGGTTTTCCGACCAGCAGCAGATTGTGCCCGTAGCCTCCCTGTTAGCCGACAGCCCGGACGGTCGCTGCGTTGCCCAGATGATGGCGGACGAGTTCAATAGTGGCGACCTGACGGAGTGGGTGCGTCAGTACGTTGCCTTAACGCTAACGGTGCACCTGCGACTGTGGCTTGTCTACGGCATTGCACTGGAATCCAACCAGCAGAACTCCATGGTGCTGCTCACGCCGGGTCGGCCACCGCAGCTGCTTTTCAAGGACAACGACGCCCCCAGGCTGTGGCCAGACAGGCTATGCGGCCAGATGCCGTCCATGGAGTCAAAAGTCGCGCAACTCCGGGATCAACGGATCCTGGTCAATAATGAAATACCCCTGGCTCAGATGTTTACCACCATAACCCTGCAACTGAACCTGGCGGTTATCCTTGAGGGTCTGGCCGCACGGGGGCTCGGATCAAGGGGCCACTGGTATAAGGTGCTTCGTGAGGAGGTGATCAGCGTCCTCGATCAGCTTGACGAAGAGGGCGTCAATACTCAGCCAGCGCGCAAGGTGCTGCTGGAGGATCGCCAGCTTTATACCAAGTATCTTCTCAGGGCAGGCAGCCTGGAAAGCAAGTCCCGCACCGGCGCCGCTGACATCAATAAATTCTATGGCAAGCTGGCTCCAAACTTTCTCGGGCAGGAGTCATGAGCCAGTCTGTTCTGCCGGTGATCCTGCTCAGCCACTTTACCGCGGCCTTGGTGGCGCTGGGGATGCCACCATTTTTTGGGCTGATCCTGACCGACACATTTGCGGTTGAACACACCGTTTGGGTGGGCTGGTTCTATATTATCCCGACGGTTTGCACGGCGTTGGCGGCGCCGTTCTGGGGAAGAATAGCGGACCGTTTCGGCCGCCGCTGGTCGCTGCTGCGGGCCCAGATTGGTCTGGCCGTGGCCTTCGTAATCGCCGGATTGGCGCCGGGCGTGGTCACCTTTGCCATGGCACTGATGGTTCAGGGCTTTCTGGGTGGAACCTTTGCCGCATCGAGCGCATACCTTTCCACCGTTGCTCGCGGTCAAAACCTGACCCAGTCACTGAACTGGATGCAGGGCTCGGCCAGGTCGGCCATGATACTGGCGCCCATCCTTTTCGGTTTCTTCATGACCTGGGTCCCAGCCCAGCGTCTGTACCTCTATATGGCCATCCTGCCTCTTCTGTCGGCACTACTGGTATGGAAACTCGCTCCCCCGGACCCGGTTTCGGGTGGGCCTCGTGACCAGAAACATTCCCGTGAAAGGGTTTCGGCATCCGCCAGTTGGCTGCGGTTGAGATTGCTTTACTTCGGTTTCAATTTCGCGCTGGTGGCCAGTTTTCCCTACTTCATTCCCTGGACCCAGGAACGAACGGGTAGTACCGCCGCTATGGCCGGAGTTCTCTACAGCCTCCCTCATGCCATCTACCTGATTATTCTGGTCAGCCCGCTGCGACGAAGCGTGTTTTTCGGTAACCCGTGGACCTTGCCCGCGGGCCTGACACTGTTCGCACTGTCCTACGTTATTCAGGCGACGGCCGGAACAACGGCCGCCATTCTCGCCGGACGATTGGTCATGGGGCTGGGCATGACGACCTGTCTTTTTGCCCTCAACGCCGAAACCGCACGTCTTACACGAACGGAAAACGCGGGCCAAAGCTTTGGCGCCCTTGACAGCGCTGGTAAATGGGCCGGTGTCGCGGCCGGTGTACTCGCGGGTGTCGCCGCGGGTATGAGCAGCCAGACTGCGCCACTCTGGCTGGGCGCTGCGGTGACCCTTCTTACCATCACCCTGAGCTCCTACCGGGCCAACATCCCCGCCATCGACCATCATGAACGCTTGAAGGAGGAATAGAGTCATGTCATTGACAGCTTCACATCATTATTTCAGGGATCAGCACTGCGACTATCAGGCGGACCAGGCCAGCATGGAGGCCCTGCTGAATTGTTATTGCCGGGATATTGCCGAGCCCTCCGGGGAGCTGTCTGTTCAGGGCGGCGAAAGGAGCCGGTCCTGGCCACAGGGGCTTCGGGTTCGCCTGGCGCTGGAGCCTGTCAGTGTACTGCACATCGGCTTCCCTGATTCCGAAGATTCCCTGCTGGTTCTGGTTGCAGGAGGCTCACGAACGTGCAACTACCGCTACCTGTCTGCGCCATACTACAAGTCTGCGCTCAGGGGATGGCGGGTGCTGGGGCTCGAGGAACTGGGCCGGATACTGCTTCATAAAATGTCGCAGCGTTTCGAAGAGCCTTTCAACAGCGAGCTCTACCGGCAGATTCTTCTCAGCCGGAACGTCATGCGGAGCATTCTCGAATACACCCGCGTTCCCGCCGATTGGGGGCAGGGGCTGGACGCCTTCCGCTGGTCTGAGCAATCCCTGAGTTTCGGGCACCGTTACCACCCGGCACCAAAATCCAGGGAAGGGTTCGACCCGGAGGATATCCTGCAATATTCCCCGGAAATGGGCGCGGGGTTTGCCCTCTATTACTTCGCGGTTCATCCGGGCGATCTTCGCACCCGCGGTGACATTGCCGGGCCGGCCTTCGGGTCAGACGCGAGCGTAGGGCTCGACCTGCCCGACGGATGGGTCACGATTCCTGTGCACCCCTGGCAGGCACGCTACCTCATGCGCCTGCCCATCGTCTGCAGCGCTATCCGCTCAGGGCGGATCTTACCACTGGGGCAGGCCGGCCCACGGTTCTACCCAACAGCGTCGGTTCGAACGCTTTACCAACCGGGCAACCCCTATTTCCTGAAATTCTCAACCCATGTCCGGCTGACCAACTGCATTCGGAAAAATGCCGTCTATGAACTGGAAAGCGCCGTTGCCCTCTCTGCAGCCCTCAAGGCTCACCTTGCGCCTTCACTGGCGCGGTGGCGCGGATTCCGTCTACTGTACGAGCCAGCCTACCAGACCCTTGATTTTGCCGATCACCCCGAGCCTGACCGCCGGAGCATCGCGGAGGGTTTTGGCGTTATTATGCGGGACAACCTCGAACAGTATCTGGACGCAGGCGTAACACCCGTGCTGGCCGCCGCGCTGTTCAGCGACGACCGCTTCGGTCGCTGCCCGGCCACGGAGGCCGCCGGAACACTGGCTGCCGCCACCGGCGTCAACGAACAGGACGCCAGAATACGATGGTTTGAACAGTATCTCGCCTTACTCATCCCTCCGCTCTTTGAGTCGCTGTTCCATCATGGTGTGGTTTTTGAACCACACCTTCAGAACGTGGTGGTTGGTATTCGGGAGGGATACCCCGTTCAGGTCTTTGTTCGTGACCTGGAGGGAACAAAACTGGTACCGGGCCGCTGGTCAGGAGGGCTGCCTGATACCCTTGATGAACAAACGCTGGCGTCTGTTCATTACAGCCAGGACAAGGCCTGGAAGCGGATCGCGTACTGTCTGTTGGTGAACCACCTGTTCCAGGCCGTGGCCTGCCTCTCCCGGGGGGAGAACCACATCGAACTCCGGTTGTGGAACGCGCTTGCCAGTGAAGTGCGCAACTGGCTCGCAGGCACCGACGATCCCTGGGCGGCCGATGTTCTGGGCAGGCTGTTGGCCGGCGAGCCCATTCCGAACAAAAGCAACCTGATGACCCGCCTTTTCAAGCGTCCGGATCGTGAGTCGCAGTACACCTGGGTACCAAACCCGCTGGCGATGCCTCTGCCCCGAGCCGTGGACAGCAGGGGAGGGCAGTGCAATGCCTGAAGTACCTGTTTCCGTTCAGCGAGCCATCAAGGAACTGAAAGGCCAGGACAGTGACCCGCTGTGCGCCTACGTGTATGACCTGCCTGAGCTCCGCCACCGAGCGCAGGGCATAGTCGAGTGTTTACCGCCCGGTTGTGAGATGTTCTATGCCGCGAAAGCGAATCCTGCCTTACCGGTGCTCGGCGCTTTGGCGCCCTTTGTACATGGCTTCGAAGTGGCATCTGGCGGTGAGCTGGACTGGGTGCGCCGACATTTTCCAGACACGCCTGTGATTTTTGGTGGTCCCGGCAAACTGGCATCCGATATGGAAAAGGCCATCGATCAGAACGTTGAACTGATCCATGTGGAAAGCCTGCTGGAACTGCAGCGTCTGTGCGACATTGCCGGCCGCAGGCAGGCTCACCAGGACATTCTTCTGAGGATCAATCTCGAACTGGCAGACACACCCTCTACACGTCTTACCATGGGCGGTGTGCCTACTCCATTTGGCATGGAAGAAGCCTGTATACCAGACGCACTTGCGTTGCTCGGGCGGCAGGACAGAGTCAGGCTGCGCGGCTTTCACTTTCATCTGATGTCGCATCAACTGGATGAAAAACGCCACCTCGGGTTAATAACACACTATCTGGAAACCGTCCGTGCGTGGGAAGCCAGGTACGGCCTGACCATTACCGAGATAAATGTCGGGGGCGGAATCGGGATAAATTACACCCGGCCCGACCAGCAGTTTGACTGGTCGGGGTTTTGTTCCGGCCTTGATGAATTGCTTCAGGCTTACTCGGATCGTGCCTGGAAAATCCGGTTCGAGTGTGGTCGTTTCATAACCGCTCCCTGTGGTTTTTATGTTGGCGAAGTTCTGGACGTTAAGCGATGCGGCGAGGAATGGTTTGCCATCTGCAGGGGCGGCACCCACCACTTCCGGACTCCGGCGGCCCAGGCCCACGATCATCCGTTTGACATTTTGCCCACCCACGACAGGGAGGCTGCAGCCCCAGTCGTTGCCAATCATTCCGTTACCCTGGTCGGCCAGCTTTGTACTCCCAAGGATGTGTTCGCCCGCCGGGTTGATGTCGAGTCGCTCGGGGTTGGCGATCTGGTGGTATTCCGTTACGCCGGTGCCTACGCCTGGAATATTTCCCATCAGGCGTTTCTGATGCATCCCCACCCAAAAGAACATTTCATCGAGTAGTCCGGGAAGCAGATTTTGAGGAAGGAATATTCTAATTTAATTGAAATGCGAATTATTATCAGTAAAATGCGCAATCAAATTTAATAATACGTGCTGGAGAATCCAATGTCGAAGTCCGAAGTTTCAACGCCACTGCGCCGCCATCGACTGTCTGTTGCTATAGCCACGCTCCCCGTGTCGTTTCTGGCGGCTGGCTCGGCGTCCGCTTTGGCACAGGAGCAGGCTGATGCGCCCACCCAGCTACCCGGCCTCAATGTTACCGCTGACTGGCTTGGTCCACCGACCGAAGAGTCCGAGAAGACCTATACAGGGGCCCGCACGGTGGTGGAGGAGGATCAGCTCCAGGCGACCGGAGCGCTGAATCTGAACGACGCCTTGCGCCCGGTTCCGGGGCTCACGGTGCTTGATGAAACTGGCACGGGCATCCTTCCCAACATCGGTGTGCGTGGTCTGAACCCGCTGCGCAGTGAACGGCTTCAGATTCTGCTGGACGGTTACCCGATTGCCATCGGCCCCTACAGCAACGTCGGCGTGTCGCTTTTCCCGGTTACACTTCCGAGCCTGGAAGTCGTGGATATTGTCCGGGGCGGCGCCTCCGTTCATTACGGCCCCAACAACGTGGGCGGCGTGGTGAATTTCGTCACCAAACCGATTCCGGCGGAAACCTCCCAGACCCTTCGTGAGCGGGTGACCATTGCGGAAGAGACCGGCAATGTCTTTACCGATACCTATTACCGTGTCGGCGGCCGGGCGACCGACAAGCTCGACCTGCAGTTCCAGGCCAACGTCCAGCGTGGCGACGGATTTCGCGATCACTCCGATACCGAAGTGGATAACCTGATCCTGGACGCCCGCTATTATCTGAACGACCAGCATGAACTGGCCACCCAGCTGCAATACTATCGCGTCGAGGCCGAACTGCCCGGTGCCCTGACACCGCAAGCCTATGAAGAGGATCGCACCCAGAGCCAGCGCCCACATGACGGATACGAAGCGGACATGAGCCGCGCGACCTTCACCTGGACATACACGCCGGCCGATAACGTGGAATTCCAGTGGCGCAACTTTGTGCACGATGCCGACCGCACCTTCTACTTCGGCCAAAACCTCAGCGGCACCGGCCACTGGGCGGACCCGGGGCTGGATTCCACCCATGTCGCGGATTCACCACGATTGTTCACCGTATTGGGCACGGAGCCACGGCTTGCTATTCGCCACGGCCGCCACGACATCACCCTGGGTGCACGATTTGTCAGCGAGGACGTGGAGTTCGACGTTAATCGCCTGGAATTTTCCTCCGGTAACCGTTCCGTGGCGCGCGATTGGCACCTGGACACCCGGGCCATGGCATTTTACATCAGTGATACTGTGTCGTTCCTGGATGACCGCCTGACGGTGACACCGGGCCTGCGCTATGAAGATGTCGACATGGACTTCCGTGACAACCTGACTGGCAACACCGAGGAAAACAACGCTGATGAGCTGTTGCCGGGCCTGACCGTAGGCTATCAGGCGTCTGATGACCTGTTTGTCTTTGCCAACAGCCAGCGCTCTCTGGTGCCGGTACAGATTGCCCAGACCACCCGTGACGGTGCAGTTGCCAATGAAACAGCGTGGAACCACGAGCTGGGCGCACGCCTGCAGGTCACCCCCGAGCTGCTGTCTTCAGCGACCTTGTTCCGCATCGATTACGAGGATCAGATTCAGTTTAACCGTTCGACCAGTCGTTTCGAGAACCTGGGAGAAACCCGTCACCAGGGTATCGAGCTGGCAAACCGCTGGAACCTCAACAGCCAGTGGGAACTGGGCCTTGGCTATACCTTCCTCGACACCGAACAGCTGTCCGGTGACAACGAAGGCAACGAGCTGCCCAACGCGCCCACCCATAAGGTCAGTGCTGACGCGACATACAGCTACCAGGCCTGGGACACCAGCCTGAACTGGGTGTACGTCAGCGAAAGCTACAGCGATGCGGACAACACCGAAGAAGAAACCAGCAATGGCAGTGCCGGTGAGTTGCCGGATTACCATCTGGTTACGGCCCGGGTCGGTCGCGATTTCGCGGTTGGCGGTGATCGTGTGCTGAACCTTGGCCTGGCGGTCAACAACCTGCTGGATGAAGATTACTACTTCCGGGGCGTGGACGTCAGCCCGGTCGGCCGTGTGCCCCAGCCGGGTCGAAGCTTTATCCTTGAGGCACAGCTCGACTTCTGATGGCCTGCTTACGTAACCGGATCGCAACGATCCTGCTCGTTGTTTTGCTGTCGCCTGCGTCAGGATGGGCGCAGGATGAGACTATCCGGTTGACGGATGACCGCGGGGAAACCCTGCGGTTGTCCGAACCGGCGGCCCGGCCCGCTGCGATTTCGACCTTTGGGGCCGATGTCGCACTGGCACTGGAAATACCGCCGGTTGCCGTCACCGATTACGGACTTCAGGGCGTGCCCGACTACCTGGCGTCACGGTTAGACGGTGTTACGGGGCTCGGCCCCCGACATCAGCCTAACCTGGAGGTACTGTCGTCGGTCCGGCCGGATCTTGTCATCGCCATTCGCCGTTATACCGAGAAAGACGGTGACCAGATCGAAGCCATCGCCCCGATGCTGGCCCTGGACCTGATCACCGTCCAGGACAGCCTGCGGGGGGTTGAGTTGGCGGGGCAGGCACTGGGTGCACCGGCGAAAGCCAGTGCACTCAACACCCGCTTTCTTGATCGCGTTCAATTACTCGCGGACCGCAACGAACCAAAGCCTGCCGAGACAGTGGCGCTGCTGACCAGCGGTAGTGAAACTCCCTTCGTCTATTACGACCATTTTCTGCCGACGGCGCTGCTGGAGCGTCTGGGCTTCGACAATGTCGGGGGCCAGCCGCCGAATCCTGACAGCGGCATCCCACTGGGCTACCGGATCAGTCTTGAAGCCTTGCTGGAACTTAACCCGGATACCATTCTGCTGTTGCCCACCAGCCGTCAGCGCGCGTTCACGATGAACCCCATCTGGCCCTATCTCAAGGCCGTGCGCACGGGCCAGGTCTACGAAGTACCGCACTATTGGAAAGAAGGGGCCGGTCCGATTGCCCGTGAGCGTATCCTGGATGACATACAGCGCCTGCTGCTGACATCGGAACCCGACAAATGACGGGTTCCGATTCAGCCATACGCCCGATGGGCCTCTACGGGGCAACGGTATTTCTCCTCGTGCTGCTGTTCTTCGCTGGCCTGATGGCGGGCTCCCGATGGGTGTCGCCGACCTTGTTGCTGTCAGCCATCGACGGCAGCAGCGACTTGCTGACGCGCATCACCGTGCTGGAGCTGCGGCTGCCGCGCAATCTGCTCGGTATTCTCGGTGGGGCGGCCCTCGGGGTTGCGGGTGCTGTCATGCAGGGCGTTACCCGGAATTCGCTGGCATCCCCCGGCCTCACCGGCGTGATTGCCTCTGCTGCCCTGGCGGTGGTGTCGCTTCGAACCCTGAGTTCGCCGGGCGCACTGTGGCTGCCGCTGATGGCTCTTGCCGGGGGGCTGCTCGGTGGTGCTCTGACGTTTGCCATTGCTGGCCGCCGTCAGCTTCAGCCCGAGCGTGTGGTACTCGCCGGCATCGCCGTCACGTCGCTGGCCACGGCACTGACCACGGGCCTTTTACTGGTTTCCGGGGCGGAGGCGGCGGAACTGTATTACTGGCTGGCGGGTAGCCTGATGGGGCGGGGCTGGCTTCAGCTCCAGATGGTGCTGCCCTGGCTGCTGCTTCCGCTCGGTGCCCTGATTGCGATGCAGAGACCCCTCCGCCTACTGCAACTTGATGATGATCTGGCGCTTGCCATGGGACTGTCGGTCGGCCGCTGGCGACTGATTTTTCTGCTGCTGGCTTTGCTGCTTGCCGCCGCGCTGGTCGCCTTCACCGGCCCGATCGTGTTTATTGGACTAGTAGCGCCGCACATTGCCAGGCGGCTGGCCGGCAACCAGATCCAGCACTGGCTGCCCCTGAGCGCTCTGTTTGGAGGGTTGTTGTTGCTGGCAGCGGATATCCTGGCTCGGCAACTGGCCTTTCCCCAGGAGCTACCCGTCGGTATGCTGACGGCCCTTATTGGGGCCCCTTGGCTGATCTATCTGCTTAACTCGCGAACCTCACCCCGGAGCGCATAACGTGAACCATCCGGCTACGACAACGCCTCGGGCAGACCGCCGTGGAATGCAGATTCCAGGCGCCGGCCCCGTTGCCCGGCTGCTTCTGGCTGGCGGGCTCAGCCTGGTTGTTGTCATCGTCGCGGGCGTCCAACTGGGGGCGGTGGACCTGACGTGGTCCCAGGTGTGGGCCGGGTTGACCGGCGACAGCACTCAACACGTGCAGCGAGTGGTCTTCGAATTACGGTTGCCCCGTACCCTGACCGGCGCCCTGATTGGTATTCATTTTGCCCTGTCAGGGTGGCTGTTACAGTTGCTTAGCCGCAATCCGTTGGCAGAAGCCGGCATTCTCGGCATCTCCGCCGGCGCCAGCCTGGTGGCGGTCGTCGCTTTTATTATCGGAGACTGGTTGGTGTCCAGTGCCGATCCCTACAACAATACGTCGTTTGCCCTTCAGTATTTGCCCCTGTTTGCCATGGCAGGCGGGCTGGTAACAGCGCTTGCGGTGTACTTCCTGGGCATGCGGCATGGCCAGCTGTCGCCGGTCAAAATGACGCTGACCGGTGCGGTCATTGCCGGTATGTTGCATGCACTGACCACCGGTGCGCTGGCATTCTGGGGCCACGCCCATACTGAACTGGTTGCCCAGTGGCTGGCTGGCTCACTGTACGGCGCCGAATGGCAGCACCTACACACGTTGCTGCCATGGACGCTTATTGGTCTGGTCGGTGTCGGCCTGCTAGTGCGTCCCCTGGAAGTCATGCAGCTTGACGATCAACACGTTCGCACTCTGGGCCTGGGCCTGAACCGCTGGCGCGCCTTTGCCCTGCTGATTGCCACCCTGCTGGCGGCCAGTGCCGTGGGCGTGGTGGGGCCGGTTGGCTTCATTGGTTTGCTGATTCCCCACATCAGCCGACGGCTGGCTGGGGCCAACCTTCCGGTCCAACTGGTGTTGTGTGTACTATTGGGAGCGGTGCTGGCGGTATTGGCGGATTTACTCGGCCGGACGCTGTTTACACCCTACGAAGTGCCCGTGGGTGTGGTTTCCGCCGTTCTTGGTGTACCGTTCTTTCTTTATCTGTTATCGCGACAACCCTGAGGCCGGGATTCTCCATGTTACGAACCGAGCAGCTCTCTCTTGCCTATGGCTCCAAACCGGTCGTGGACAACGTCTCGCTGGCCATTCCCGAGGGTGGGATTACCTGCCTGCTGGGCCCCAACGGTTCTGGTAAAAGTACTTTGCTGAAAAGCTTTGCGGGCCTGTTGCCGGCCCGGTCCGGTCAGGTCTACCTGGACGACCAGCCGGTTGACCAATGGCACCGGGGCAAACTGGCCCTCAGGCTCGCCATGCTGCCCCAGAAACCGATCGTTCCCGATGGCATTCGGGTTCAGGATCTGGTGGCGCTGGGTCGTTTCCCACACCGCAAATGGTGGCAGCGCAACCTCACCACCGACGACAACGCAACCCTCGATGCCATGGCAATGACGGGGGTCTCGGATTTGGCGGAGCGACCGGTAGAAGCGCTGTCCGGAGGGCAACAGCAGCGGGTATGGATCGCCATGGCCCTGGCCCAGGAAACCGACATTCTGCTGCTGGACGAACCCACCACGTTTCTGGACTGGGGCTACCAGCTGGAAGTACTGGAATTGCTGTCCAAGCTGAATCGGGAACACGGGCTGACGGTGGTGATGTCATTGCATGACCTGAACCAGGCCGCACAATTTGCCGACCGGATTGCGGTTCTGGCGGACGGCCGGCTCGAAACCATCGGCAGCCCCGGAGAGGTTATTACCGAGCCCCTGATCAACCGGGTCTTTCGGGTGCATACACACGTCACAACGGGGCGGGACGGCCGACCATTCTGTTCCGGATTTGCCGAGTCTTTCCGGGACAGCGGGACACCGAACCATCACGGTCTGATCCACGGGATGGCTGAGCATCAGACCACTTAATCCGGCTGCCACCTCCCGACCCGGTTGTCGGCAAAATTCACGCTCCACACTGCTCCATCATGGCAAACGGCAACTGCCATCGCCGTGTGGCCGGGGTTCTCCGGCTCGCTGCCAAATGCGGTGAGGTAACCCCCATCCGCCGCGAACTTCTGTATACGATCATTATAGAAATCCGCCACAAAGACATTGCCTTCGGGGCCAATCGCGATGGACGTCGCGGTGGTGAACCAGCCCTTGAAAGGCCCGTAAAGGCCCAGGGCAAACGGCCCTCCCCACTTGTGCAGGAAATCGCCGCCGGCGTCAAAAACCTGGACACGATTTCCGTAGCCATCGGCCACGTAGAGAGCCCCATCCTTTCCCAGCGCCACGTCGGTGGGATAGGTAAACTCGCCGGCACTCCTGCCAGTCTTCCCGGTTGTTCCCCACTGTTTGACGAATGAGCCATCCGCGTTTAAATGTTGCACACGGTGATTGTAAAAGTCCGCCACAAACAGATCACCGTCATTGGCCACTGCAACACCTCCGGGCGCGTTAAACTGGCCAGGCCCCTTGCCGGGGCTGCCAATGATCCTCAGCGGCTCGCCAGTCAGGCTGAACACCTGAATCCGGTCGTTCATGTACTCCGGCACGTAAAGTTTGTCGTTGTGAATGGTCAGGTTCATGGGGCGCCCGAGCTCACCGATCCCATCGCCGGGTGCACCGAATTCACGCCTGAATTGCCCCTGGTGATCGAAAACCTGGATACGCCCGTTGCGGGCATCGGAGATGAAAACCTCGGTGTCTGTTACCGCAATCCCGGTGGGATCATTGAATTGCCCTGGACCACTGCCTTTTTCGCCCCAGGCAAGCGTCAGCGAGTAGGGCGGTTCCTGGTTCCAGTTGATGGCTCCGCCCGCGCAGCCAAGCAGGGTGAGTGCTGCCACCAGCCCGAGCGTACTGTAGGTGAGCCATTTACCAACGTTTCTCATGATGCCCTCAACCCCTAGAAATTGCGGCGAAAGCCAACGCGTACAATGTAATCGTCCTGAATGGCATCACCATTGGGATCTTCGGCCACCGGCAGTTGTACCGTGCCCTCGACGACCCAACGCCGGGTGATGTATTGCAAACCGGGCGCCAGCAGCCATTGGGTACCACCGGAATTGGCATCGGTACCACTGCCGATCTCGTTGCGCTCGCGGTGAATGAGATTGGATTCGAGCAGGGCGTAGGTAAAGCCTGGAGTGCCGGATACACCTTCCAGGCTGAGTGGCCAGATCCGGTATTGCAGTGAGGCGTCGAGACGGGTCTCGTCGCCGTGGGCGAAGCCTTCGTGGCGCCCGTTTTCGCGGTAGAGCAACTGCGCGTCCATCTGGTACTGCAAAGTCTGATAGGTGGCCACCACGCCGCCAAACCCATCCCAGGCTCCGTCACCAACCTGCAATGGGCGTGGCAGTTCGCCGAAACGATCGCGGTCGTCACTGTCGCCGGTTGGTGCGGTGAGCCCGAAAATCGGCGCGACCCGGAAGGTGCCGCCGGTGAAGTCGTCCTGGTAAACCGTGTAACGCCCGAACAACGAGACGTCGCCGATGCCGCCGGTATCGCGCTCAATCCGGCCCATGGGCGTGGTGACGTCCAGTGTCTTGTTGAAAAAGTAAGGGACAACGCCGAACACCGCCAGCTTCGAGGTTATGCCATAACCCAGGACACTGCCCAGAGCCTGGACCGAGACCTCTCGATCCATGGGCCCATCATCGGAACGCTCTCGTAAGACCAGTTGCTCCCGCCAGATGGTTTCACCCTGGGGCACGGGCAGAGCCGTGTTGAAGGTGTTGGGTGCGGCTTGTGCCAAGGGCACACCGGTCAGTACCAGAGCACCGACCAGCAGGGACAAGCCTATTGACTGGTTGTTATTTCGCATCACTGCCTCCTGTTTCACCTTCGGCCTCTGAGTATGAGCGCAGCGTGAAGCCGGCCTCTTCAACAGCCTGACGTGCCCGCTCCTCAGAGAAAGGCTTGCCCTCCTGAAGGGTGACACGCACCGTACTTTTTCCGATGTCCACCTCCACGCCGGTGACGCCATCCACTTTATTCAGACGTTTCTCGATGCCATAGGCACAGAAGGGACAGGCCAGGCCGTCCACGCCCAATACGTAGCTTTTGTCGGCGGCCAGCGCGGCAACGCTGAACACCAACGCCGCTAACATCAGGAACCATTTTTTAAACATGACGAATCCTCTTTTCAGGGGGTAGCTTACAAACGAGTTGGTCAATTATTCACGCTCGCGACCGTATCGAAAAACAATGCCGGGCGTTGCCACAATGAATTAATGAAAATGGCTGTCACGCTGGCTGCCATGGCCACCATCGCCCAGACCGGGTAAATCAGCCCCGTACTGGCCAGCGGAATGCCGATACCGTTGAACAAAAAGGCCAGGCTGACGTTCTGGAGCATTTTGCGATAGCCCCAACGGCTGATGTCTATTGCCGTCACCACGGCGTCCACCCGGCTGTTGAGGATGATAATGTCGGCGGCGTCAATGGCGATGTCCGTGCCGCCACCCATGGCAATACCCACATCCGCCTGCATCAGGGCGGGGGCGTCATTGATGCCGTCGCCGACCATGGCGACCCGCTGGCTTTGCTGCATGGTTCGCAGCCGGTCCGCTTTCTGTTCAGGCAGCACGCCAGCATGCACCTCATCAATACCGGCCTGTTGCGCGATGTGGCGGGCAGTGCGTTCGTTATCGCCCGTCAACAGGGCGGTGCGGATGCCCATCGACTGCAAGCTGGCTATGGTGCCGGCGGCATCGGGTCGCAGAGCGTCACCGAGTGCGATGGTGCCCAACAAAGTGCCATCGCGGGCCACCACGATTACCGTACGGCCCTGGGCCTCGTCCGCTTCCACTGCATCGGCAACGGATGTCATTTCCACGCCAGCCGCTTCGGCAAAACGCGGGCTGCCCACCAGTACCTGCTTGCCATTCACCTGCGCGGTGACACCACGACCGGATTCGGCCTGAAAATCGGCGATCTCGGGGAAGTCCACATTTCTTTCAAGTGCCGCTTCAACGACGGCCCGCCCCAGCGGGTGCTCCGAGACCGCCTCCACGGCTGCAGCCAGCGCCAGCAGCGCATCGTCGTTGCCATCCACACTGTACAGAGAGCGTACAGCGGGACGGCCCTCGGTGAGAGTGCCGGTCTTGTCGAACACCACCTTGTTCACTTTGCGCAGGGCCTGAAAAGCCTCGCCGGTGCGCATCAGTACGCCCTTGTCCGCAGCTTCTCCTGCGCCACGTACGATGGATAGGGGTGCTGAGATGCCCACGGCGCAGGGATAACCCATGACCAGCACTGTCAGGGCGGCAAAAACGGCTCGTTCGAGGGCCGGCTCGCCGCCAATCAGTACAGGGCCGACCGACCAGAAGCCAAAGGCGAGCGCCGATATGATCAGCACGGCCGGCGTATAGATCCGCAGCACGCGATCCACCAGGTGCAGCAATCCCGGCTTGAGTGCACGCGCATCCTCAATGCTGCTGATCACTTGCTGGAGAAAGCTTTCGCTGCCGATGGCCGTTACCTGCAGAAGAAGGGTGCCGGAGCCGTTGATGGCGCCGCCCACGACGGTATCGCCAGTGGTTTTCTCCACCGGTAGCGGCTCGCCCGTGATCAGGGACTCGTCCACGGCCGAACCGCCTTCAACCACCTCGCCGTCCAGGGGAATGCGTTCTCCGGGCCTAATACGTACCCGCATACCAACCTCAACCTGGTCTGCGAGCATGTCACGCTCACCGTCCTCGGTGACGACGCGCGCCGTCTCCGGCTGCAGGTCCAGCAACCGCTTGACCGATTGCGAGCTGCGGGTCTTGACGATCAGCGACAGCCATTCGGAGAACAGATGATAGGTCAGTACCATGACGGAGACGGCGAAAAACGCCGCCGTGGGATAACCTTCGGGCGATACGATCAGGCCGATGGCGCCCCCGGTCAGCCCTGCGAAGGCACCGATTTCCACCAGTACGTGCTGGTTGAGGATGCCACGGCGTAACGCCTGAAAGGCCATGTTCAACATTTGCCGTGCCACGCCAAACACCATACCCAGTGCCAGCGCACCGACGGCCAATGGCTCATGGCCGCCCAAAACGCCGGCGGTGCGTAGCGCAAGGAAGGCCAGTCCGCCAGCCGCCAACAAGGCCGTGCCCGTGAGCGCGGCTGACCTACCCTGGCCGCGCAGCACCGCGAAGCCGAACAGAACCAGGCTGACGTACACCAGCGCGGAAAGCCCGAAGGTCCAGGCCGAGGTAAAATCCACGATCAGTCCGACCGCTGCCAGGCTCATGGCCAGGGCGACGACAAACCGATTGCGTTCAATCGCCAGCGCTTGCTCCTGGCGTTCGAACGGTTCCACCTTGCGCGGGTCGCTCAGGGTGTAGCCGATCTGCTGCAAGGTACCCATCAGAACCTCGGCGCTGTTCTCCCGAGAGTCGAACTCCACCAGCGCCTGCTCGTGAGTCAGACTCACCGCAACCCGACGCACGCCGGATTTCTTGCCCAGCGCGCTTTCAATCGTGCCGGTACACAGCGAGCAGTGCAGTCCACCGATATGGGCCTTGACCCGTTGAATGTCGGGGTCCGCCGTGGATTCCAGACTCCAGGGCTGGGTATCGTCGTCAGCGGTTGTCACTGCCGTGTTCATGATGCGTCCCCTTGATGAAATGAGGTCATGTTTCAAGGGTAGGCCCCGTACCAAGATACGGAGTCAAGTGATTGAGGAATATCAAACAGGTCAAACAGGGAAAGCTGTCAAAACAGGGAGGATGTACTTGGTCTTAAGGCCTAAGCCAGCGCCAGCCAAAAGGTCCAGAGGCCCAGCACGACCATTATGGCACCGGTCCATCGTGGCATGCGTCCCGCGAGCCGCGTGAGGTGTTCAAGCCAGCGACGGCCGCGGGCGGTAAAAACAATGAATAGCAGTGGGGCTGAAAACGCCAGTCCAAACACCATCAGGGTCGAAGCGCCGAAGATAACAGCGCCATCCGTTGCACCCCGGGTAGCGGCGTCGCCGAGCAGCACCGCAAGCAAGGGGGCCGCGCAGGCCGGCACGTTCAAGCCAAACACCACGCCTAATGCGGGCCCCCCAGGGATGCGGGTAATGCGTGGCAGAAACCGGTTCACCAGCGCAATAAACCACGAGGTGCCACCACTCAGGTAAAGCAGCCCAACCACCACATAAAGACTCCCGAGCACAGCCCAGAGGCCCTGCTGCAGCCCGGTGAAGGCGGTTCCAACGAAGATGGCAATCACGCCAAGCACGGCCATCAAAGAGGCCCGCGTCAGGGCAAAAAGCAGTGTGTGGGCAATCTTCATCCGCTGTGATAACCCCTTGAGGTAACGGATGAACAATAAGTGACTGCCTACGGAGCAGGGCTCAATAAAGGCCAGTAGCCCGAGGCCGGCGGCCAGAGGCAAAGCAACTGAAAATTCCAAGGAACTACTCTGTCGTCCGTGAATTAAGCCACAGATTAACACCCGTACCCCGATACAGGGTCAAGGGTTCTCAGCTGAGTGGCACAGAATGAACCCTGACCCATAGCGGTGAGTCATCCGGCATGCGGGAGGACTATTTTCGGGTGACCGATTCAATGTACTTCGCCACGGCACTGATCTGCCGCTCTGACAGTGAGTCACCGAAGGCCGGCATGATGCCAACACCACTCTTCACCGCGTTGCTGACCTGCTCCGCCGAGGGCTTGAGCTGGTCAAGATTGGGGCCGATCTCACCGGCGGAACCGGCATCGTTCAGCGTATGGCAAACCGTGCAGGATGGTTGTGCCTGCTCCAGGAACACTTTCTTACCCAGTTCGAGCTGCTCATCCGCCAATACAGGGCCAGTGGCGAGGGCAAAGATCGTCAACAACAGTGTGCGTAATAACATGGAAAATCCTGATTCAGTCAAGGGAACAGGCGGCCCGACCAACGGACCACCACAGGGTTAATACACTCAGGAAACGGTGACGGTCACGCCATGGTCTTTCCAACTGGCGTTGCCGTAACCGCGCTCATTCTCGGTGCGGGTGGGCGGCTGGGTGTTGCCCTCGGTGTCCGTCGCGCGGCTAACGATCCGATGGTCGCCGGCGCTCAGATCCATCGCCACCACAAACGGCCGCCAGGCGTAGCGCCCCATGTCCGGACCCAGGAAACGGGCACTCTTCCAGGTCTCGCCACCGTCGGCCGACACCTCCACCTGGTTAACGGCATTGATGCCGCCGAATGCGACGCCGTAAATCAGATTCCTGCCCTTGCTGGCCGTTGTCAGCGGGGCGGTGACCCAGGATTTGACCGGCATCTCCCACATCGACGGCTGACCGGGCGCGCCTTTTTCGCCAATGGGACGAATGCGGTAGCCTGAGGCCTGGATCTTGGCGTCTGACTGCCCCTCGGTAAACGCGACTCGGTCCACGTATTTCACGTTATTGACCCCGAAATAACCCGGAAAGACCATGCGCAGTGGGCCGCCATGAGCCAGCGGCACGGGCTCATCATTCATTTGCCAGGCCAGCAGCGCCTGATCCAGCGCCCTCACCGGAACGGAGCGCTCCACCATAATGGTTTTCGGGTCCAACCCTGCAGGCAGGGTCTCGCCGCCGGTGCTGGTGATGTAGTTCATGTCCGGCTTTACTCCGCCGAGCCGGGCCACAACGTCACGCAGCGGTACGCCGGTCCACACCAGGCAGCCTGCCGCGCCGGTGCCCCATTGGGTACCGCCCGGGCCGTGCTCAAAGTAGGCTCGCCCGTTGCCCGAGCATTGCAGAACGGTGGTTACCGTCTCAACACCCATTTTTTTCAGCTCACCCAGGGTCAGGGTCTGGGGCGAATTGACGCCTTCCAACGTGATTTTCCAAGCGTTCCGGTCCGCCACAATATCAGCATTGGGGGCTGGCAGGTTGTTACGGACATACAGTTTGTCACTGTTCGTCACCACACCACTGCCAATGGCGCCGCGCTCGGTTTCGATGGTGTTGGCGCTGTGCACGATCACGTCATTGGCGTTTTTCCAGCGCACGTAATCGGGCAGCGTTTTGGGTTCCTCCGACCTGGCAAGGGGGCTTAGCCCCAGCAGACTGACGGAGGCCATGGCGCCGGCAGAGCCCAGCAGCAGGCGCCGGCGACTTATCGGTAAAGAACTTTCGGGTGCACGGCGGGACGTTGAAGACGCATCGAAAACAGACATGGTTTTCCCTCGTTGATGTTTGTTCAGAACACTTGCCGACGGTGGTCATCGGTGCCGTGAATTCGTGACAAACCTGATTTTGATTCAGTGTATTTCATGGTCAAATAATCGCCGTTGACAGCGTGTCAGGAGGCCCCCGTCGTGGATTCGCTCACCGCCGGCATATTCCCGGCTGGCGCAACCACCAGCAATCCCGAGTCCTCCATGGGTAGCCCGAGCACCTCCAACTGATCGGCCCGGGTACGAAAGTCGCCGGCTCGGGCCACCGCCTGTCGCACATCCGGATTCCGGAAGAACACGCGCTCCGAGATACGATACTGGATGACTAGGCTGTTGCCCTGGCGTATGGCGTACGCCTGGGCAGGCTCGCCCCCCACTCGGGTCATCCAGGTTGCCAGCACCCGGCTGTTTGCCCACGGCAATGGCGGAGACACTTCCGAGTTGCCGGCCTGGGTAGGCAGCTCCTCAAGGGCGACACGCTGATAATCGTTCAGCACGTCACTGACCATGGGAATCCTGTTGATATTATCCGGCGTCACGCTGGGCATCAGCAGTACCGCTGCCAGTACCAGGGCAACGGCCCAACCGCCACTGCCAATTACAACCGACGGGCGAAGGCTGCTCAGCCAGCGTTTCAGATTCGTCATGCGGCGACGACCGGATGGGCGCTTGCCACCAGCGGGGGCGTTCGCAAGGGCGATATCGAGCCGCCCGTCAAAATCGGCGGACAGTCCCGGAGTGGGTATCATCTGCAGTCGTTCGGAAAGAATCCGCTGACGTTCGACATCGTGTTGGCAGGTCTTGCATCCAGCAAGATGGGCCTCGACCAGGGCGGTGTGATGCTCATCCAACTCACCATCCGCATAGCCCGCCAGCCAATCCTGGATTTCGGCGTGCAGGTCGGACCATTCGTGGGTGTTTGTGTTTTTGAGATCACTCATGAGGATTCACCGATGTGTATTTTGTGTGGCTGGTAGCCAAGGCGCTCGGGTTTGCCTTGATCAGTCGCTTAGCGAGCAGGCGCCGCGCGCGTGACAGGCGACTCATGACCGTCCCCGGTGCCAGATCCAAAATTTGTGCGATGTCCTGATAGCTCAGCTCCTCAAAGTCCCGCAACAGAATGACCTGCCGAAAGCTGTCCGGCAGGGCGTGAACCGCAGCCATGACCTGCGCATCGCTCTGGTTTTTCAGGACCTGATCGAAGGGGCCTGGGGCACTGCAGGGATACCCATTCAACACCGCGTCACCGGTGGTCAGCACCGGAGCCAGTTGCTGCCGGCGCCCATCCCGCCGATAGTCATCGGCGACCACCCGGTTGAGAATCCTTAGCAGCCAGGCGTAGGCCGCCACGTGATCGTCCAGTTGGTCAAAGTCCCGCCAGGCCCGGAGCAAGGTCTCCTGGGTCCAGTCCTCCGCCATTTCCTGTGAGGGGGCCTGGCGTTGCGCAACACCGTACAGGCGGTAGCGCCAGGGCCGTACCAGGGTGTCGAATTGCTGCCTGCTTCCAGTGCTGCGCATGGGGCTGCCCGCTACCTATTTATGGTTACTTTACTGGAGGGCGTCACCGGATCGCCTTTTATTCCCGACTTTTTTATGGATTGCCCGGTACTGCGAGCCAGAAGGGGAACTGGCCTCCAACTGGCTCCCGGCGGACCACCTCGAGGGACTGGGTATCAATAACGGCAATGTGGTTATCCGCCGTGACCGACGCGTAAATGAACTGGCCATCGCGGCTTGCCCGAACGCCGTGGGGGCCAACGCCCACGTCGACATTTTTGACAATTTTAAGGCTCTCGGAGTCGATTATAGTGACCACGGACGCAGAAATCGCACCGGTTGCGACGTATTGCTCGCCAGGCACCACGTCGATGCCGCCATGGCCACTACCCACTTTAAAAGTTTTCAGCATGGTTTCGCTAGCCAGGTCCAGTACCCCCACGTTGCCGGTAAAGTCGCGCAGCCATAGCCGTTGACCGTTGGCGCTGATGTCAATGTTGTGAGGCGTCTTGAGACCCGGAGTGGGGATCTGACGCTGTTTTTCCAGAGCCCGCATATCCACTACCGCCAGCGCGCCTTCGCCCTGCAGCGTGACGTAGGCGAGTGTGCCGTCGGCGCTGTAAACGAGGTTGTGGGGTACCTTGCCCACTGGAATTTTCCTGACCAGTTCAAGGGTATTCATATCGATCACCGCAACGTCGCCCTGGGTCGGCGCCACGGCGAGGCCGTAACGGCCATCCGGTGAGATTTTTACGCCCTGGGCCACCTCACCGATCGGCACGCTGGCCATCACCTCACCGCTGGCGGTATTCAAAACGTAGACATTGCCGGTTTTGAAGCCGGACACCATCAGCCGGGAACCATCAGGACTCAGGGCATCGTAGTGAGCGCCCGCGACGCCGGGCCAGGCCTGTTTTGAGGGTAGGACTTTCACGATGCCGCTGTTCTGGACCGCCACATACAGAGGGTCGCGAATGGACTTTTCCAGGCTTAGTTCGGGCGCCGACCGCACGGGAGTGGCTTTGTTCCGCGACTGCTCAGGCGATTGGCCCAGCAGGGTCTGCCGCAGCTGGTAAACATCCTTGCCGGACAGGTCCTTACCCGCAATCGCTTCGATGTCTTCAGGAGTGTAGGGCTGAAACTCACCAGCAATCCGCTTTTCATTGCCGAACGCCGTCAGCACGTAATTCAGCACATCCGCCATTTGCTGGCTAGTGAGCGCACCGCCCCAGGCCGGCATGTTGCCGTTGTAGCTTGTGCCGTCGACTTTGATGGGGCCGGTCAGGCCGTACTGCAGCACATGCCCCAGATAGCGGCGGCCACCGATACCGTCAGTGGCATTGTACATTTGAGCGGTGTGGTTTTTTTGCGGGGGAAACGACCCCGGTATGCCTTGACCCTGAGCCTGATGGCAGGCAGCGCACTGCTGGTTGTACACCTCGCTGCCGCGCTCAAAGCGGGTGTTTTCCGCCGCGCTCACGGGCACACTGACACTGAGCAGGGTTGCGGCGACGAATGATGTGATGGCATGGGGGATCGGTGGACGCATATTACAAACTCCAAAGGCTAAAAGAAGTTCGGCCGGACTCATGTGCTGGCAAGACCTCTTGCCAACAAAGCACCGGTCGAAAACGATCTCTGAAGCCAAAGGCGTCACCGGGCCGGGATTTATTCCCGAAACTTTCGGCCCGGCCCCTACCCGCAGACCAAGGCTCAACGAAGGCCAGTAACCCGAGGCCGGCGGCCAGAGGCAAGGCCGCCGAGAATTCCAAGGGGTTATTCTGTCGTGTTCATGATGTTTGCGGAGTACCCCGCACCACGCACAGCCTCCGCAAGTTGTTCGTCCGAAATCCTTGATTCGTCAACTGCCACCCGGGCTTCACCGCTTTCATGGGAGACGGAACACCCCTTGACGCCGGTTTGCTGTTCGAGAACATGACGAACAATTTCCTCGCACCCACCGCAGTGCATGCCGCCGATTGAAAGCCTGATTGTCTGCATGTCTGTCTCCTCACTTATGATCGGCCCGCCTGTAGGCCCCGCATTCTGCTCCAGGGCGTCAAATATGGAACAACACTGCAACGGCCCCTGTCCGGGACAACAGTCCACAAGTGCCGCCAGCCCCTGGCGGATTCGCCGTAACTGGTCAATTTTCTGGTCTACGTCGTGCAGCTTTGCCATCGCCCGCTGGCGTACATCACTTGCGTCTGCCTGGTTGCTTTCGGCATCACGCAGCGCGAGCAGCTCAGCGATCTCACGCAGTGAGAAGCCCAGCTCTTGCGCTCGACGAATAAAATGCAATCGCTTTACCGTGGTGTCCGAGTAGATACGGTAACCACCCTCTCTGGGGCGTGGCGGCTGTTTGATGAGCTTGCGTCGCTCGTAAAAACGAACTGTCTCGACACCGACACCCACCACGTTAGCCACTTTGCCAATGGTCATGTCAGTCATGACGGCATCCTCACCTCGCGAATTCTCAGCTCACATTAGTGCCCGTACCACGGTACGGGGTCAAGAGTGCTGAACATTCCATAGGAGTGCAGGGCTTGACTCCGTAGCCGACTACGGAAGTATTTTGAAGATAGCCAGCAAAGTCATGAAAGGAACCGTCGTAATGTCAGAGTTGAAATCAGAGTCCAAATCCGGTCGCGGGTCTTTAGTCGCAGGCGGGGTCGCAGCAGTGCTCGCATCGGCCTGCTGTCTTGGCCCCCTGGTCCTGATCGCCCTTGGTGTTTCCGGTGCCTGGATCGGCAACCTGGCCGCTCTGGAGCCTTACCGGCCGTGGTTCATTGGTGCTGCTCTGGTGGCGATGGTCTTTGCCTGGCGTCGGATATACCGGCCTGCACAGGATTGCGAGCCGGGCGAGGTCTGCGCAGTACCGCAAGTGCGCACCGCTTACAAGATCACCTTCTGGATCGTCGCGTTGCTCGTACTGATCGCGTTGGCATTCCCTTTCGTCTTACCGCTATTTTACTGAGAGGCCATACATCATGAAAAAGTCCCTGATCACTGCCGTACTGTTTACGCTGTTCAGCCTGCCTGCCTTGGGGGTGCAAAAAACCGTGACCTTGTCGGTTCCCGGAATGACTTGTTCGGCTTGCCCGATCACCGTCAAAGCCGCTCTCAAGAGGGTCGATGGGGTGAGTTCTGTGCAGGTCCGTTATGAGGAGCGTGATGCGACGGTTACTTTCGACGATGACAAAACCTCTGTCGACGCAATAACTCAAGCCACGACCAACGCGGGCTACCCGTCCACACTGAAACAGTCCGGGGCGAAACAGGAGTAGTGTTTATGAGTGATAACGATCTGCACATTGCCGTGATTGGCAGTGGCGGCGCTGCCATGGCCGCCGCCTTGAAGTCGGCGGAACGCGGAGCCCGGGTGACGCTGATCGAGCGTGGCACCATCGGTGGCACTTGCGTCAATGTCGGCTGCGTGCCCTCGAAGATCATGATCCGCGCCGCTCACGTGGCCCACATGCGTCGCGCCAGTCCGTTCGACGAGGGCATTGCCGCGGTCGAGCCTTCTATTCACCGGCCCCGGTTACTGGCCCAGCAACAGGCCCGGGTCGATGAGCTTCGTCACGCGAAATATGAGGGGATTCTCGAAGACAATCCGGCGATCACTGTCCTGCAGGGTGAGGCCCGTTTTACCGACGCCAATACGCTGACAGTGACTGGAACCGACGGCACGGAACGCGAGGTACGCTTTGACAGAGCGTTCATTGGTACCGGTGCGGGGCCTACCATTCCCCCGGTTCCGGGCCTGTCCGATACGCCGTACTGGACGTCCACCACGGCACTGGCCAGCGACACCATTCCGGAACGGCTGGTTGTCATCGGGGCGTCCGTCGTGGCAGTGGAGCTGGCACAGGCGTTTGCCCGGCTGGGCAGCGAGGTGACCATCCTGGCGCGTAGCCGGCTGTTTTCCCGTGAGGACCCGGCTGTTGGCGAGGCCATTGAAACCGCGTTCCAGGCCGAGGGTATCAAGGTTCTGAATGACACGCAGGCGAGCCAGATCCGCTATACCAATGAGGAGTTCGTGCTCGCCACAAACGTGGGAGAGCTGCGCGCCGATCGGCTGCTGGTGGCCGTGGGACGCACACCGAATACAGACAGACTGAACCTGGAGGCTATCGGCGTCGAGACTGCCCGCGGGGCGATTTTAGTCGATGACGGTCTGCGTACCACCGTGCCCGACATCTATGCTGCTGGGGACTGCACCGACCAGCCGCAGTTTGTCTATGTCGCCGCCGCGGGTGGCAGTCGAGCAGCAGTCAATATGACCGGTGGTGATGCACGGCTCGATCTCAGTGCCATGCCGGAGGTGGTCTTTACCGAGCCACAGATTGCGACCGTCGGTTTATCCGAGGCCGACGCCGAGGCAAGTGGCTACGTCACCGACAGCCGTACCCTGACCCTCGACAACGTGCCACGGGCCCTGGTCAACTTTGATACCGGAGGCTTCATTAAAATGGTCGCGGAACGTGAAAGCGGGCGGTTACTGGGTGTGCAGTCCGTGGCGGGTGAGGCCGGCGAACTGATCCAGACCGCGGTGATGGCGCTTCGTGCGCGCATGACTGTCAACGAGATTGCCGATGAGCTGTTCCCGTACCTGACGATGGTAGAAGGTTTGAAGCTGTGCGCTCAAACGTTTACCAAGGATGTCAAGCAACTATCCTGCTGCGCGGGATAAGGCAAGGCAACCCTTGGATAGCATGGGCAAATGCTCTATTAGTGACCTTGTTTGATGACGTAAACTGATGCCGTAGTCAACTACGGAGTAAGCCCGCATGGTGAATAAAGTAAATCCACTGACCATCGGTGGGCTGGCCAAGGCGGCCGGTGTCCATGTCGAGACCATTCGCTATTACCAGCGGCGGGGCCTGTTGTCGGAACCCCAGCGTCCTCCCGGTGGGATCAGACGCTATGGTTCTGCCGATATCGATCGATTGACGTTCGTGAAATCGGCGCAGAACCTGGGCTTCAGTCTCGATGAGATTATCGACCTGCTTCGGCTGGAAGATGGTGCCCACTGCCAGGAAGCCAGTGTCCTGGCCGAGCACAAACTGCAGTCTGTGCGTGGAAAGATCAAAAAGCTGGTGAGGATTGAGAGTGTTCTGAGCGATATGGTCGCTCGATGTCATGAGCAAAAAGGGGACATCGCGTGCCCTCTCATTGCGTCATTGCACACCGGAATCAGCAAAGTCCCAGAGGCAGATCTCTAACCATATGATTTTATTGCTGGCATGGTACCCCCGGCAGGACTCGAACCTGCTACCTTCCCCTTAGGAGGGGGACGCTCTATCCAGATGAGCTACGGGGGCTGATCGTCAGAAGGCGGGTATGATAGCGGGCTGAGTGATGTGTCTCAAGGGCTTGCGGGAATACTTCCGGAATAGAAGGAGATCGCTATGACAGAAATTCGGTTGAAGCGTGCCTATGATGAACCGGCCCGTTCTGATGGTCCGAGGCTGTTGGTTGACCGGGTGTGGCCGAGAGGCGTTGCCAAGGAAAAGGCCAGTCTGGCCGAGTGGTTGAAGGATTTGGCCCCATCCACTGAATTGCGTAAGTGGTTTGGCCATGACCCGGCCCGATGGGACGGGTTTCGTGAAAAGTACCTGCAGGAACTGGCATCGTCCGATCGTGCGGACCTGTGCACTCTGGCATCCTACGTTGATAAGCACGAACGAATCACGCTGGTATTTGCAGCCAAGGATACAGATCATAATAATGCGGTAGCGTTGAAACAGTTTATTGAGGCGAGGCAGCTACCGGTTTGATCGGGCACAGGGGATACCAGGCGCATTGAAGACACCAGCACAGCACACTTCCAAGACACCGCCCCAGCCGTTGCGTTTAAGCGTTATTGTGCCTGTTTGGCAGGAAGCCGCCACCATTCGCGACACCCTGGATCATCTGCAGCCGCTCAGAGCGGCGGGCCATGAAGTCATTGTGGTGGACGGTGGCAGTGATGATGGAACAGCCAGGCTGGCGCAGGGTCATTGTGACCGTGTCATCCAGTGTGGCCGTGGAAGGGCGCCGCAAATGAACGCCGGCGCACAAGCAGCCCGTGGCGATGTCCTTCTGTTCCTGCACGCTGATACCCGTTTACCGGATTCTGCGCTGGCGGCACTGGAGCAATTTAATGCAAGCCGTAAGGCATGGGGGCGGTTTGATGTGCGTCTCAGCGGCAAGAGAGTGCTGTACCGGGTGATCGCCTGGTTCATGAATCAACGCTCCTGGCTGACGGGTATCGCTACTGGCGACCAGGCTCTGTTCGTGCGTCGGCCGGTGTTCGAGGCCTTGCGTGGCTTTGAAGAGATGCCGTTGATGGAGGATGTGGAACTATCGTCTCGTCTGAGACTGGTGTCACGACCTTTCCGTATTACCGATCCCGTGGTCACGGATAGCCGGCGCTGGGAACAGCAAGGTGCCTGGCGTACCATCCTGCTGATGTGGCGATTGCGCTGGCGCTATTGGCGCGGCGACTCGCCGGAAACCCTTGTTACCCTCTACCGGTCGGATGTTCGTAATGCCCGTCAATCCTGATGCTTCAGTGCTGGTTATGCAGTTTTCCAAGTGGCCGGAGGCGGGCAGGGTGAAAACCCGTCTGATGCCGGCACTGGGCGCCGAGGGCGCTATGGCGGCACACGTCAGGCTCAGTCTGGCCGTGCTCGATAATCTGGTGGCCAGTGGTTATACCGTCCAGTTCCTGTGGGACCGGGCGCTGGAGAATGCGCCCACGGGTGCTGCTCCTGTACTGGAACGGCTTGACGTTCACGGCGTTGCTCAGGCTGTACAGGAGGGCGACATCCTTGGGGAACGCATGTCACAGGCACTGGACGCAGGGTTGCGTGGCTTTGGCAAGGCGATGATTGTGGGCAGTGATTGCCCCTCCGTGGATGCGGACTACGTGCGAACAGCCGTGGCTGCGCTGGACGAGGTGGACGTGGTACTGGGGCCGTCGGAGGACGGCGGCTATGTACTCATCGGTGCTCGCCGGGTCCTCCCGGGCATGCTGGCCGACGTGGCCTGGGGAACGGAAAAGGCGTTGTCGCAAACCTGTGACCGCCTTACGCAAGCGGGTTTGTCATTCAGGTTGCTTCCGCAACGATGGGACGTGGATGAACCCGAAGACTGGCACCGGTTCACGGGCCAGTCCTCAGGTTGAGAGCTGATCAGGCGTCGGGAACAGCGCTGCGTTGCAGCAACAGCTCAACCGCGCTGGCGTTGTTTTTTGCCTCGGCTGTAGTGAACACCTGCAGTGCCTGTTTACGGTCAATGACCTGCTTTTGCAAAGTATTAACCAGGGCTTCCCGGCTCACGCGTTGTATCGCCTTGGCCAGTTTCTCCCTTGATTTGAAGTCGGTCGCGCCGCGGTCGATTTCACGCCAGTAACGCTCCGAAATCTCACCAAGTTGCCGATCCTGTTCCATCAGTTGGCTGATGACAGCCTGTTTCTCTCGCGCCAGGTCCTGCTCCGAGAGGTTGGATAACGTGTCCTTGAAAGCCTTGGAAAATTCCCGCACCGCTTGGTCGATCTGGTCGCCACTGGCTTCCGGGGATTGCACCACGAAGCCCAGCGCCGGGGTTTCCAGCATTTCGAACGGGGTAGCGTAAACGATATAGCCAAGCTGGCGATTGGTGCGGAGCTCTTCATAGAACGGGCTGCTGATAATCTGCCCCAGCAGGCGGAATACGGCGCGTTCCTCAAAGCCGGTGTTATCGCCCTGTACATAGAGGGTATAGCCGGTGTCCGGATGGTCTACCTCCAGCGGTAACAGGGTTTCACCTTCCGGTAAGGCCCGAACGCGGCTGCGCTCGACCGTTGTCAGCTCACTGTCGTCCAGCACCATGGCATGGATACGATTGGTGAGGTTAAGGGCGGACGCTTGTGTCATATTGCCGTGTGCCAGCATCACCGGGTCGACCTGGGCCAGGAACGCCTCGGCGAAGGATTTGAGTTCATCCAGCGTGACTTCCCGGGCGGCCTTAAGCTTCTCTTCTGTACTCCAGGCGCCCTCGATCAGCAGGCTCTGAATGCGTTCAGAGGTCTGCTGCACAGGCCGTTCCTTGGCCTTGTTTAGCAGTCCATCGATCATGTTTTGCCGGGCAATGCGGAAGCGTTGCTCGGTGAGTGTGGGGTCCGCTACCTGGGTCAGGATGCGGGCCATCAGGGTGTGGAGTTTGTCACTGTAACCGCCGACGCGGACGGTTATGCCCCGAAGGTGGGGGTAGATGCTGTAGTCGAGTCCCGCCAGCTGGGCGGGATAGGCCCATGCGTTCACGTTGGTGTTGATGGCATCCACCAACAGCGACGACAGCACATTGCTGCGAGCGGATGCCCGTGTCGCCGGGGTTCGCAGGCTTAGGTACACATTGGCCTTCGGCGTCTCGAACCGGGTGTCCCGGGCGTACCAGACCTCCATGCCACTGACGGTCCCCATGGAAACGGGCTGCTCCATGGTTGCGCCGTCGATCATGTCGAGTTCTTCGGGAATAAAAGGGTTGTCGAGCGGCAGGGCCAGCCTGGACACCATGGGGTTGTCGTCCCGTTGCCGAATGTCCCGGATGGCGAGGGGCTTCAGTTTCCAGGCGGCGTCGTACCACTGGGTCAGGTTGGGGTCTTCAAGGTTCGGTTCTGTTTCCAGGACGGACACCAGCACGTTATCCGGAGTAAGCCGGTTCAGAATGTTCCGGTATTTATCGGGTGCATAGCTTTCCATCATCCATGGCGCCTGGAGTACGTCCTCTGGCGCCACATGCCGCATCTGTCGCGACAGATGCATCACTTCCTGCACTGGCTGGCTCTTCTCACGGAAACGGAAATCGATCTGTGCCAGTTGTTTCATTTCTTCGAAACGAGAGCGGGAAATGCCTTCCTCGCGCACCTTGTCGATGTAGGCAAAGGTCAGTTCCAGAATGGTTTCCTGATTATCAAGGCCCTCCGGGGTCAGCGCCATGTTCAGTTCCAGGGTGGCTTCCTGGCCGGTATCCATGCCGCTACCTGCGGACAGGCTTTCCACCAGGCCAGCCTTCTTCAGCACGTCAAACAGGCTGCCCGGGCCTTCGTGGCCAAGCAGGCTGGCAACGTAGTTGGCCGGCTTGTCGCGGTAGTGGTCTTCCTGAGACGGGATGGGGAAGGTGAGCGTCAGGTTGCGGATATCCTTCAGCGCATCCGCATGCACGCGGGCGGGTAGGGTGCCTGGGCTGAACAGTGGCTCGTCGTGGACCTTCGCGTTCAGGTTGCGGTTTTCGATGCGGTCGAAGCGGCCTCGTACCATGGCCTCGAGCTGATCCAGCGATTGCGGGCCGTAGACGGCAAGCGTCATCAGGTTGGACGAGTAATGGGCTTTCCAGAAGTCGATCAGGTCCGGGCGCAGGGGGCGCTCTTCGGTGTTTTCCAGGGTAGTCAGGTTACCGACGGCAAACTGATGGAACGCGTGGTCGGGATTGCTGACGGCCTTTTTAACGGAGTAGAAGCGACGGCTGTCGTCTTTCTGTTTCGAGCTGTACTCCGAGTGCACGGCGCGGCGTTCGCGATCCACCAGTTCTGGCGTGAACAGTGGCGCTGAAAATTGCTCGGCGAAGCGATCCAGGGCTTCCTTCAGATGCTCGGCCTGTACGTCGAAGAAGTAGTTGGTGTCCTGGAATGCGGTGAATGCGTTGTGACTGCCACCATGGCTTTTGATGAACTTCTGGTACTCGCCAGGGTCAGGGTATTTTTCCGTGCCCAGGAACAACATGTGTTCAAGGAAGTGAGAGAGGCCTTCGCGGTTGGCGGGGTCATCGCCACTGCCGACGGCAACGTTCATGGATGCTGCGGCTTTGTCGGAGCCCGGCGCGGAAATCAGAAGCACCCGCAGTTGGTTGTCCAACTGCACATAACGGTACAGGTTGTCGTCGTTCGGGCTTTTTACGGGCGACTGGCTCGCCAGGGCAACCGAACTGAAGGCCAGTACCAGCGCCAGGAGAAATCCTTGCTTCAGGCCAAGGAAACCTTGGGCAAATCCATGGATGCCAGGGTGCATACAGTCTCTCTTTACGTTGAAACGTTAATGAATCAGGGCGTTACGGGTACTTTCCGGTTGTTGATCCAGGGTTTTCTTCGCCAGGCTGGCGGCTGCATCGGCATCGAGTTGGCCAGAGGCGATGCGCTCAAGAACTGTCCCCATCACCGCAACGGACTGGCGATAATCCGCAAATTCGGCCTGAAAGGCGTGATCAATGGCCTGATACACCGCCTGGATTTTCTGTTCCCGGGTGCCGGCGTCGGCGGCTGTGTCGTTGATGGCCTTCAGACAGGCACGTGCAATGGCAATGTAGCGTTCAGCGTTGGGATCGTCTTTGTGCATGTTCCGGATTCCGAAGTGCGGGAAATGTAGAAAGTGTGTAAAGAGTATAGAGACAGAAACTGCCGTTGAAGGTTCCGATTATGTCACCGCCACCGTCAGGTTTCATTTCCTTCCGGTAATGGTAAGGATTTGCGGGCAGCCTGCCCACCTTGTGCTAGTCTCAATTTCAGCGTGTCGGTTAACCGAACAGGTTCCGGCGTGTATTGCATGCATGAACTAGAGTAAACGCTCTAATTAAAACAAGAACTTACAGAGTAAATACTCTAAAAAAAATCGATACATGAGTGTTGCAATTAAGTACAATGCCGGCGTGCATCGGCGGTATAAGACTTTGGTCTAATACTCTCGATGACAACAAAGGAAAAAGACAACAACTGAGCAACAAGCAGGGTGGACTATCAATGAATTACTTTCTGACGGGTGGCACCGGATTTATCGGCCGTTTTCTCGTTGAAAAACTGCTGGCTCGCGGTGGCACAGTGCATGTTCTGGTGCGCGAGCAATCACAGGAAAAACTGGACACGTTGAGGGAGCGCTGGGGCGCGGATGAGTCCAGGGTGAAAGCAGTGATCGGCGACCTTACCAGCCCGAACCTGGGCATCGATGCCAAGACGATGAAATCGCTCAAGGGTAACGTTGATCATTTCTTCCACCTTGCTGCGGTGTATGACATGGGGGCGGACGAAAAGTCCCAGCAGGCCACGAACATCGAGGGCACCCACAGTGCCGTCAATGCGGCAGCCGCTATGGAAGCCGGTTGCTTCCATCATGTTTCCTCCATCGCGGCGGCTGGCCTGTTCAAGGGCACCTTCCGCGAGGATATGTTCGAGGAGGCGGAAAAGCTCGACCATCCCTACCTGCTGACCAAGCACGAATCTGAAAAGGTGGTTCGCGAGAGTTGCACCGTTCCGTTCCGGATTTACCGCCCTGGTATGGTGGTTGGTCACTCAAAGACCGGTGAGATGGACAAGGTCGACGGGCCCTATTACTTCTTCAAGATGATCCAGAAAATCCGCCACGCACTGCCCCAGTGGGTGCCGACGATCGGCATCGAGGGCGGGCGCCTGAACATCGTGCCGGTGGATTTCGTGGTGAACGCCATGGACCACATCGCGCACCTGAAAGGGGAGGACGGTAACTGCTTCCATCTGGTGGATTCCGATCCGTACAAAGTGGGCGAGATTCTCAATATTTTCTCCGAAGCCGGTCATGCTCCCCGTATGGCGATGCGGATCGACTCGCGCATGTTCGGGTTTGTGCCGCCGTTTATCCGCCAGAGCCTGAAGAATCTGCCGCCCGTTAAGCGTCTGACTACCGCATTGCTGGACGACATGGGCATTCCGCCTTCGGTGTTGTCGTTTATCAATTATCCCACACGGTTTGACGCCCGTGAGACAGAAAGAGTCCTCAAGGACACCGGTATCGTCGTGCCGCGCCTGGAAAGCTATGCAGCGGTTCTGTGGGACTTCTGGGAGCGTAACCTGGACCCTGACCTGTTCAAGGACCGCACCCTACGTGGCACCGTGGAAGGAAAGGTCTGTGTGATCACCGGTGGTACCTCCGGTATCGGTCTGGCGACAGCCGAAAAACTGGCGGATGCCGGCGCTATCCTGGTGATTGGCGCGCGCAAGAAAGAACGCCTGATGGAGGTGGCTGCTGAACTGGAAGCCCGAGGCGGCAACGTTCATGCCTACCAATGTGACTTTGCCGACATGGATGACTGCGACCGGTTCGTGAAAACGGTGCTGGACAATCACGGCCATGTGGACGTATTGGTCAATAACGCAGGCCGTTCCATCCGTCGCTCACTGGCGCTCTCGTTCGACCGTTTCCACGATTTCGAGCGTACCATGCAGCTGAACTACTTCGGCTCCGTTCGCCTGATCATGGGTTTTGCTCCGGCTATGTTGGAGCGTCGTCGCGGGCACGTGGTCAATATCTCATCCATCGGTGTGTTGACCAACGCGCCCCGTTTCTCGGCCTATGTCGCGTCCAAGTCAGCGCTGGATACCTTCAGCCGTTGTGCGGCGGCGGAGTGGTCGGATCGCAACGTGACCTTCACCACCATCAACATGCCGTTGGTGAAAACGCCGATGATCGCGCCCACCAAAATCTACGACTCGGTGCCCACGCTGACACCGGACGAAGCGGCGGAAATGGTGGCAGACGCCATCGTGTACCGTCCCAAGCGCATCGCCACGCGTCTGGGCATTTTTGCCCAGGTCATGCAGGCGCTGGCGCCGAAGATGGGCGAGATCGTGATGAACACGGGTTACCGCATGTTCCCGGACTCTCCGGCCGCTGCCGGCAGCCGTTCCGGCGAGAAGCCGAAGGTGTCCTCCGAGCAGGTGGCCTTTGCGGCGATCATGCGGGGTATTTACTGGTAGTATTGCCCTTGGAGATCAAAAAAACCCCGCTTCGCGCGGGGTTTTTTGTGGCTGTCTATCAAGGTGCCTCTTCTGTGTCGTCCGGTATGGGCGGCGGTGGGAAGCCACCGATTTCGCGCCAGCGGTTGACGATGCCACAGAACAGATCTGCGGTTTTCTCTGCGTCATAGGCGGCCGAGTGCGCTTCCTTGTTGCTGAACGGAATGCCCGCCAGCTTGCAGGCTTGCGCCAGTACGGTATGGCCGTAGGCCAGGCCAGCTAGCGTTGCCGTGTCGAAGGTGGAAAACGGATGAAACGGGTTGCGGCGGATGTCTGAACGCAGGGCAGCGGCGAACACAAAGTTGTGGTCGAAGGTTGCGTTGTGGCCAACGAGCACGGCTCGTTTGCAATCGTGGGCTTTGACCGCCTTGCGGATGGGCCCGAAAATCTCGCTCATGCCTTCTCGTTCCGGAACGGCTTCCCGCTCCGGGTTCCACGGGTCGATACCGGTGAAGTCCAGCGCAGACTGCTCCAGGTTGGCGCCCTCGAAGGGGTCGATCTGCTGAACGTGGGTTTCAGCCCGCTTCAACCAGCCGTCCTCATCCATTGTCAGTATGACCGCAGCGATCTCCAGCAGGGCGTCCTTCTCAGGATTGAAGCCGCCGGTTTCCACATCCACCACAACCGGCAGGAAACCACGGAAGCGGCGGGACATGGGATGCGGTTCTTTATGTTCTTCAGTCACTTAAACTCCTGGAGTCTCTGGCCAGGGTTGCCGGCCTGGTACACAAATGATTGATAAGGAACGATTAACAGGGAACGGTTGGTCGGCTGATGTTCAGACAAGCCGCCATCTCAGGCTTTCGCCGGCCTTCAAAGGCACGATGGTACCGTCAGCCAGGGGCAGTTCGTCGGGCATCTCCCAGGATTCTTTCACTAGCGTGATGGTATCGCTGTTTCTGGGCAGGCCATAGAAATCGGCGCCATTAAAGCTGGCAAAGGCCTCCAGTTTGTCCAGCACACCCAGGTCTTCGAAAATCTCCGCATACAGGGGCATGGCGCTGAACGCTGAATAGCAGCCGGCGCAGCCACAGGCGGTTTCTTTCTTGTCTTTCGAGTGCGGCGCAGAATCCGTTCCCAGGAAGAAGCGGCGGTCTCCGCTGACCACTGCATCCCTTAACGCCTGTTGGTGCCGGTTGCGTTTGAGGATGGGCAGACAATACAGGTGAGGGCGAATGCCGCCGACCAGCATGTGGTTGCGGTTGTACATCAGATGTTGCGGCGTGATGGTGGCACCCAGATTGTCACCGTCATGGTCACGCACGAATTCGGCTGAATCGGCGGTGGTGATGTGCTCCAGAACCACCCGCAAATCCGGAAACGCCTCCATGGTCGGCGCCAGTACGCGCTTGAGGAAGATCTTTTCCCGGTCGAAGATGTCGATCTCTGCGTCGGTGACTTCGCCGTGGACCAGCAACAGCATGCCGCAGTCACTCATGGCCTCCAGTACCGGATAAATGTTGCGGATGTCGGTCACACCGGATGCGGAGTTGGTGGTGGCGCCAGCCGGGTACAGTTTGGCGGCAATCACGCCCGCAGCCTTGGCATCCCTGATTTGCGCAGGCGTAGTGGTTTCTGTGAGGTACAGCGTCATCAGCGGGTCGAACCCGGTGTCGCCGGCTGCGGCCAGTATCCTGCTACGGTAAGCCATGGCCTGTTCGGCTTCCGTCACCGGTGGCGCCAGGTTTGGCATGATGATGGCGCGGCCAAAGCAACGGGCGGTGGCGGGTACGACGTCCTTGAGAATGTCGCCGTCCCGCACGTGGAGGTGCCAGTCGTCAGGACGGGTGATGATCAGTTGTTCGGTCATTTACGGTTCCGGGATCTGCTGGGGCCCGTCAAACGTGAACCCCTGAAAGAAAAAATCTGGCGAAATTATATCAGAAGCCGACAGCGATTGTTTTGGCGGGCGTCCTAAAGAAAGACTGACTTCGGCCGTTACGAGGGTAGTGAATCTTTTCTGACGGATGGATGGTATGGCACGAATTTCCGCCTTCCTGCGTGGTGCAGTGGTTTCCAGTGCGATTGGTGCACTGACGGCAGGCTCTGTTGCGGTGCAGGCCGCCACCTTTGGCGCGGGTATCGAGAACAGCCAGTGGTACCTGTCGGAGTCCGTATTCGAGTGTACTTTAGTGCATCAGGTTCCGGGCTACGGCCGTGCCGTATTCCGCCACAAGGCGGGTGAGTCGCTGTCCTTCTTTCTGGAGTCGGAAACGCCGCTCATGCGTCCTGGTCAGGCTCAGTTGGTGATGGAAGCGCCGTCATGGCGCCCGGGAACCGCCCCCCGTCCCCTTGGTCGGGTTAACGTGGACGACAGTCGTCGGCCGCTGATGCTCGAGTCACGCCTCGCCATGGTGCTTGTCCAGAGCCTGCTGGAGGGGATGGACCCAACGGTTACGCGTGAGTCCTGGTACGACGGCAGCCTGGTTCGGGTGAAAGTGTCCAACATTAACTTTGCGGGCCAGTTCTCTGGTTATCGAAGCTGCACCGCCGGCCTGTTGCCGGTCAACTACGATCAGATCAAGCGGTCCCGCATTTCCTTTGCGTCAGGCAGCACCAGCCTGTCTGAAGCTGACCGTCGGTTTCTCGACAACATTGTGATGTACATCCAGGCAGATTCCACGGTGGAAAGGGTGTTCGTGGATGGGCATACCGACAGCAGCGGTAGCCGTATCGACAATCGCGCGTTGTCCGAAGAGCGGGCCAATGCGGTGGCGGATTACCTGATCGGGCAGGGCATTGATGCTGATCTCGTGACCACCAGGGCCCATGCGGACCAATACCCGGTATCACGCCGCGCGGCAGACAACCGGCGCACCACAATTCGCCTTCAGCGGGAAGGCGAACGGCCGGACCTGCAGCAAGCCAATGGCTACGAGGCCGCAACGCCAAATACCTGACATTGCGCGCGGCAATCTCAGTGGATGGCGTTGAGCACCTCAAGGTGAGCGTTGACACTCTCGGCCAGCGCCCTCAAATGATAGCCACCCTCCAGGGTTGAGACAATACGGTCGTTGGCATGGTCGCTGGCCACGCTGGTGATCATTTCCGTCAACCAGCGGTAATCCTCTACTTCCAGGTTCAGCTCCGCCATCGGGTCCAGTCGGTGGCCGTCAAAGCCGGCGGAGACTAGCACCAGTTGCGGGCGGAAGTCCTGCAGCCGTTTCAGCCACGCTGCTTCCACGATCTTCCGGTACTCGTCTGCCGGAGTGCCTGCCTGGATGGGCGTATTGATGATGTTTTCCGCCTGGCGATGCACGTGGGAATGTGGGTAGAACGGATGCTGGAAACTGGAACACATCAGGATGCGTTCATCACCGCCCACGATATCCACCGTGCCGTTGCCCTGGTGTACGTCAAAATCAATAATCGCTACCCGCTCCAACTGGTGAAAGTTCAACGCCCGCATGGCGGCCAGCGCGATGTTGTTGTAGAAGCAGAAGCCCATGGATTTACTGCGTTCGGCATGGTGCCCGGGTGGCCTGGCGCACACAAACGCGTTGGTGAGCTGGCTGCTGAGCACCATATCGACCGCTTCAATGCTGGCGCCAGCGGCAAGTCGGGCGGCTCTCAGGGTGTCCGGCATCATGGCGGTATCGGGGTCGGTATACACCCGTCCCCTGGTGGGCTGCATCAGATCAAGTTGGTTCAGATAGCGTTCGGGGTGCACGGTCTGCAACTGGTCCCGGGTGGCTTCGTCAGGTCGCACCCAGTCGAGATCTTGCCCCAGGCCGGTGTCGGCCAGGTAACTGGTGATGGCTGCCAGTCGCTCGGGGCACTCAGGGTGCTCCGCCCCCATATTGTGTTTCATGCAGTCGTCGTGAGAGAAGAATCCCGTTGTCATACTGGTCCCGAACACTCTGGTTGTGCTTGTATTTTGTCCGATATTATCAGGGATAGACCGGGCTTTCTGCGTTTCTTTGGTCTTATGGCGGAGATAGCCGTTTTACATCGTCAGGCAAGCGCCTAAGATAAGGTGTACACACGCCCGGTCGACTCGAATCAAGGAGTGAAACTTGAGCACCCGTTATCTGGAAAGCCTTTTCAACCCGTCTTCTATTGTGGTGATCGGCGCCTCGGAACGGGCAGACAACCTCGGTGGCATGGTTCTGCGGAACCTACTCGGTGGTGGTTATCCCGGCCAGTTGATGGTGGTTAACCAGAACGATTACGACAACGTCCACGGCGTACCCTGCGTCAAGAAAGTATCCCGCATGGGGTTCAGCCCCGATCTGGCGATTATCTGTACCCCTCCGGATACCGTGCCGAAGATGATCAAGCGACTGGGCGAGGCAGGCGTCCGCACGGCTATTGTGATGACCGGCGGCATGTCCAGGAGCCACAGTAAAACCGGTCAGCCATTAATGTATTCGGTTCGCGATGCTGCGCGGGAGACCGGCATACGCGTGCTTGGCCCCAATACTATTGGGCTGATGGTGCCAGCCCGCAGCCTGAACGCCACCTACGCCCACATGGGCGCCATTCCCGGCAAGGTGGCGTTCGTGGGCCAGTCCGGCACCATCGCCAGTTCGGTAATCGACTGGGCGTTCGCCCGGGGTGTGGGTTTCTCATACTTCCTGACACTGGGCGATGGGATGGATATCGATCACGACGACCTGATTGATTATCTGGCCCAGGACAGCCAGACCCGAGCAATATTGCTGCACATTGAGAATATTCCCAATCCACGCCGCTTCATGTCCGCCGTACGTGTGGCTTCCCGCACCAAGCCGGTGATTGCCGTGAAAAGCGGCCGTGTGCCGGAATCGGAATGGTTCCCCCACGAGCTGCCCGCCGGGCTGACCCAGAGTGACCCCATATACGATGCTATGTTGCAGCGTGCCGGTGTGCTGCGAGTGGATGGGTTGGGGCAGATGTTTGATGCGCTGGAAACGCTGACACGAATGCGTCCCCTGCGGCGGGAAACACTGGCCATTATGGCCAACGGCGTTGGCCCTGGGGTACTGGCGGTAGACCGGTTGGCGTATCTGGGTGGTGAACTGGCAAAGTTGTCGGGCAAGTCGATCGATTCACTGGCGGAACTGCTGCCACCGTACTGGACCCGAAAGAATCCTATCGACCTCGGTTACGCCGCCTCACCGGAGCTCTACGCCAAAGCAATCAAGATTCTTGCCAAAGACCCGGAAGTGGCCAACGTTCTCGTGATGTACGCGCCCAGCCTGACCGAGGACAGCCTGCGGATTGCCGATGCGGTGGTTCAGGCTACCAAGGGCACGCGCTTGAACGTCTTCACCTGCTGGTTGGGGCAAAGTACGGTGCTGGATGCCCGCGATGAGTTTTATCGGGCGGGCTTACCGTCGTTCTTCAACCCTGAGAAGGCCGTTATGGCGTTCATGCAGCACGTGCGACACCAGCGCGTGCAACGGTTGCTGACCGAAACGCCGGAGTCCTTTACCGACCACCTGGCCGACCATACCCAAACACGGCGTATCGTCGTGAATGCCATTCGCTCCGGTCGGGCGCACCTGTCCAACCAGGAAGCCCGCGACGTGATCCGGAATTACGGCATTAATGCCGTCGAGACCATGTATTGCGACGATATGGAGGAAGTGCTGGAGGTCTTCGCCGTGGAGCGTCGTCCGGTGGACATCACGCTGATCCATGAACAGGCCTGTCATCCGCTTGTGGAACTCAGCCCCGGACAGCGCCGTTACAAGGGCACGGTTCAGAAACTGAACAGTGAGGGGGCGATTATGGATTCCTGTCGCTTCCTGATGGACGAATACCAGAAACATTACCCTGACAGCGGTTTTCTGGGTTTTGCGGTGCAACGTTCCTACCAGCACGTCGGTGGCATCGAGTTCAGTGTGGGGATCACCCGGGACAAGTTGTTTGGGCCGCTGGTAGTCTGCGGCGCCTCGGGGGCGCATATCAACGTAATGACGGATCGACAGATTGCGTTGCCGCCGTTGAATATGGTGCTGGCCAGGGAGCTATTGCGGCGTACCTACATGTACAAGTTGCTGAAAGAACACAGCCTGAAGCCCGAGGAGGACATTCGCGCGGTCTCGGAAACCCTGGTGACTCTGTCCCAGATTGTGATCGATATTCCGGAGATTCGCGGGCTGGAGATCTCACCGCTGTTGTTCAACGACCAGGGCACGGTTGCGGTGAACGTGGCGATCGACCTGGCGGACAAGCCGGGGCGGCCGATTATCCAGCCGTACCCCAGGGAGCTGGAGGAGTGGATCGTGCTGCCGAAGTCCGGGCGCCGTGTCATCATTCGCCCGGTGCTGGCGGAAGACGAACCGGCGCACCGTGCGTTTCATGAACTCCAGTCCCCGGAGTCCATCCGTTACCGTTTTTTCCAGTACCGCAAGCACTTCTCCCGTGAAGACGTGGCCCAAATGGTGCAAATCGACTACGACCGGGAAATGGTCTTTATTGCCAATGCGCCAAGGGAGGACGGCGAGGGGGAGGAGACCCTGGGAACGGTGCGAACCTGGACCGATGCCGACAACCTGCGCTGTGAGTTCGCGGTGATGGTGCACGACAGGATGAAAGGCGAGGGACTGGGTGTGGCCCTGATGCAGAAGATGATCGACTATTGCCGTGCCAAGGGCACGGTGGAGATGGTGGGTGATGTGTTACCGGACAATCGTCCGATGCTGCAACTGGCTGAGCATCTGGGCTTCGAGATCCACTACAACACGGAAGAGGAAGTAATGGACCTGACGCTGGTACTGAACGAGCCGGAGAAGGATTGGCAGCGGGAACGCCTGGAACAGACGTCCCACTGAATATCCAGGTTCAGCTTTCTTCCACAATCGCGGAACGGTCTTCGCCGCCCAGGGCTTCCAGCAGGCCAGGAATCAGCCTGGCCAACTCCAGGGTCATCAGTGAAAATGCGGCGTCGAAGCGTGCTGCGGCGTCATCCGCATCCACATCGTCCAGCTTTTCCTGCAGGGTGTCGCCGAATTTCAGGCGACGGATGCCCAGTTCCTCGTCCAGCACGAATGACAGGTTGTCGTCCCAGGTGACAGACAGCTTGGTCACCTGCATGCCGGCGTCCAGATGACTGCGGATTTCATCACCCTGAAGATCCAGGCCTTTGCAGCGCACCACGCCACCGTCTTCGGATGTGTCTTTCAGTTCGCACTCGGTGCCCAGCTCGATGCTCACGGGTAGATCAATGGACTCGTTCAACCAGCCGGTGAAGGTGAAGGCGGGTGCCTGCTCCACGGCTGGCGGGCGAACGGGCAGGGAACCCAGGCTTTTGCGAAGTGTTGAGGCGAGATCTTCCGCCTGTTTGGAGGAGCCCGCGTCAACAACCAGTACACCGTCTGCCGGTGCCAGATAGGCGTAGCAGCGACGGTTCTTGGAAAATGCCCGGGGCAGCATTTCCAGCGTCACTTCTTCTTTCAGTTCGTCCTTTTCCTTGCGTCGCACCTTTCGGTGTTGTTCCGCTTCAATCATTTCAGCCTTCTCGTCCACCAGTTCCTTGATGACGGAGGCGGGCAGCAGCTTCTCTTCCTTGCGCAGGGCAATCAGGTGATAGCCGCCGGCGCTATGAACCAGCAGATCGCTGTGCTTACCCATGGGCGATACCCAGCCCTGGCGTGAGGTTTCCTGGGGACCACAGGGTTTGAAGGCGTCTTCCTGGAGTTTTTCTTCCAGGGCTTCGGCGGTTATTTCGAATGGCTTGGTAAAACGGAATACGCGGGCATTACGAAACCACATGGTCCGGATCCTTGTTGGTTATTCGATGATGGTGAGAGTCTGAAAAGGGTGGGGATGATACGGCCACGGGTCCGTGGCCGTAAAGTGACAATGCTGAAAACCTCATCTTGGGCAGTTAGAGATTCATAATCTCCACCATCACGGTCTTGATGATGAACCCCACCACGCCAGCACCGAGTATGGTGAACAAAATGATGGTGCCAAACCGCCCGGCCTGGGACTTTTTGGCCAGATCCCACACGATGAATCCCATCCAGACGATCAGGCCTGTGAGAAAGACCAGCATGGCGAGCTGGGAAAAAACGGCTTCACTCATTAATGTCTCCGGATTCAGTGAACGGTTTACGGCTTATCCCGTAGGAATACCCAGCTGTCCGCATCGGACTGCTCTTCGCTGAACCGGTAACCTTCCAGGTCAAAGCCTTTCAGGTCACTGGCCTGGGTGATGTTGTTCTGGATGGCGTAGCGACACATCAGGCCCCGGGCCTTTTTGGCGTAAAAACTGATCATCTTGTACTGGCCGTTTTTCCAGTCCTTGAACTGCGGTGTAACCAGGCGACCTTCAAGGTCCTTTTTGCGAACGCTCTTGAAGTATTCGTTAGAGGCCAGGTTTACCAGCACGCCATCATCAGCCTTCAACAAGCGGTTAAGCTCATCGGTGACCTTGCTGCCCCAGAATGCGTACAGATCCTTGCCCCGGCGGTTCTCGAACTTGGTGCCCATCTCCAGACGATAGGGTTGCATCAGGTCCAGCGGCTTGAGCACACCGTAGAGGCCGGACAGAATTCTCAGCCGCTTCTGGGCAATCTCGAATTCTTTCTCGCTGAAGCGTTCCGCATCCAGGCCGGTGTATACATCACCCTTGAAGGCAAGCACCGCCTGGCGGGCGTTATCCGGTGTGAAGGGGGTGTGCCAGGTGCGAAAGCGTTCAGCATTGAGCTGGCCGAGCTTGTCGCTGATCCCCATCAGGTTACTGATGTCATGGGGTTCCAGGTCTTTAAGCTGGTCTATCAGTTCACAGGCATCCTCGAGAAAGTCCGGCTGGGTTGTCTTTTGGGTCGCCAGCGGGCTCTCGTAGTCCAGTGTCTTGGCGGGGGATATCACCATCAACATGTCGGGCTGTCCTCATCGAAGAAAATTCATTAACTGGTCACTGGTGAACGGCCAGTCCAGTTCTTCACCGGTATCGTTACGGCGCAACACCGGAATCCGGGTGCCATAGCGTTCAACCAGTTTTTCGGACTGGGCAATGTCCACGGCGTCCACGGGCACCGGCTCCGGCATGGGCGTTCTGACCAATAGGGCTTCCGCCAGTTCGCACAAGTGGCATTGGGACGTGGTGTAGAAAATCAGTTCCATTATTTCGGCTGTGCGTCTATTTGTTGGCCATTCACGTCGTGGCTGTCCTTACCCATCAGGTACAGATACACCGGCATCAATTCCTCCGGTGCTGGATTCTGGTCCGGGTTCTCAGCCGGGTACGCGGTGGCTCTCATATTGGTACGGGTGGCGCCGGGGTTAAGACTGTTCACGCGGACGTTGTGGCGGTCGTCATCCAGCTCCTCTGCCAGCATCTGGCTCAGGCCTTCGATGGCGAATTTGGAAACGGCGTAGGCGCCCCAGTAGGGTTTGGCCCGGCGTCCGACGCCGGAGGCGGTGAAAATCACCGACGCATCGTCGGATTTGCGCAGTAACGGAATCATTGCCCGGCTCAGCAGGAAAGGCGCGGTGGCATTGACATGCATGACCTTGTTCCAGATTTCCGGATCGTACAGTTCGATCGGGCTGCGAGTGCCCAGAATGGCTGCGTTGTGGAGAAGCCCGTCGATCCGGTCGAAGTTGTCTTCAATGGTCATGGCCAGCTCTTCATACTCCTTCACCGCGGCGCCTTCAAAATTCAGCGGTACGATGGCTGGTTTGGGATGACCGGCCGCTTCGATCTCATCGTAGACGGATTCCAGTTTGGAGACGGTGCGGCCGACGAGAATGACGGTAGCGCCGTGAGCCGCATAGGCCTTTGCTGCAGCCCTTCCTATCCCGCTGCCGGCACCGGTCACCATGATGATGCGTTCTTTCAGTAGGTCGGCCGGTGCTTGATAGTCCTGCATTCTGAGTCTCCATTTGGGAAATGCTGAAATAGTGCTGCCATCGGCGCTATTGTAACAGTTTTGCCAGGTCGCTGACGGTGTCCGCAATAAGGTCGGCTTGCCACAGGTCAACGGTTTCCGGCTGCTCGATATAACCGTACCGAACCGCAATGGTTGTCATCCCGGCGTTGCGCCCGGCCTCGATATCGCGCTCATGGTCGCCCACGTATACGCCCGTTGTCGGTTCGACGCCCACTTCCTTGCAGGCAAGAAACAGAGCTTCTGGATGCGGCTTGCGGTGGGTGACATGGTCGGGGCAGACCACTGCTGCACAGCGGTTTGCAAGTCCCAGGGCTTCCACCAGCGGAACGGCGAAGCGAACCGGCTTGTTGGTGACAATGCCCCAGGGGATACCCCGTGCTTCGAGGCTTTTCAGCACGTTGTCCATGCCCTCGAACAGAGTGGTTTCCACGGCGACGCCGGCCTCGTAAAGGTCGAGAAACGCGGTGTGTTTTTCCAGGTAGTCGGGATGGTCCGGGTCGAGCCCGAAGCCAATCTTGATCATGGCCCGGGCCCCGTTGGAGACAGAGCGCCGGATATGCGGTGCGGGCAGGCCTGGTAAACCGTGAGAGAGTCGCAGCTCATTCAGGCAACGAATAAAGTCCGGTGCGGTATCGATCAACGTACCGTCCAGGTCAAACAGGACGGTCGACGGGGTTGCTGGCATGGCTGACTCTGGGGGTGTGGCGTTCACGACGGCGTACCGTCCTCTCGTGTGTCCATGGCGTGCATCATGTAGTTCACGTCCACATCCCGCCCCAGGCGGTAGGCTTTGGTAATCGGATTATAGGTCATGCCGGTCAGGTCGCGGATGTCCAGGCCAGCGTGGCGGAGATGGTCGGACATCTCGGACGGCCGGATAAACTTGCGCCACTCATGGGTGCCCTTGGGCAACAGGCGGAGCATATATTCCGCGCCGACGATGGCGAACAGGAACGATTTTGGATTGCGGTTGATGGTAGACACGAACAGATGCCCGCCCGGTTTGAGCATGGTGGCGCAGGCGCTGATCACCGACGCCGGGTCGGGTACATGCTCAAGCATCTCCAGGCAAGTCACCACATCGTATTGGCCCGCGTGTTCCGGGTCTTGCGCCAGCTCTTCCACAGTGATCTGACGGTAGTCCACCTCAATGCCGCTTTCCATACCATGGAGTCTGGCGACGGATAGCGGTGCTTCTCCCATATCAATGCCGGTGACATGGGCGCCACGCAATGCCATGCCCTCGGAGAGCAGGCCACCACCGCAACCGACATCCAGCGCGCGCTTACCGGCCAGGGGCGCGCGTTCATCGATGTAGTTGAGTCGCAGGGGGTTGATGTCGTGCAGAGGCCGGAATTCGCTGGTGGGGTCCCACCAGCGGCTGGCCAGTGCCTCGAACTTGGCGATTTCGTTCTGGTCTACGTTGTGGTTACTCATGTGCCGTTCTGCCTGGTCGCTGAGAGAGTGAGCGTCAACTGGTTTGCTGTTCGCGAATACGGTCGGCCCAGCCCTGGACGCGTAGCATCAGGTCCGGGACGTCAATGCGGGTGAGTTTGCCTTCCTGCACCTGGGGTACGCCGTTGATCCAGCTATGGCTTACCTGGCGGCCATGGTTGCTGTAAACCAGATGGGAGGCGGGATCATACACTGGCTGCAGGAACGGGTCGCCGAGATCCACGGCGATAATGTCCGCCAGTTTGCCAGCGGCCAACGATCCCAGCTCATGATCGCGCCCAAGAGCTCTGGCGCCCTGGATGGTCGCCATAGCCAGTGCCTCGTGGGCGGACAGTGCCGAGGCGTCGTCTGCGACCACCTTGGCCAGCATGGCGGCGGTGTTAAGCTCGCCGAACAGGTCCAGGTCATTGTTACTGGCCGCGCCATCCGTGCCAATGGCGACATTGACGCCGGCCTTGCGGAATGTTTGCACCGGGCTCAGGCCGCTGGCCAGTTTCAGGTTGGATTCCGGGCAGTGGATAACGTGGGCACCGGTCGCCTGGAGCAGCGCTATGTCTGACTCATCAATCTGCGTCATGTGCACGCACTGGGTGTTGGTCCCGAGTACTTTCAGCTCCGCCAGGCGGGCAGTAGGGCGCTTGCCGGACTTTTCCATGGCGTCCGCAACTTCGAAGGCGGTTTCATGCAGGTGAATCTGGATCGGGGCACCCGTCGCCTCCGATAGCGCTACGGCTTTTCTCAGTGGCTCGTCGGATACGGTGTAGGGCGCATGGGGGCCAATGGCCGGCATGATGAAGGCGTTGTCCTGCCACTGTTTTATGAACGCTTCGCCTTTGGACAGGTATTCATCCGGCCCGCTCCCCCAGGGTGTGGGGAAGTCCAGCAGCGGAAAGCAGATCTGCGCGCGCATGCCGGCGTCATGCGCAAGCTGGGCAACGATTTCCGGAAAGAAGTACATATCGGAAAACGTGGTGGTGCCGGTGCGCAGCATTTCCGCCATGGCAAGCTGGGTGCCATCGGCAATGAATGCTTCGCTGACAAACGCGCCTTCGGCGGGCCAGATATGGTCGTTAAGCCAGGTCATCAGGGGTAGGTCATCGGCCAAGCCACGGAACAGTGACATGGCGGCGTGGCCGTGCATATTGATGAGGCCGGGCAGCACCACATGGCTGGGAAGGTCGATCACTTCCTTGGCACGGAAGCGGGCATCCGCTTCGTCCTGCGATACGATGGCGGCAATCCTGTCACCCTGGACGAGAACCGCCTGATGTTCCAGAACCACATCGGCGGGCTCGATGGGAATCAGCCAGCGTGCGTTGATGCGAATGTCCGCTGCGGTAATGGTGTCTGCCGTCATTAACCCTACCTTTGTGCGTGCAGCCTGGAACGGAGCCACGCTGTCTTGAAATGTAGCCCGAAAGTATAGCGACCGGCCCGGTTGAGAACTACCCTGGGGGCTGAGTTTACCGTATTAACACAGGTATACTGCCGTTTTGTAACCCTCAGGAGTTAATGAATGAGTCGCGCCCCTGTTTCATCTGGTGACCGTGCTATCGGCACCGTAGCCATTCGCTGGCATGGCGGAAGTCTTGAATTGCTGGATCAGCGGCTGCTGCCGGACCAGGAACACTGGATTACGCTGGAGGGCTCCGCCGGGGTGGCTCAGAGTATCCGCAATATGGTGGTGCGTGGGGCGCCGGCGATCGGAATCAGCGCCGCGTACGGTGTTGCTCTTGCAGCCCGGCACGCTGGTGGCGGTGACTGGAAAGCGGAGATCAAGCAGGCCATTCGCGAACTGGCGGCCTCCCGGCCAACGGCGGTGAACCTGTTCTGGGCGCTGCAGAAAATGGAGCAGGTGTTCTCAGAATGTCACTCCCTGGAGGAGGCGGTAAAGCGCCTCTCCGAAACGGCGGTTCAAATCCATAAGGACGACCTGTCTGCCAATCTGGCAATGGCGGATTATGCACTGGCCCACATGGATGCCAGCAAACCGTTTTCGGTTCTGACCCACTGCAATACCGGGGCGCTTGCCACCGGCGGCTACGGCACAGCGCTGGGAGTGATCCGGCGTCTGCATGAGAAAAAGCTGTTGAAGGATGTGTTTGCCGATGAGACCCGGCCTTGGCTTCAGGGTAGCCGATTGACCGCCTGGGAACTGGCAAGGGATGGAATTCCGGTGACGCTCAACGCAGATGGGGCGGCGGCGTCGATACTAGCGGCGGGTCATGTGCGTTGGGTGATTGTCGGCGCGGACCGAATTACGGCCAACGGTGATGTGGCCAACAAGATTGGCACCTATAGCCTGGCGGTCCTGGCCCGGCATCATAAAGTCGGTTTTATGGTGGTGGCACCGTCCAGTACGGTGGATATGGCCCTCGCATCGGGGAAGGACATCCCGATTGAAGAACGCGAGGGGGAGGAGCTCAGGCAGGTTCGGGGCGTTCAGATCGCCCCCGCCGGCGTGAAGGCGTTTAACCCGGTGTTCGATGTGACGCCGGCCAGTCTGATCGACGTCATCGTCACTGAGAAGGGTGTGGTCAGCACCCCGAACCTGACCGGTATGGCGGGATTGTTTAGCTGAAACCCTTTACTGGCCTGACTTGCCGCTCAGCGTGTTCGCCTGGGCGGTGATCTGCTTGGGAGCCAGGATGGACGCCATGCGCTGATCCAGCTCAAGCATATCCGCCATGATGTTACCGCCTTCGCGGATAATGAAATCCAGTTCGTCGTCTGCGCCGTCTGGTTCCGCCGCCTGCTCGTCCTGCCAGTCGTCCAGCGCGTCCAGGCTTTCGAAGGCTTCTTCACCGTGTATGGCGCGGCGTGCGTTGGCGATGGTCAACCGGGTGCTCTCAATCTGTGACTGATATTCCTTGCGCTTTTCAAGGTTCAGGCTGACGTATTCCTGTTCGCGTTGTTGCTTCAGGAATTCGATTTCCTTCTGCAGCAAGCTGAACTCCGGGTTTTCCTCAAACCGGGTATCGTGGCGCTTCCGGAGTTCATCGATAACACCGCTGAAGTCGAAGTAGCGCGCATGTGGCACGGCTTCAATCTGGTCCCAGGGCAGGGCGTGGTCCAGCGCATCCTCGCCGATACGGGTCTTGTCCACGCGCGACGGAATTTCTATGTCCGGAATCACGCCTTTGTGCTGGGTCGAGCCGCCGGACACGCGGTAGAACTTGCTCTGGGTGATTTTCAGCTGGCCGTGATTCAGCGGCCGAACAGCCTGTACCGTGCCTTTTCCGAAGGTCTGGGAGCCAACCACAAGGCCCCGGCCGTAATCCTGGATGGCACCGGCAAAAATCTCCGAGGCGGAGGCACTCATTCGGTTGACCAGCACCACCAGCGGCCCGTCATAGGCAACGGATGGGTCCTCGTCGTTGAGTACCTGTACGTCGTTGTTGGAGTTGCGAATCTGTACCGTTGGGCCTTCCTCGATGAACAGGCCGACCAGGTCGTTGGCTTCATGAAGTGCGCCGCCGCCGTTATTGCGGAGGTCCATCACCACGCCATCGACGCCATCTGCCTTCAACTCGTCGATCAGTTTGCGAACATCCCGGGTGGTGCTTTTGTAGTTGGGATCGCCATCCTGCATCGCCTTGAAGTCGGCGTAGAAGGTGGGAATGTTAATGACGCCGATGCTGTAAGTGGTATTGCCGCGTTCGAACTCGATGACTTCCTTGCTGGCGCTTTGTTCCTCCAGCTTCACTTTGTCCCGCTCAATGGCGATGGTTTCAGTGACGGTTTCATCCGGGGCATCGGCGGGGATGACTTCCAGGGTCACCGTGGATTCGCGGGGGCCGCGAATCAGATCCACAACCTCGTCGAGGCGCCAGCCGATGACGTTGACGGGCTTTTCCTCGTCGTTCTGTTTGACCGACACGATACGGTCTGCCGGCTCAAGCTGGCCTTGCTTTGAGGCAGGCCCACCCGGTACCAGGCGAACCACCTTGGTGTATTCGTTGTCTGATTGCAGCACTGCGCCGATGCCCTCGAGGGACAGGCTCATGTTGATATTGAAATTCTCGGACGTGCGCGGTGAAAAGTAGGAGGTATGCGGGTCCCACATGCCCGCGAAGGCGTTCATGTAAGCCTGGAACGCGTCCTCGCTACGTGCCTGGTAGGCGCGCTTCAACTGGCCTTCATAGCGCCGCTGCAGAGCCTCCTTGATGGATTCGTCATCGGAATCGTTGAGGCGTTGTGCCAGGACGGCGTTCTTGATCCTTTTTACCCACAGGTCGTCCAGTGCTTCCCTGTCGGCGGCCCAATCGGCGTCGGAGCGGTCCAGCAGGATGCGTTCGTCGGCACTGAAGTCGAGCTTGTCGATGCCGTTGTCGATCAGGTCGAGAGCGAACTCGAGGCGTTCAATGATGCGTTGCTGAACCAGGTTGTAGATATCAAAACCCGGTTGCAGTTGACCGGTTTTGAGCGCCGATCCGAGCCCAAGCCGAATCGCACTGAGCTTGTCGATGTCTTTCTGTGTCAGGTAGACGCGCTGGCCATCCAGGTAGTCAAGATAAGCGTCAAACACATCCCCAGACAGCGAGTCGTTAATGCTCAAATCGCGGAAGTGGGTGAACTGCAATTGGCGGGCAATCAATATGTTGGCGCGAGCCTGCTCCACCGTTGGAGACACCGGCTGGTAGACCTTGTCGGTATCCAGATTGGCCGATACAGGCACAGCGAGTGCGAGCGTGAGAGCCAGGGCAAAGGTTTTTTTGCCGGGCATGACTCCACCCATGGTCGTGCTGTAACGGGTGACAAATCGTTCCGCGATGCTCATAAGCTTTGTTACCTGACGGTGTGGACGATACCCTGCGCTGCGGAGAGGGACCCATGATGAGCGGCCGCTGGCAGTTGATTAAGCGCTTTTTGGGTATCGCTGGATTGGCTCATGGTTTTATTGTAGGCAAGCACAGAACCGGTTGCCATAGTGGGGAAGTTTCGATACGTGACAATCTGTCCATGAAGTCGTCAGATTTGTGAACGCGGGGGCCGGCGGAAAGCCAGCGAGAAACCTTTGGTGACCCCCTTGCCGGAGCGCGCAGGTGCAGCTCCGGCAAGGGAAGGGGTTGATTACTCGAAGACCGCGTTGCGTTCTGCCTTGTCCAGCAACAGACGGGGTGGGTTGAATCGCTCACCAAAGCGCTTGGCCAGGACTTTTGCCCGTTCTGCAAAGGCTCTGACACCGTATTGGTTGATGAACTGGATGGCACCGCCGGTCCAGGGGGCAAAGCCAATACCGAATATACTGCCGATGTTGGCGTCTTCAACGGTCCGGAGTACGCCTTCTTCCAGGCAGCGTACGGTTTCGATGGCCTGGATGAACAGGATGCGGTCTTTCAGCTCCTGGAGGTCCGTGTTCCGGGCTTTTTCCCGATCGACAAACAGTGTGTCCAGTTCCGGCCAGAGGTGCTTTTTCCCGGATTGCGGATACTCGTAGAAGCCGGCACCGGCGGCCTTGCCCTTGCGGTCGTGGCTGCCGACCATCTGGTCGATGACGGCTTCCGCCGGGTGCGCGTTCCAGGTTTGACCGGCCGCTTCCGTGTCTTTTTTGCTCTGGTCGCGGATATGTTGCATAAGGGTCATGCTGACTTCATCAGAAATCGCCAGCGGGCCGACCGGCATGCCGGCCAATACGCCTGCGTTTTCGATGCTGGACGGATGGATACCTTCACCCAGCATGGCGATGCCTTCATTGACGAAGGTGCCAAACACCCGTGAGGTGAAGAACCCGCGGCTGTCGTTGACCACAATGGGGATCTTGCCGATCTGCTGGACGTAATCAAAGGCGCGGGCGAGGGTGTCGTCAGATGTTTTCTCACCCACGATGATTTCCACCAGTTGCATCTTGTCCACCGGCGAAAAGAAGTGCAGCCCAATGAATTTTTCGGGCCGAGCCGAGGCCTTGGCCAATTGGGTAATGGGAATGGTGGAGGTGTTGGACGCAAAGAGACCGTTCCCGGCCAGTTTCGCTTCCGCTTCCTGGGTGACTTTTGCTTTCAGGTTGCTGTCTTCAAAAACGGCCTCGATGACCAGATCGCATCCTTCCAGGTCGTCCGCGGAACCAGTGGCCTTAATGCGGTTCAATATCTCGGCTTTCTGTTCTTCCGTCATGCGCCCACGGCTGACTTTTTTCGCCAGCAGTTTCTCGGAATAGGCCTTGCCTTTTTCCGCGTTTTCCGTGGAAACGTCCTTGAGGACCACATCCAGGCCTCGGGTTGCGGTGGAGTAGGCGATGCCCGCGCCCATCATGCCGGCGCCAAGGACGCCCACTTTGCGGAAGGTTTCCTTCTCAACACCCTGCGGGCGGCTTTCGCCGGCGTTGACCGCGTTAAGCTGAAACCAGAAAGTGCCGGTCATGTTCTTGGCGACCTGACCAATAACCAGTTCCGCGAAATAGCGGGTTTCGATCAGGCTGCCATTGTCGAAGTCCACTTGGGCACCTTCCACGGCGGCGGACAGGATACGCTCCGGGGCGGGGTAGCAGCCTTTGGTTTTCTGCTTGAGCATTGCCGGCGCAATAGCCAGTTTCTGGGCCATGGCGGGGTGGTGAGGCGCGCCGCCAGGAAACTTGAAGCCTTTCTGGTCCCAAGGCTGCTGGCTCTTTGGATTGGCGTCGATAAAGGCCCGTGCCTTGGCCATCATGTCGTCGGTGGACGAGGCCAGTTCATTAACAATGCCGGCCTTAAGCGCCGCTTTTGGGTTTACCTTTTTGCCTTCCATCAGGAAGGGGAAGGCCGCTTCCAAACCGATCATACGGGGCAGGCGTTGAGTGCCGCCGCCACCGGGCAACAGTCCAAGGGTGACTTCCGGAAGGCCCAGTTGAATCTTGTCTTCGTCCAGAACAACCCGGTGATGGCACGCCAGGCAGATTTCCAGACCACCACCGAGGGCAGAGCCATTGATGGCTGCCACGATGGGTTTGCCGCTGGTTTCGAGGACGCGCATCTCGGCTTTCATGCCGTTGACCATGTCTTCAAAGGCACCGGCGTCTTCCCGGGTTACTTTGTACAGCTCTTTCAGGTCACCGCCGGCAAAGAAGGTTTTCTTGGCGGAGGTGACAATAATGCCGCGGATATTGTCGAGATCGCTTTTAACCTTGCCCACTGTCTCCGTCAGTGCCGCTCGAAAATCGGCGTTCATGGTGTTGGCGGACTGGCCGGGCATGTCGATGGTCAGGGTCAGGATCTGGTCTGAACCCAGGTCGTAGTGAATGGCGCTCATAGTTGGTTCTCCTCTCAGAATCAGTCGTCGGCTCAGACGCGCTCAATGATGGTGGCAATACCCATTCCACCACCCACACACAGGGTGGCCAGGCCGTAGCGCAGTTCTCTCCGCTCCAGTTCGTCGAGCAGGGTGCCCAGGATCATAGCGCCAGTGGCCCCCAGTGGGTGGCCCATGGCGATAGCACCGCCGTTCACGTTCACTTTTTCGTCCGGAACCGACAACTCCTTCTGGAAGCGCATCACCACGGAGGCAAACGCTTCGTTTACTTCGAACAAGTCGATCTGGTCGACTGTCATGCCAGCTTTTTCCAGCGCCTTGCGAGCCGCCGGGGCAGGGCCGGTCAGCATGATAGTGGGGTCGGTGCTGGTGACCGCTGTGGCCAGGATACGTGCTCGGGGTTTGAGCCCCATGGCCTTGCCCTTGGCTTCGCTGCCAATAAGGAGCGCCGTGGCGCCATCCACAATGCCGGAGGAGTTGCCGGCATGATGTACGTGATTGATTTTCTCCACGTAGTGGTATTTTTCCCGGGCGACGCCGTCGAAGCCCATTTCACCCATCATCTGGAACGAGGGCTTGAGGCTGGACAGGGATTCCACCGTGGTGTTGCCGCGTACATGCTCGTCACGATCCAGGATCATCACGCCATTCTGGTCGGTAACCGGAACGATGGACTTTGAAAAATAGCCTTTTTCCCAGGCGTTGGCGGCCTTTTGTTGTGACTTCACCGCAAACCCGTCTACATCCTCCCGGCTAAAGCCTTCCAGTGTTGCAATCAGGTCCGCGCCGATGCCCTGTGGCATGAAGCCAGTGTGCAGGTTGGTGGCCGGGTCCGTGGCCCAGGCACCGCCATCGGAACCCATGGGAACGCGAGACATGCCTTCAACACCGCCGGCAACCACCAGGTCTTCCCACCCGGAACGAACCTTCATCGCCGCCAGGTTGACGGCCTCAAGGCCGGATGCACAGAATCGGTTCAGGGTGACACCGGCTACAACTTCGTCCCAGTCCGCGGCCAGGGCGGCGGTTTTGGCAATATCCGCACCCTGGTCGCCAACCGCGGTCACGCAGCCCATAACGATGTCGTCCACCTGGGCGGTGTCCAGGCTGTTTCTCTCCTGTAGCGCCTTGAGAACGGTGGTCAGCAGGGTAATGGGTTTAACGCTGTGCAGGGCACCGTCTTTCTTGCCGCGCCCCCGGGGCGTACGAACCGCATCGAAGATATAGGCTTCGGTGGTCATTTCCTGTCCTCTGTTGGTCGTTGACTCAGTAATAGCATCGCGAAGGTTAACCATAGCGGGTCCTGACGGGTAAGCGTAATGACGAGCACTGCCAATCGAATTGGCGAAACTGCTCAATCCGGTCATGACAATTTCAGGGTAGGGTTCTATGGTGTAGACAGGTACCCATCACAAGCAGGAGCAAGGCGATGTCCCTGAGAGATGCCATCGATAACTTTTACGAGCCGCTGGTTGCGGAAGCCATTGATGAAACAAGAGGGGATGGTGACAGCCAGGATTACCTGACCGACGTGATGTGTGTGGCGCTGAATCGGCTACCAGCCAAATATTACCGCCACAGCATCGATATGATGTTCTACCTCGCCGACGGCGAACTCGAAACCATGAAAAAACAGGCCCTGACCGCCGTTCGGGAGTCCAGGGAGTTTGTGAAGAGCCATCAGCGGGAATGAAGACCTATCGCCCGCCATCACCGGTGATAAGACCGCAGCGAAGCGGAGGGTTTGGCATCTGGTGCATGGTTATGTGGTGGCTGACCCCAAAACTGTAAGACCATGCACCTACCAGCCATCCAGTTTGATCCGATTTTCCTGAAGAAACTCTCCCTCTCTTTCGAGATAGCTCTCCGTACGACGAGTATAGTCCTCTCCTTCTTTCTTGTGATCGTAGGGTTTTGCTTCGTACCGCCCAACCTCAATCGCATTCTCGCCCCGGTTCATAATCCACACTACAACGGTCCCGCCCGGCGCCAGCCCAAAAACCAGGGCATCCCGAGGGTATTCCGCTATCTCTCCAAAGCTCTCGAAAGGTGCAATTTCCTTCATCTTTTCTTCGATTTCGTCAGCGTTTTTCAGGTGAATCAGTGCTTCATACGATTGCTGTTCGGCAAAGGAGAACCACTTGATCAAGACCAGTTCTGGCATAGCTTGCCACTCAGCATGCTTGCCCGATGGTTCTCTCCAGCAACACGTGATAATTCCAATAGGAGCTCTCCAACCAATATCCTCGGAACGAGATTCAAAAATCAACGTATCGACCCACGCATCGTAGTGCTTGGGTACCACAACCGCGATACTTCTATACGTGGACTCTGGACCATTCTGAGTCCCTTCGGACCCTACTTGCTCCGAGCACCCCAGAAGCACCAAAACACAGAGGCTGACCGCCAGATGTTTAATACTCATGATATTGCCCCTCAATCCACCGTCCTTCATTCGGATGCACGGCCCGTTTGCCGTATTTGGCTGGCTTGAAGGGATAAAGCGGCCCAAGCTTCAAGTAATGATCCGAATGGTGAATGTATCGTTGCTTAAGCAACGCCTGGGATTCTGGGGTCATCAGTAGGTCGCTGCCATGCCAGACATGGGCGGCCAGATTTCTGGCAACGGTAAACAATTCATCAGGAAGAGAAAGCGACGAGTCTTTAGGGTCAATAACATCGAAAGGCACTCCGGCATCCACTGCCAACTTATGCATCAGGTAGAGCGGGATACGGGAATATTCGCCACGAACTTCGCGGTCCAGCCAAAGACGAAGCGTTATATCACCGCCCGGCAAACCGGGTGCGCGCTCCGGTTCGATTTCAAGCGTGGCAAGTGGATTCAGTGGCCCGATCCAGCCTTCATTTTTGATCAGCGCACGATCCTGCAACATGCGCGAAAATTCAAAACTGGCTTCGGGATTGCGGCGGTCTTTCCCCCTGACCACTAGAGGCGGGCGAACTTCAACACGCTCGTGGAAGCTATCCGGGTAACCACCGCCAATATCAGAATGAGCCCCCGGCAGCGTCCATTCGCTGAAGTGATCCGGCAGGTTGCCGGACTCACTCCGTAGACTGTTCAGTGAAAAATTGTGGCGGCGCTCATCCCGCGCCGCAAACTGAACAACCCTTTCAGCATCTTCCGGCCTCAGGTTGATGTTAATGTGACCCGTTTCCGCATCGTGTGCAGAGAAATCCAGATTGCCAAGATCGGCAATTCCCGCAACGGTGTCGAACAGGCCCAAAAAGCGAACGGTGATCTTCTTCGGCCATGGAAAACCCGCTTGCTTGAAGGCTTTGGCCAAAGCCCCGCTTTCACCGTTTACCTCCCGACTGATAAAATGTCGGGCCGTAGCCGCTCCACGACTAAAGCCAAACACATCGAGAACCAATTCATCGATTCGATCAGTAACGTTACGCTTTAGTTGAAAGAGAAAGTTATTGCAGCCTTCGTCAAGTTTCTTGAGTATCCCTTGCTCTCCAAGGCCAAGCCCCATGCTAGGGCCATCGTCTGGTTGGCCGGACTTTGTACCTACACCTGAAACGTAGGTTGAAATGTGGTGGAGTTGTTCCCACTCGTCACTCTGGAATCGCCCCTGCCGATACATGCGCTCCGCCTTGGAAACATTGGTTTCAGCGTTGAGGTAACTACCCTCCATAATCTGCGACACTTCACTACTGCAATCTTCTTCTGACATGGCCCCAGCAGCATTTGCCGTCAGGCATTCATCTACCTGCTTTTGATAGGTCTGAGTGTTGTTTCGGTTGTTACCTGTGCCATCAAAAAAGAATCCTGCCTCTACCCGGACTTTGGGGCGCTCCTTTTCTTCGGGCGGATCATCCGGTGATTCGTCCGGCAAACCTTCATCAATCAACGCGCCTTTCTGCGCAGCTTTCCGCACAAACGCCTGTGGATCTTTATCCAGCAACTCTTTGGCGGCAGGAGTAAGCTGACCTTTGTCATCCAGCGCACCAGCCATGGCGAAGTCCACAACCGGTGCGGTGTTGGTGGCAACACCCAAAATCACTCGTGGATTACCGCTGACAATGGAACCACCATGACTGCTGGGGCTGCCAAGGTAGGCCACCGGCATACCATCGGCCAGTGCCAACGGGTAGCCTTGGGTAATGATGGCACCGCATCCGGTGACATCGCCCACCCGGGCAATGGGTTTACCTTCCACAAGAATGCTGGAGCCGTTTGGCATGATAGGGGAAGAGCCGTGCCCTTTGATCGGGCAAACATGCATGTCGCCGACGCAGGCGGCAATCAGATTGCTCATAGTCAGAGTTCCTTTCTCTGAAGAGTAGCGTCCTGGCTACCCGTGTGCCCGTGGTTAAACGTTGTTCAAAACTAACGAACCTAGCATGGTCGGTACCACATAACGCCCGCTATCACCGGTGACAAAACCGCAGCGAAGCGGAGGGTTTGGCATCCGGTGCATGGCATTGTGGTGACTGACTCCTAAGCTACCAACCTTCATATCGAATTCCATGTTCTTCCAAGTAATCCCCATGTCTTTCAAGGTAACTCTCGGTGCGGAGTGTGTAATCCTCTCCCTCCTTTTCGTGATCATACGGCTTGGCCTTGAAACGCCCAACTTCGATAGCATTCTCATGCCGGTTCATAATCCATACCACAACCGTTCCCCCCGGAGCCAAGCCAAGAACCAAAACGTCTCGCGGACGCTCTACTATCTTGCCATAGGCTTCAAATGAGACAGTCTCCTTCATTTTTTCCTCGATTTCATCCGGGTTTTCCAGCCGGATCAAAGCCTCATAGGATTGCTGCTCCGCGAACGAGAACCAACGAATTAAAAAGACCTCTGGCATGGTTTGCCAATCCGCCATTGCCCCAAACGGTTTGTCCCAGCAACAGGACACGATACCAATAGGTGCCCGCCACCCAATGTCTTTGGAAAGGGATTCGATGAAAAACTTATCCACCCATACATCGTAGTGTTTCGGTGCCACGACGCCGATACTTCGGTGGGTGCCATTGGGACCATATTTTTGCCCTTCTGATTCCGTTGATTCCGAACACCCGGCCAGCACCAAAATACAGAGACTGACCACCCAACCCTTGATACTCATAGAAGTCTCCATTTATTCACTGATTTTATTCGGGTGAACAGCCCGACAGCCATTTTTCGCAGGCCTGAACGGGTAAAGCGGCCCCATTTCCAGATAATGATCGGAATGATGAATGTACCGTTGCTTGAGCAGGGCTTTGGATTCAGGAGACAGCCGCAAGTGTTGGCCGTGCCAGACGTGAGCTGCGAGGTTTCTGGCAACAGTTACAAGTTCTTGAGGTAGAGAATAAGAAGCGTCTGTCGGATCAATTTGATCAAAAGGCACACCGGCATCGACAGCCAGCTTGTGAATCAAGTACAGGGGAATTCTGGAGTATTCGCCCCGAACTTCCCGATCAAGCCAGAGGTGCAAAGCGACATTGTTTCCGCTCAGGCTCGGCTGAGTGGGTAGCATGGGCAAGCGTTTCTGTTCAATCTCGAGGGTCGCCAACGGATTGTGCGGTCCGATACAGCCCTCGGCCTTGATCAGGGCTCGTTCCTGCAACATGCGAGAGAACTCAAAACTGGCCTCTGGATTTCGACGATCCTTGCCCGTGATTACCAACGGCGGACGCACTTCAATTCGCTCGTGAAACCGTTCTGGATACCCGCCGCCAATGTCCGAGTGAGCGCCGGGCAAAACCCATTCGCCAAAATTCCCAGGTAAATTACCCGATTCACTTCGCAGGCTGTTTAACGAGAAGTTGTGGCGGCGCTCATCCCGGGCCACAAGCTGGACCGCCCGCTGAACATGCTCTGGTTTTACATTGACATTGATACGCCCCGTTTTTCCGTCGTGAGCGGAGAAATCCAGATTGCCGACATCGGCAACGCCGGCAACGGTGTCGAATAACCCCAGGAACCGAACCGCCACATTCTTGGGCCACGGGACGCCTTCCCGCTCAAATGCCCTGACCAGTGCTCCCTTGTATTCGCCATGCAAGGAACCTGTCGTATCGTATACCTCCCGGCTGACAAAGTGCCGTGCCGTCGCGGCACCCCGACTAAAACCAAAGACATCCAAAACGAGCTCATCTATTGGCTCGTAAACAGAGCGAGTCAGTTGTAATACGAAGTCAGCGGCACCTTCCTCAATTTTTCTGAGGATGCCCTGTTCCCCAAGACCGAACCCCATACTCGAACCATCGTCGGGCTCACCGAACTTGGTACCCACTCCTGACACATAAACAGACAGCCGGTGAGTTGGGGTACCGTCTTGCTCTATGGTGTCCTTAAAGTAAAGCGTTTCCAACTTCGAGATGTTGGTTTCGGCATTGAGGTAACTGCCTTCCATCACCTGCGAGAGTTCATTACTGCATTCTTCTTCCGAGATGGCTCCGGCGGCATTGGCGGTCAGGCATTTGTCAAGCTCCTGCTGGTAAGCGCGGGTGTTGCCACGGTTATTGCCTGTGCCATCAAAAAAGAATCCTGCCTCTACCCGGACTTTGGGGCGCTCCTCTTCTTCGGGCGGATCATCCGGTGATTCGTCCGGCAAACCTTCATCAATCAACGCGCCTTTCTGCGCAGCCTTGCGCACAAACTCCTGTGGATCTTTGTTCAGCAACTTTTTTGCGGCAGGGGTAAGCTGACCTTTGTCATCCAGTGCCCCAGCCATGGCGAAGTCCACTACCGGTGCGGTGGTGGTGGCAACACCCAAAATCACTCGTGGATTGCCGCTGACAATGGAACCACCATGACTGGTGGGGCTGCCAAGGTAGGCCACCGGCATTCCATCGGCCAGTGCCAACGGGTAGCCCTGGGTAATAACCGCACCGCAACCGGTGACATCGCCCACCCGGGCAATGGGTTTACCTTCCACAAGAATGCTGGAGCCGTTTGGCATGATGGGGGAAGAGCCGTGCCCTTTGATCGGGCAAACATGCATGTCGCCGACGCAGGCGGCAATCAGATTGCTCATAGTCAGAGTTCCTTTCTCTGATGAGTAGCGTCCTGGCTACCCGTGTACCCATGGTTAAACGTTGTTCAAAACTAACGAACCTAGCATGGTCGGTACCACATAACAACAGAGCTTTTAGCTCTCGCGCAGTACAGCCTCCAACGCCTTGCCAAGCCGTTCAGCCAGGGGCTCACTGACAACATCCACTGGTTGAACCACACACCAGTTGGCAACCAGCATTTCCAGTTGCCTTGATTTGTCGCTATCCGAAGAAGCGTTGCCCATGCCTTCGGCAAGTCGCTGTACCTGAATTTCCATGCGACGGCCCTGGTCTTCCGCCGGTGACGGCACTTCCGCCAGTATCTCCGCCCGAATCACCAGTTCTACCGGGTCTGGCTGGCCCACATCGGCAGCCAGACCGGCCCAATGCTGTGGCAGTGCCTCGCTGTCCAGGGTGCTTGAACTCCGGGCGTTGATCCAAGTTTTCCAGGTATCTATCTGATCCTGCAGCTGGCGGGTCGAAACCAGCCCTGAAAGGCGACTGCGTTCCTGGCTGACTCGCTCTTTGCTGCCCGCAGACAATGGCTCGTTTCTGAGCGAGTCAAGTTCAGCCAGTGTCGCTTTGAGCACATCAAGGCTGCTATCGGAGCCCGCCGATTGGCAGGCTTCAAGCACCGGCCCCGCTTTTTCATCCGCCTCACGGGAAAGCTGTTCCTGCTCATTCTTGCGGGCATCCCTTTGCGCGAAGATCTGGTCGCAGGCTTTGCGGAACGCTTGCCACAGTTTTCGGTCTTCGCGGTGTCGGGTAATGCCAATGCTCGTCCACTCTGTTTGCAGGGCTTTCGCCTGGCTCATGGCATCGCCCAGGGGCTCGTGTTCAATCAGGGCTTCCGCTCGCTCAACAATGCCCTGTTTAAGAGCTTCGTTCTTCTTACGCTCGGTATCCAGCGGCGCCTCGAGCTGTTTCAGCAGGTCGTCGAACCGTTTCTGAACCGGGCGATTGTCGCGAAATTCCACGGGCCAGGCCGCTTTCCACTCTTCACGTGCGGTCTGGTGTATGCGTTCGGCCGCTTTCCAGTCAATGTTATTCCAGTCGGCGTTGTCGAGGAATGTGCCTAGCTGATCGCAAATCGTCTTGCGGGTTTCCAGGTTTGCCTGTTTCAGCCCGGACTTGGCAGAGAAATAGGCCTTGCAGGGCTCATACGCCTGATCCGAGGCCTGCTTGAACCGTGACCACAAGTCGCGATCGGAAGAACCTCCCAAACCCCGCCACTCATTCTGCAGTTCCTTGATTCGCTCAGCCTTGGCTTCCGGTTCCATGGGCTGGTTTGCCAGGTATTCCATCTGTTCGCAGAGCGACTCCTGTTTCGGGCGCGTTGCAAAGCCCTGCCAGTCTGTCAGTTCGCGAAGCTGGCCTCCGAGCAGGTGCATTCGTGGTTGCAGTGATTTGCCGTGGCGATGATCAAGGCCTTTTGCGAGTTGTTGTGCGGCCTTGAAGTGCTGGCGGGACTCCTTCAACTGCTTGGATTCGAGAGCTTCCTCCAGCTTATCCAACACCTGCCGAAGCGAATCAGCCAAGGCCTTCTGTTCTTCCGAGTCTGGCTTGTTGGTTTTTGCAGGGCGGGGTTTTCCCGCAAGGCGATCCAGAGCGTCCAGCACGGTGGGGCGCCTGAAATCGCGGGGCCAGTCGACGGTTTCCAGTATCGCACTGGCTTGGTCGGTCTGCTTGCTATCATCGGTGTCACTGCTATCGGTGGCCTGCAGTGTCATGATCTCGTCGCGGTGCTGGCCGAGGCGCTTGACTGCGGATATATAACTTCGCAGCGACTGCATCAGGTTCTCGTAGGTTTTCTGTTCCTGTTTCTCCACCTGGGTGTCCCGGGTGGCTTCCAGCCAGCGGTTCTCCTGGGTTTTCTGCAAGGCATCCAGGGAGGCCAGGGAGGGTTCCAGGTCCGGATCCTGATGTTTCAGTTCGTCAAGGGTGTCTTCCAGTAAGGACAACGTTTCCGCCCGTTGGCTCTTTTGCTCTTGCTGATGCCTCAGCTGATCCTTTTCGGCCTGCATCTCGCGCAGCCGTTCGCGGCATTGGTGAACAGCCTGCAGGAACTCCGTGGTTTGTTCCTGTGAGGCCTGAGCTTCAACATCAGCCCACTTTTGGAGGAGTGCGTCCAGACGCGCCTCAAATAACTTCGTGTCGTCGCTGCGGGCCTGCTCAACCGCATGACGCACGATGGTTTGAATGGTTTCGGCCAGTTTTCGTTGTCGATCTTCGTCGTCGCGAATACGTTGCAGCTTCTGGCGAACGATTTGATAGACCCCTTTGTCCTTGCCTTTGGCAAGCTTCTGGACGCGCTGCAGGGTGGCTTTTTCTGTCAGTGCTTCCGCCGCCTCGCTGCGTATACCAGCTGTCAGGCCGCCAATGGCCAGTTCCTCGAGTTCGCCTTCGGACGGGTTGGCTTTCAGTGCTTCTGCCTGCAGCTCTCGTTGGTCATCCTGCCTGCTTGTCTTGTCGGCCTCTTCCTTCGTAGCTTCCTTGCGAGGGGTAACGGCAGTCGCGGTTGCTTTGCGATTTCCAAACAGTTTCTGGATGAATGCGGCCATGGGGTTATCCTTTGATATTGAAACCAGTTCCCGGTGCCGGCAAAGTAAGCAGGCACCAGCCATCGGCGTTGTCCGGAGTTCCGGGTGCCGGGTACGTCAGCTGATCGATCCATGGAATTGAACGGTCAGCTGTATCAGGTGGGGGCTAGTCTAGCGTTTTGTCGGCATTTGCGGGAAGAGTCTGAATGGGAAAAGCATCAAATCCGGAAGATCAGGACCACAAGGCGCGTTCCGCCGCGTTGCGACTGCTCGCCAGACGGGAGCACAGCCGTTTGGAACTCGCGCTTAAGCTCAAGCAGAGGAAGATCGAATCGGATGTTATTGAGCAGGTTCTGGACGACTATGAAACCGAAGGTTGGTTGAGTGATGAGCGATTCGCGGAGGTCTATGCCCGGCAGCGGATGGATCTGGGCTACGGGCCGCTGAGAATCCAGGCTGAACTCCAGCAAAGGGGTATCCAGGAGACGCCGTCCTGCGTCCGGGAAATGAACGACACGGACTGGTCCGACCGGGCGACGCTGCTTCGGGAGAAGCGGTTCGGGCTCAGCGATATCCGCGATGACTGGGATGAAAAAGCTCGCCAGGCCCGCTTTCTTGCCCGTCGGGGGTTTTCCTCCGAGCACGTGGAAAACGCGCTTGAGCAACGGCTATAGCGTTGGTGGGACGAAACCGAATTCCTCTGGCAGCGACGCCCTGATGTCGCTGTTGTTTTCCTTGCCATCGACGGGCCCGACAATCTTTTCCATACCCTCCAGCTCTTTGAACCAGGGCTTTTCCTCAGTTTCCGCTACCTTTGTTGGCTCCGTCAGCCAGGCCAGGAAATCGTAGTAGCGGCGTATGTTCTGAACGTAAATCACCGGTTCATGCCCCCTGGCGTAGCCAAACCGCGTTTTGGAATACCATTCCTTCTGGGCCAGCAGAGGCAGGAATTCCTTGACGTCCATCCAGCGGTCAGGGTTTCTGCCGGCCCCCTCGGTCAGTCTGCGGGCATCCTCCACGTGCCCCCAGCCAACGTTATAGGAGGCGAGGGCAAACCAGGTCCGGTCCGGTTCGGGAATGCGATCGGGGACCCGGCTATGCACGATGGTGAAATACTTTGCGCCACCCTGGATGCTTTCCTCGGCATCGAGACGATTATTGATGCCGATATGGCTGGCTGTGTTCCGCGTTAACATCATCAGGCCGCGAACACCGGTCGGCGAGACTGCATTAGGGCGCCAGTGGGACTCCTGGTAGCCCATGGCGGCCAGCAGTCGCCAGTCCAGTTCGTAGGTCTTGGCGTAATCGCGAAACAGGCTTTCGTACTTGGGCAGGCGGTTTTCCACGTGATGAACAAAGGTCCGCGCGCCAACATAGTCCAGGCGGTCGAGATGACCGTAGAATCGCTCGGAAATATGCGCCAGTGTGCCGTCGTCCCGCAGCTCCTGAATAAACTGTTCTGCGGCATTGGCCAGACTCTGGTCCTGCTCGCTGGGAAAGAGCCACAGTAATGGTTCGGGCTCTCCGAGGCTGAACGCGCTCTTGACCTTCGGGAAGAACACATGGTTCAGCTCGAGTTCGTTGGAGGATACGATGGCCAGCGGGAACTCGCCGGACTCCACGCGTGAGAGGATGCCAGCCGCGTCCAGGCCGGCGTGCATGGTCCACTGCAGGCCGCTGTTGTTGGCGCTGAACTGTTCCAGTTGGTGTTCGTGATTGCTGTCCGCCACCAGATGAATAGTCTGCCCCTCAAGATCCTCCAGGGATTCCGGGCGGTCAACTTCGCGGTTATAGACCACCACGGATTCGGCTTCGATGCCGTTGGCAACCTTCTGGTAGCGCTGCTGAAAATCGGGGCGCGAGGACAGCCCTGCCAGACCGATGTGGGCGTAGTCCTGATCGAGTATCGACAGCACGCTGGTGTTGTCCTTCGCAACGCGAACCTTGAGCTCAACGCCCAGGTCCTCTGCGAACAGGCGCGCCAGTTCGTAGTCATAACCAGTGGGGCCATCACGGCCTTCAAAATAAACCGATGGCGCATTCCGGGTGATAACGTGGAGCACACCCTCGGAACGGATCTCCTGAAGAGTGCTTGGCCTTGAGCATCCTGCAACTGTCAGGATTATTGACAGTAGGCAGGTGTATTTCGCGATGGCCGTGTACGGCTGACGACGGTTCTTAGGCAAATTCCTGAACTCCCTTGATGCAGGACGCTGAGTGTTACGGTGTTTCCCCTGATGTCCGATCACTCCCTGCTACCTCGCTCGCACTTCTTGCGTTACTAAAAAGCAGCAAGTGGCATGCCAGCACAGCTTTGGGGAGTTTAACCGATGTTCACTCAATACGGAGCCTCCCTGGCTCATCTGTAATGATCCCCGGTCGTACTGGGGTGGTCAATGAATCTGCTCAGTTAATGTGCAAAACAATGTAAATTATAGCGGCCGGTTTATAACCTTTTGACGCTGTATCCCGGTGCGTGTTTCAAGTATCATTGCGGCCTTTCAGATGGCCGGCCTTTTCCTGTTTGCCTTGTACTCCGTCGATACGGAACACAGGATGCTGCACCGGCTCCCAGTCTCGCGCGTACAGGTTTTGATCATGCTTGAACTTCGCGGCGCTCCCGCGCTCTCGCCCTTTCGTTCCCGCAAGCTGCATACTCGCCTCCAGGACATCGTGCCTGCGGTGGAACATGTGTATGCCGAGTTCATGCACTTCACGGATCTTGAATTCCCGCTGTCCGAATCCGATCAGGCGGTACTTGATCGCCTGCTGACATACGGTCCCAGTGTTTCCGCCGAAGAGCCTGATGGCGTACTTTTCCTGGTGGTTCCGCGTCCGGGCACCCTTTCACCCTGGTCAAGCAAAGCGACGGACATCGCCCGCAACTGTGGCCTGCGGCAGATTCGGCGGATTGAGCGGGGTATCGCCTATTACGTGAAAGCCAATCGCAAGCTGAGCCTCGAGCAGCGGGAGAAGATTGCGGCGTTGCTTCACGACCGCATGACCCAGAAAGTCTTCCACGAGATGGGCGGTGCGGAATTGTTGTTCCATACCGACGAGCCGCGCACCCTTAACCGTGTTCCGGTGCTTTCTGGCGGGCGTCAGGCACTGGTAGATGCCAATCGCTCACTGGGCCTGGCGCTGGCGGAAGACGAGATCGATTACCTGGTGAAGGCCTTCTCGGACCTGGAACGTGATCCCACCGATGTTGAGTTGATGATGTTCGCGCAGGCCAACTCGGAACATTGCCGCCACAAAATTTTCAACGCCTCCTGGGATATCGACGGCGAAGGGCAGGAGAAATCCCTGTTTGCGATGATTCGCAATACCTTTGAGATGAACAGCGAGGGCGTACTTTCCGCTTATAAGGACAACGCGTCGGTCATCGCCGGCAGCCGTGGGGGGCGTTTCTTCCCGGAGCCCGAAACCGGTGTGTATCGCTATCATGAGGAAGATATCCATATCCTGATGAAAGTGGAAACCCACAACCATCCGACCGCGATAGCGCCGGCGGCTGGTGCTGCAACCGGTTCTGGTGGTGAGATCCGTGATGAAGGGGCAACCGGGCGTGGTTCCAAGCCGAAGGCGGGCCTCAGCGGGTTCACGGTATCCAACCTTAACATCCCGAATGACCCGCAGCCCTGGGAACTTGGTTACGGGAAGCCGGAACGAATTGCCTCGCCTCTGGATATCATGATTGAAGGTCCCATTGGCGGTGCTGCCTTCAACAACGAGTTCGGCCGTCCCAATCTCGCCGGGTATTTCCGGACCTTTGAGGAAGTGGCGCCCGGTGCCGGTGGCGAAGAGGTACGCGGTTATCACAAGCCCATCATGATCGCTGGCGGCCTGGGTAATATCCGGGCGAACCATGTGGAGAAAGGCAATATTCCTGTGGGGGCCAAGTTGATCGTCCTCGGGGGCCCGTCCATGCTGATTGGTCTGGGCGGCGGCGCTGCATCGTCCATGGATTCCGGATCCAGCAACGAGAACCTGGACTTTGCGTCGGTCCAGCGGGATAACCCGGAAATGGAACGTCGCTGCCAGGAAGTGATTGATCGTTGCTGGCAAATGGGCGACGACAATCCCATATGCTTTATTCATGACGTAGGGGCCGGCGGCCTGTCCAACGCCATGCCGGAACTGGTCAAGGACGGTGGTCGCGGTGGCCGTTTCGAACTGCGTGACATTCCCAGCGACGAGCCGGGCATGTCGCCCCTGGAGATCTGGTGTAACGAATCCCAGGAACGTTACGTGATGGCGGTGGCGCCGGAGAACCTTGAACAGTTTGATGCCCTTTGCCGCCGTGAGCGTTGCCCCTATGCGGTGATCGGCGAAGCCACCGAGGCGCACCATCTGGAACTCGGGGATTCCTATTTCGACGATCGCCCTGTTGATTTGCCGATGGACGTGCTGTTCGGAAAGCCGCCCCGCATGCACCGCAGCGTGTCACGCTCCTCATTCACCAAGCCTATTTTTGATTCCACAAAGATTGATCTGAAGGATGCGGTAAGCCGTGTTCTGAGGCTGCCGTCCGTGGGTTCCAAGAGTTTTCTGATCACCATTGGTGACCGGACCATCACCGGGCTTGTCGCGCGGGACCAGATGGTGGGCCCCTGGCAGGTGCCTGTCAGTGATGTGGCAGTTACCTCGTCGTCTTTTGATGTGAAAACAGGCGAAGCCATGGCCATGGGTGAGCGCACACCGGTTGCGGTTATCGATGCGCCCGCATCCGGGCGCATGGCAGTGGGCGAAGTGATTACCAACCTGGCGGCCGCCCCTGTCGCCAAACTGTCAGATATTCGGCTGTCCGCCAACTGGATGGCCGCGGCAGGGCACCCGGGTGAGGATGAAAACCTCTATGAAACCGTTCGTGCGGTTGGTATGGAGCTTTGTCCTGCACTGGGTATCACCATTCCGGTGGGCAAGGATTCCATGTCCATGAAAACGGTCTGGGAAGAGGATGGCGGCGAGCAAAAAAGTGTTACGGCACCGTTGTCGCTGATCACCAGCGGTTTCGCACCGGTGACGGATGTGGACAGAACATTGACCCCTCAGCTGGCGACAGATGCGGGGGATACGGATCTGATTCTGGTTGATCTTGCGGCGGGACAGAACCGCCTCGGTGGCTCGGCACTGGCGCAGGTCTACCGGCAGGTGGGTGCGGTAGCACCGGATCTGGACGACCCGGAAGACATCAAGGCGTTTTTCGCGGTTATCCAGGGCCTGAACGCAGACAGCAAGCTGCTGGCGTATCATGACCGTTCGGATGGTGGCCTGTTCGTCACCCTGGCTGAGATGAGCTTTGCCGGGCACACCGGTATCGACATCAAACTCGATGGTCTTGCGGAGGATGCGTCCCAGTTCGCTCGTGAGCTCTTCAATGAGGAACTTGGCGCCGTGATCCAGGTTCGTCGGGAGGATACCGGGTTTGTACTACAGCAGTTTTCGGCAGCGGGTCTTGGTGACCACACCTCAGTGATCGGTACCGTCAATCAGGACGACCACATCCGCTATACCTTTGAGGGACAGTCGGTCATATCCCGACCGCGGGCGGACCTGCAGCGTCTTTGGGCGGAAACCAGCTATCGCGTGCAGTCGCTCCGTGACAACGCCGATTGCGCTCAGGAGGAGTTCGACAACCTGCTGGACAGCAGTGACCCGGGGCTTCACGCGGAACTGACGTTCGACCTCAGCGACGATGTTTCCGCGCCATACATCAACACAGGGGCCAGGCCTCGGGTGGCGGTGCTGCGGGAGCAGGGTGTTAATGGACAGGTTGAAATGGCCGCCGCCTTTGACCGTGCCGGGTTCGAGTCCGTGGATGTTCACATGAGTGACCTGCTCTCCGGCCGTGTTTCCCTGGAAGGGTTTAACAGCATGGTAGCCTGTGGTGGCTTCTCTTATGGGGATGTTCTGGGTGCAGGTGAGGGCTGGGCCAAGTCCATCCTGTTCAATGATCGGGTTCGTGATCAGTTTGCCGCATTCTTCAACCGCCAGGACACCTTGGCACTTGGCGTTTGTAACGGTTGTCAGATGCTGTCCAACCTGCACGAACTGATTCCCGGCAGTGAAGGCTGGCCGCGTTTCGTACGTAACCAGTCGGAGCAGTTCGAAGCCCGGTTGGTGATGGCGGAGGTGCCCGCTTCTCCGTCGGCGTTCATGGAAGGCATGGCCGGCTCCAGGATGCCGATAGCGGTTGCCCATGGTGAGGGCAGGGTTGAGTTCCCGGCTGGAACGTCTGCAGGCCAATTGAGTGATAGCGAGCTGATTGCGCTGCGCTACGTGGATAACCGCGGCGAGGTCACCACACGTTACCCATGGAACCCTAACGGATCTGAGGCGGGCATAACCGGTGTGACCACAAGGGATGGACGGGTCACCATCTTGATGCCCCATCCCGAACGGGTATTCAGAACCTCCCAGCTTTCGTGGCACCCTGCCGATTGGGGTGAAGACGCGCCATGGATCCGAATGTTCCGTAATGCGAGGCGTTGGTTCAGCTAAAGCCATAGCCTGAGCTAAAAAAGCCGGCCCCGGACGCACCATAAAGGTGACTCCTCCAGGGCCGGCTTTTTTGTTTCTGGCGACGGGAGTTTCAAGAATTTTCAAGGGAAATTTTTGTTTATAAGTGCGAAAATCCCCTTGACTCAAACGGTTTATGCACATTCCCGGTGCCATGCTGTGTGCAATGTGCACAAAGCACTGGGTTTAGGTTCATTTTTTGTTCGACAACTATAACTATATGAAATATAAGAACTTAATTAAGTAGGTGAATTTGTCGCCAATTTAACAAAAGTGCAGTAATTCCGGGGGATGGGGGCATGTTCCCCAAAACTTTCCCCAGAGTTATCCACAGATTCTGTGGGTAAGTGGCTAAATGCTTAATCTGTACAAAAATTATCCGTTGGAAGGGTGTCGGAATGGCCCGATTCTGTTCTGACACAACGGTGTTCAAGGGAGGATCTGACGAATGTACAAGATGTGTTATTTCGTGCCTGAGAGTCATCTTGAAACGACCAAAAGCGCCCTTTTTGAAGTGGGTGCCGGGCGTATTGGAGATTACGATTGCTGTGCCTGGCAATGTAAAGGTCAGGGGCAGTTTCGTCCGCTTGATGGCAGCCAGCCTTTTTTGGGCCAGGCAGGGGAAATTGAGCGGGTGGACGAATTCCGCGTTGAGTTGGTGTGCAAGGACGACCTTATTGAGGCGGCAGTTCGAGCGTTGAAACAGGCGCATCCATACGAAGAGCCCGCCTACGAGGTGTTTCGGATGGAAGCGCTGTAGCGGCGGCCGGGCGTGGATATTTAGGCACGAGGCCCCATCCGGTACCGAATGTCGTCCACATGCACTGGGAAGTGCTCATTGCGAACGTCTTCCACATAAAGCTCAAGGGTGCGACGGACAGTGGGGAACGACAGTTCATCCCAGGGAATGTCTTCCAGCGCAAACAGCTGGGTTTCCAGCGACTCTTCGCCGGCGCCAAAATCTTCGCTGGTGAGGGTGGCGCGATAGAACATGTGCACCTGATCAATGTGTGGCACATGAATGATGGTGTAGAGGTTGTCCACTGTCACTTCGGCAAGCGCCTCTTCCCGGGTTTCCCGGGTGGCCGCTTCGAGGGTGGTTTCCGAGTTTTCCATAAACCCTGCAGGCAGTGTCCAGTAACCATAGCGGGGCTCGATAGCACGGCGGCATAGCAGAACCCGCCCTTTCCAGACGGGAACCGTACCGGCGACGATGCGGGGATTCTGGTAGTGTATGGTTTCACAACTGATGCACACGTAGCGGTGGCGATTGTCGCCTTGGGGGATGCGCTGTTCGACAGGGTGGCCGCATGTGCTGCAGTATTTCATCTGTTTCACCATATACTGGACAAATGTGTGTTGGTAGCAAGTGTAACTATCTGCGCTGCCGGTGTCTCATTCAACAGTCAGAAGTCTTAACGGAGCCGTGTTTTGCGCGACCTTCTCACCAAACGCCTGTCAGGCTATGTACCCCGTTTGTTGACATTGGATTACCCCGAAGCAGCCGTACTCGTCCCGGTCACTAATGACCATGGAAACCCTGAAATCGTGTTTACCCTGAGGTCGGAAAACCTGAGTACCCACCGGGGGCAGGTGTCTTTCCCAGGCGGCCGGCGCGATCCGGAAGACCATTCCCTGGCCGATACCGCGCTGCGCGAGACCCACGAAGAAATCGGGCTGCCACCCGACCAGGTGGAACTGATTGCGCCGCTGAGCCAGGTCATGTCGCTGCATCAGATTCTCGTAACGCCTTACGTAGGGGTGATACCCGGCGATCACCCTCTTCAAGCCAATCCGGCGGAAATCGATAGTATTTTCCGGGTGCCCATTGAGTTTTTCCTGGACGATAATCGAGAGCGCACAGATCCGCTCAACTTCCTCAACAATACCTTCTATGTGCCCTGTTATCGCTGGGAACGCTATCAGATATGGGGCCTGTCTGCGGTCGTTCTGGTGGATTTTCTCAATGCGGTTTACGACGCCGGTATTGATTTGCTGGAGCCACCGCCGAAACGCTGAACAGCGTCTCCTGATCCCTCCTTTCGAGTTCTCCTTTTATCAGCGGGCCCATTTCTTGGGCCCGCTGACGTTTTATGTGCCCCCTGAATGATCAAGCATTAGACAAAGGTCTAATATGATTATAAATCGATCAGGTATTACATGTTGAATACTGTATGCAAACGACAAAAAGGAGTTGCGTCGTGGGGTGCGATCAATGAAAAAAATTCAGACCGAAAAAAACTTGCCGGAGTTGATCTACGACTCTGTGGTCAATGCGATCGTTGAAGGTTTGCTTAAGCCGGGTGAGCGGGTCACACAGGAGACGCTGGCCGAGAGGCTTGATGTGTCGCGGTTGCCGGTAAGCCAGGCTATGCAGCGTCTGCGTGATGACGGGTTTCTGTCAGCGGTAGGGCGTCGGGGCCTGATGGTGTCGGTGCTTGATGAGAGTTTTGTGGCGCAGCTGTACGAATTCCGGTGTGGGATCGATCTGGTGAGTGCCGGGCTTGCCGCCCAGCGAGTGGATGCCGGGGCGCGAAAACGAGGTGAGGACATCATTGCCGAAGGTTTCGCGGCAGGGAAAGCGCATGATCTCCCCGCTCTGATCGATGCTGACATGCGCTTTCATGGCTTCATCTACGAGCTGGCGGGTAACACCTTTATCCTTGATTCAATGGAGGCGCACTGGAACCACGTAAGGCGCGTCATGAGTGACATTCTCATTGTCGAGAAAAACCAGAAACAGATCTGGGAAGAGCACGAGGCAATACTGAACGCGGTATTGGCCGGTGATGCACGGACAGCTGAAACACTTGCCAGAGAGCATGTGGAAACCGCATCAAAATGGCTTCAGAAAGAGATTCAAGTCTGCCGTGAACCCCTGAAAAGAAGCGGGAGCACGATTAGTTAATCCAAGGAGAACGCGATGCAAAACAATGACAAAAATGCAGCTGTGATTCGGGTAATGTTGGCAAAAATCGGTCTGGACGGTCACGATCGCGGCATTAAAGTGGTCGCTCGTGCACTGCGTGATGCCGGCATGGATGTGGTCTATACCGGACTGCATCGCACGCCTGAGGAAGTCGTGGACGCTGCCATTCAGGAAGACGTGGACATCCTCGGCATCAGCCTGCTGTCCGGCGCGCACATGCACATTTTCCCCAAGGTACTGGAGCTCCTGAAAGACAAGGAAGCCGAAGACATGATCGTTGCCGGTGGCGGTGTTATCCCCGACGACGATGTCAAAGAACTCTACAAGATGGGCGTCCACAAGATTCTTCTTCAGGACACTCCGCCACAAGAAATCATTGATTCGTTCCGGCAGATGGTCGCAGATCGAGGTGCCCGTTAGTCAGGGCCCTGGCCGCAGATTTCCTCAGACGACAACCAATAACAATATCAGGAGTCTCCGATGGAAGAGTGGAATTTTCCCCCCAGTTATCGCAACGACTATTTTCCGGACGCGAACAGTCCCTACTGGTTCCGGGACCGGGAGACGATGGACCCGGAAAAACGCGATGAGTTGATTGTTGCGCGCATCCGCGAGGTGATGGCCTATGCCTACGACCACTCGCCATTTTACCAGCGCAAATGGGATGAGGCCGGTATAAAGGCCAATGACATCCGTACCCTCGCAGACTTCGAGGAAGTGCCCGTCGTCACCAAGCAGGAGCTGCGCGATTCCCAGGCGAAAAATCCACCTTTCGGGGATTACCTCTGCTGCCCCGAAAGCGACATCCATCATATTCACGGCACTTCTGGTACCACCGGCCGGCCGACCGCATTTGGCATTTCCAGGCGTGACTGGGAAACCATTGCCAACAACCATGCCCGGATCATGTGGGGTATGGGGTTGCGCCCCGGTGATACGGTATTTGTGGCGGCGATCCTGAGCCTCTACATGGGGTCATGGGGGGCGTTGATCGGAGCTGAAAGACTGGGTTGCAAAGCCTTCCCCTTCGGCGCTGGTGCGCCCGGGATGACTGCGCGAGCGGTAACCTGGCTCGGAATGATGAAGCCAGCCGGGCTCTATTCAACGCCGTCTTACGCGTTAAGACTGGCGGAAGTGGCCCGCGAGGAAGGGGTAGACCCGAGAGAATTCGGCATCAAAGTGCTGTTCTTCTCCGGCGAACCGGGAGGCTCGATTCCGTCCATCCGCGACAAGATCCAGGAGATCTACGGTGCCAAGGTAGTTGACTGCGGAACGATGGCAGAGTTGACCCCCTGGATGCATGCCTCCGGCAGCGCAGACACCGAGGGCATGCTGCTTTGGCAGGACATTGTCTACACCGAAGTGGCAGACCCAAAAACCAATCGCCGGGTGCCATACGGCGAACAGGGAACGCCTATCTACACGCACCTCGAGAGAACGTCCCAGCCGATGATCCGGATGGTTTCCGGCGATCTGACCCATTGGGTGATGGAAGACAATCCCTGTGGTCGCACCTATCCCAGGCTGCCAAAAGGCATCTACGGCCGGATTGATGACATGTTCCAGATCCGGGGTGAAAACGTGTATCCCAGCGCCATTGCGGAAGTTCTGGAAGGCCTGGCTGGTTATGGCGGCGAGCACCGGATCATCATTTCGCGCGGTGGCTCTATGGACGAGCTGGCGGTAAAAGCGGAGTTTAACCAGGAGGTCGCAGGCAAGGGGCCGGATGCGGTCAGATCCCTCGGTGAGAAGGCAGAGGCTGAACTGAGCCGGGTTCTGGGCGTGCGGGCACGGGTTGTCATGGTTGACCCGGATACCTTTCCTCGCACGGACTTCAAAGCCCAGCGTGTCGTTGATGACCGGGACCTTTACCAGAGCCTCAACCAGAAGCGAGGAGGTTAAATGATTAACCGCATACCCTCGATGAAGCTCGCTGAACGTGTGCGGGAAGGGCATCTTCGCGCCATCGCCAGACTTATTACCCGCGTTGAAAGCGGCGGTGATGCTGAGGTGCGCGAAGCCCTGGCCGAGCTTTACAAAGCGACCGGCAACGCCCATGTGGTGGGTATTACCGGTGTGCCAGGAGCCGGGAAGTCCACCCTTGTCACGCAACTGGTCCATGAGTACCGGGCCAGCGGTCGCAAGGTCGGCGTTGTTGCAATTGATCCCTCCAGCCCGTACTCCGGCGGTGCGATCCTCGGTGACCGTATCCGCATGGGCGACCTGGTGTCCGACCCCGGCGTTTTCATCCGCAGCATGGCCACCCGGGGAACCCTGGGCGGCCTCGCCAGGCCAGCCCTGGATGCGGTTGATCTTCTGGATGCAGGCGGCTTCGACGTGGTCCTGATCGAGACGGTCGGGGTGGGGCAGGACGAGGTCGATATTGTCCGTGCCGCCCACACGACCGTGGTCGTCAACGCGCCCGGCCTGGGCGACGACATCCAGGCCATCAAGGCCGGTGTTCTGGAGATCGCCGATGTTCATGTGGTGAGCAAGGCGGACCGGCCGGATTCCAACAAAACCATTCAGGAACTCAAGGCCATGCTGATGATGAGCCTGGAGCCGGGCGAGGGAATCTGGCGGGTGCCGGTGGTGCCCACCAGTTCCGAAAAACATACCGGTTTTGACGACCTGATGGCTGCCATTGATCGTCACGCTGAGCACCTGGAAAAAAGCGGCGAAATCACCCAGCGGCGGCACCAGATTGCATTAACCCGGGTAGTGAAGGTTGCTGAAGAGATTGTCCGGGATAATTTTGCACGTGACAGCAGGTCGCAGACCGAAGAGCTGCTCAAGAAGGTTACCCAGCGCGAACTGGACCCCCATGGAGCCGCAGTAACCTTGTTAAAAGCCATGAAGGAGACCATTCATGAAGCGCACTGACCAGTATGACCCCGCTGCACTCAAGCACATTGAAAAAGAGTTCGACCAGTGGGAACTGAACGAGGTGTCGTCCTTTATCAAGCGGGCGCCGGAGAGCAAGACGGAATACACCACCGCCTCGGGAATGCCGACGAAACGTACCTACACGCCACTGGACCTGAAGAATACGCCCTTTGAGGATATTGGTTTCCCTGGGCAATACCCGTTTACGCGGGGGCCATACCCCACCATGTATCGGGGCAGGAACTGGACCATGCGCCAGATTGCCGGCTTTGGTACGGCAAGGGAAACCAACGGTCGCTTCAAGTACCTGATCGCCCAGGGCCAGACCGGTCTGTCCATCGACTTCGATATGCCGACGCTGATGGGTTACGACTCCAGCCATGCCATGAGCCAGGGTGAGGTGGGCCGAGAAGGCGTTGCCATCGACACCCTTGCCGACATGGAGGAGTTGTTCGACGATATTGATCTGACCAAGATCTCGGTATCCATGACCATCAATCCGTCCGCCTGGATTCTCTATGCCATGTACATCGCCCTGGCGCAGAAGCGGGGATACGATCTCAATGACCTGTCGGGCACCATCCAGAACGACATTCTCAAGGAGTACATTGCCCAGAAAGAGTGGATATTTCCGGTGCGGCCGTCGGTTCGCCTGGTGCGGGACTGCATCCAGTACGGCTCCGAAAACATGAAGCGGTACAACCCTATCAATATCTCCGGCTATCACATTTCTGAAGCCGGTTCGACGGCGGTTCAGGAAGTGGCGTACACCATGGCAACCACCATGGAGTACGTCAGGACCGCCATCGACGCGGGCGTGGACGTGAATGAGTTCGGGCCACGCCTGTCCTTCTTCTTTGTCAGCCAGGCGGATTTCTTCGAGGAAATTGCCAAGTTCCGCGCAGCCCGGCGGGTTTATGCCAAGATCATGCGCGAAAAATTCAACGCCACCAAACCCGAGGCCAGCCGGCTTCGTTTTCACGCCCAGACTGCCGCGGCCACCCTGACCAAGCCGCAATACACCATCAACCCGATCCGTACCGCGCTTCAGGCACTGTCTGCGGTACTGGGTGGCGCCCAATCCCTGCACACCAACGGCATGGATGAAGCGTTCGCCATTCCAACGGAAGAGGCGATGCGTATTGCCCTGCGAACCCAGCAGATCATCGCCTACGAGACCAACATCACCCAGGTGGTGGACCCATTGGGCGGTTCCTACTATGTCGAGAATCTTACCGATGAGATCGAGAAGGAAGTCTGGAAGATTCTCGACGAAGTGGAAGAGCTCGGTGGCACGCTGCAGTGCATCGACGACGGCTACTTCCAGAGGGGCATCTCCGATTCCGCCTACGATTTCGCGCTGCGCAAGGCCAGCGGTGAGCGTCCGGTTATCGGCGTCAACATGTTCGTGCAGGACGAAGAGGATGTTGAAATCGAAACCCATCCCCACGATCCGGAAACCGAACGCCGGCAGATTGAACGCCTGAATAAGGTCAAGGACAATCGCGACGAGGAGAAAGTTCAAAGCATGCTCAAGCAACTGAAAGAGCAGGCCGAGGACGAATCGGCCAATCTCATGCCCATCACCATCGAACTGGTGAAAGAGGGCGCCTCGATGGGCGATATTGTTGAAACCCTGAAAGGGATATGGGGAACCTATCGCGAAAAACCTGTAATCTGACCGGCTTTGAATACTGACAGAACCGGTTCACGGGAGACATGAATGGTCAGGCTCACCAAGATCTATACGAAAACCGGAGACAAGGGCGATACCGGTCTTGGCGACGGCAGCCGCGTCGCCAAGCATGACCTGCGTGTGGAAGCCTACGGTACGGTGGATGAGGCCAACGCAGTGATTGGTCTCGCGCGACTGCATGTGGACGACGAACTGGACGTGATACTGGCACGCATCCAGAACGACCTGTTTGATGTCGGGGCGGATCTGTGTACCCCGATCGTGGAGAACCCGAAATACCCGCCACTGAGGCTTGCCGAGGGCAAGACCGTTGAGCTTGAGCAGGAGATCGACCGGTTCAACGCGGATATTCCGTCGCTTCGCTCCTTTATCCTGCCCGCGGGCAATGCGGCCGCAACGTATCTACATCATGCGCGTACCGTGACGCGGCGCGCTGAGCGTATCATTGCTCAGCTACAGGAAGAGCAGGACATCAGCCCGTTGGTTCTGGCATACATGAATCGGCTGTCTGATTTGCTGTTCGTCCTTGCCAGACACGCCAACAACCAGGGTAAGGACGACGTGCTTTGGGTGCCGGGAAAATAATGCTGGCCCGAGACCAGGGTATTGAAGCGTGAATTTGTCGCCGCTGGAACATGGAGGCCGGCTACGGGCCGCCGCAAAAACGTGGGGCACCCCGCTGGATCAATGGCTGGACCTGTCCACCGGTATCAATCCGCATGGGTGGCCGGTTCCGGCGATCCCGGAAGAGGTCTGGCGTCGCCTGCCGGAGCCAGACGATGGCCTGGAGCCACTCATCAGGCAATGGGTGGGTGCACCGGATGGCGCCGCATGTATGGCCCTGGCTGGTAGCCAGGCGGCAATCATGCACTTGCCCCGTTTACGAAAGCCGTGCCGGGTAGGTGTGCCCTCTCCGGGGTACCAGGAGCATGGTCATAACTGGGCTGCTGCCGGTCATCGGGTGATCGAGATTGGCAATGATCAGCTAGAGGAAGATGACGAAAGCTGGCTGGACGAGCTGGACGTGCTGGTGTGGATCAATCCAAGTAATCCCACTGGCCAGGTTGTTGATCCGGACCGGTTGCTGAGCTGGCATCAGCGACTTCAGCGTCGTGGTGGGTGGCTGATTGTAGACGAGGCGTTCGTCGATGCCACTCCGGAACTCAGTGTCGGGCATGCGACCGATAAACCCGGTCTTATCGTCATGAGATCCCTGGGTAAGTTTTTCGGCCTGGCGGGCCTGCGGGCCGGGGCTGCGGTGGGAGACCCGGATATTGTTCGCCGATTGAGCGCAGTGATCGGGCCCTGGTCAATCAGTGGCCCTGCGCGATTTATCATGGGCCAGGCGCTGGCGGACACCCAGTGGCAGGCGGCGACGATGGAGCGGCTGCACAGTGAAAGCCAGCGGTTGGCGGACTGCCTGTCGCGGCACGGCTTTGAAGGCGTTACTGGAACGGCGCTTTTTAGATACGTTCGGCATGGCCGCGCGGCGGAGTTTGCAGGCGATCTCGCACGGCGGGGAATCCTCGTTCGGGAGTTTGAGAAGCCTGCTGCACTGCGGTTTGGACTGCCCGGCTCTGAACCGGAATGGACCCGGTTAGACCAGGCATTGTATTTGAGTCATCTGTATTGATTTAGCACATAAGGGCTGCTAGTTTGGCGCCCGATTCGATGAACACCGTGTTCAGGTAACGCTTTTTTGCGGTATCCCCGCCGGAAAGCGTAAAACGGGAAGTCGGTTAAAGTCCGACGCTGCCCCCGCAACGGTAAGCGAGCTAAAGGCAATCGAAAAAAGCCACTGTGCGTCATGCATGGGAAGGTGATTGCCCCGGACCGGCCCATCGGCTGATCCACTCGCAAGCCCGGAGACCGGCCTGAATACACACCGGAAGTTGCGGAGGGCGACGGCGGTGGGAGAGTTGCGTCGGTCTCACACCCGTACCCTGACTCGTATCCTGCCTCCCCAATCTCATACTCAAACTCCGCAACACAATAACCATCACGCGGGTGCGCGTGGTTTGCCAGCGAGTGTTGATTATGAGTGATCTGAAATCCGTGCCGGTTCTGTTGTTCGGCCTACCCTTCGTTTTCCTGCCAGTTTCCGACGCACTGGCCGATGAGGAGTATACCGTTGCTGCCCTTGATCCCATTGTTGTAACGGCTACGCTCGGCCCGAAGACCCGGGGCGAGAGTGACTCCTCTGTCACTGTAATTGATGACGAAGATATCCAGCGCCTGCAGCCCCAGACATTTGAGGAGCTGCTGGTGGGCCAGCCTGGTCTGGACATTACCAGCAATGGTTCTTTTGGTAAGAACATCAGCGTTTTCACCCGGGGTACCGGCAGTGAATCCACTGTATTCCTGGTGGATGGTGTGCGCCTTCGCTCCGCCACTACCGGCAGTACCGCCTGGCAATATTTTCCACCACAGATGGTGGAGCGGGTAGAAATTGTTCGTGGCTCCCGCAGTAATCTCTACGGGGCCGATGCCGTAGGCGGTGTTATCCAGGCCTTCACTCATAGTGCAGAAACGGGGAATGAAGGCTGGGTTCAGGCTGGCGGTGGCAACTTTAACACCCAGGAGTATGTGGCCGGTGCGGCCGGTACGGAAGGCCGGATGAAATACAGCCTGAGCGCGAGCCATCTGGAAACCGACGGTACGGCCGTCGTGGAAGGGGGTGAAGACAAAGGCTATAGAAACACGTCTGCGCTTGCGTCCGTTGCTCACCAGTTCGACTCCGGTGGGGAAGCCGGCGTTGTCCTCATGCGTGCCCAGGGCAACACTGAATTTGAGGGTGGTGACACCGATTTTACCATCCAGACCCTCGGTTTCCGCCTGGACACACCCATCAGCGACTATTGGCGCAGCCGCATACTGCTGGCGGAATCCCTCGACGAATCCGACAACCGCGATACCTTCGGCAACAGCACCTTCGATACTAAAACTCGCAGCGCGCGCTGGGAGAATCAGATCAGTATTGGGCGTCACGAATACATCGTTGGTGGCGAACTGCTGGTAGATGAAGTTGACAGTACCACCGAATATGACGAATCCAGCCGCACCAATGCCGCCGTTTTCGGTCAGGCTCTGTTGAATTTCGGACCGACCGACTTTCAACTGAGCTTGCGGGCGGACGACAACGAAGCTTTCGGACGTGAAGAAACCGGCGCCGTTGCCATGGGGGTTGATCTGGACCGGAATCATCGGGCTCGGGTGAGTTACAGTACGTCTTTCCGGGCGCCCACCTTCAATGACCTCTACTTCCCCAATTTTGGTAATGCGGATCTGCAACCGGAAACCGCCGGTAGCGTCGAGCTCGGTATTGGCGGGAATTACACACGTTGGTTCTGGGATGCCGCGATTTATCAGACCGACGCTGATGATCTGATTGTATTTACCTTCAAGGACGGACGGTTTGCACCGTTCAACGTAAACGAAGCACGTATTCGGGGGATAGAGCTGAGTGCTGGTCTGGAATTGGAGGAGTGGACGGTTCAGGCAGCTGCCTCGGTCACCGACCCTCGCAACCGTGAAACCGACAATCGAATTCGTCGCCGTAGCGCCAAACAATTCCGGGTCGATCTGGATCGGGACTTCGGCCGTGTGTCGCTGGGGACCACTGTGAAAGGCCAGGGGTATCGCTACGACGACGCCGATAATGAAGAGCGCATCGCGGGCTTTGTCACTTGGGACCTGCGGGCTAAGTGGGAAATTGACAGCCACTGGACCACGAACCTGACAGTCGACAATGTGCTGGACAGAGAATACTCCACGGCGCAGCGCTTCGACGGACGTGCATACATCGCCGCTGGCCGCACCGCAATGTTGACGATTCGCTACGACCTATGATCAGCCATGGTGAGAGGTAGGGGCATGATTGAGCGCCTGTATCGAACTCTGAGCCGCCCGTTGTTCGGCTGCCTTTCCGGGCTTCTGTTGATGCTGTCCCAACCAGTGTCCGGCGCCACGGTATTTGGGGTAGTGTCTGAGCGTTCCGCTGCGGAGATGGCCGCTGGTGCGGAACGCTTCCTGGCAGCCCAGCCAGATCACCGCATTATTCTGCGGACTCCTGAGCAGTTGGCAAACCTGGACAACAGCGCTCTCGACGATCTGGTGAGCCAGGCCGATGCCTTATTGATGGCGGCGGTTTTCGGAGAGCAGGTGGGCCGGATTGAGCGTGCTGTGGGCGAGCAGGCCGCCGTTCGCGAGTTTCCGGTTCTGGGGGTGAATGGCGACAGGGCGCTGACTGTGCTGTCGCGGTTACAGGGGCGCAAGCCCCTGGAAGGGCTGGATGCCACGACCCTGAACAACCTGATGAAAGCGCCGGACCCCGGCACGGACTTGAAAGCCCATCAGGCAGAGCTTAAGGCCCGCTTCCCCGAACAGGAACCCTGGCTTGAAGGCCGGGCCCTTTACCAGGGACGTACCTCGCAACACCTGGATGCCTTATTGCGTTGGTTGCTTGTTCAGGCGGGCGAAGAGCTTGACGTGCCGGATCTGCCGCCCCGGTCGCTGATCCGCTATTACCGTTATGGGGAAGCTACGGATAGCGCGGCGAACCTTAATCTGCAATCCGGCCCTGTGGTCGCACTTCTGGACCTTGACAGCGGTGACCGCCCCGGCGATCGGTCGCTGCTGGACGCAACCTGTGCAGCCCTGGAATCCAGAGGGATGCAATGCTTTGCAATTCTGTCCCGTTGGGGTGGTGCCAGCCTGGAGGCTGTTCGTGCCCTGAGTGAGACGGTAGGCCCGGCGACACTATCCGGTATTGTCAGTCTTCAGGACTTTATTGTTGGAGGCGGTGAAGGTCGGCGTCAGGTCACGGAAGCGTTGGTCCGGTTGAATGTGCCGGTGATCAAGGGCTTGCGCCTGGCCTCCCGCACCACCAACCAATGGCAATTGTCGATCGACGGTATTCCGTCTGACAAGGTGCACTACAAATTGGCGATGCCCGAGCTCCAGGGGGTCAGTCAGCCTATGGTGCTGGCTACGGCGGAGCCGGAAGTGATTGACGAAAACACCGGTGTGGCTCTGACGCTTACCCAGCCTGTGCCGGAGCGGGTGGACGCCGTTGCGGACCGCCTGAAACGCTGGCAGGCCCTGCAAGCCAAGGGCAACGCCGACAAGCGCGTGGCCATCATCTACTACAATCATCCACCGGGCCGGCAGAATATTGGGGCGGACAATCTCGATGTGCCAGCTTCCCTATACGAAATGCTGCACTGGCTTAAAGCAGAGGGCTACGAAACCGGCCCACTGCCGGAGAGTCCGGAAGCCCTCACCGACCTCCTCCAGCAACGAGGCGTGAGCCTGCCGGATGATCCTCGCGCTCTGAGGGACATGGCCGGTGACGTTGCCTCAATGGCGGGCAGTACCTACCGTGAGTATCTCGAAACCTTGCCCAGGGTTGTCCAGCAGGAAATGGTTCATGGCCCCCTGGGCTATTTGCATGAGCGACTTGAGCAGGCGCATAGGTTGGGCGAAAAAGAATTGGCAACCGGTCTGTTGAGCCGGGGCATTCGTGACTTGCGGCACCTGATTGAACACCTCCAGCACCCGAACCGAAAGGCGGCCCTGAGCCGACTGGACGAGTACGAAGCGCTCTGGCAAGCACGTCTCGATGAAGGTGGTCACAGTGCGAAACTGGATGACAGCCGGGTTGCGCTGGCCGATACGGGCATTCCCGGACTCAAGGGGTGGGGAGAAGCGCCGGGCCAGTCCATGGTGGTGGATAACAGGCTGATTTTCCCTGGGCTTCGATTCGGTAATATTTACATCGGTCCGCAACCGCCCCGGGGCTGGGAAGTGGATGAAGAATTGTTGCACGCCAACACCACCTTCCCCCCGACCCACCAGTACGTGGGTTTCTACCACTGGTTACGGGATCACTACCAGGCTGATGCGCTGGTCTACGTTGGGCGCCACTCAACCAGGGAATTTCTGCCACGCCGCCGTGCTGGTTTGACGAGGGATGACTACCCGGACCTGCTGGGGGGCGACCTGCCATTGATCTATCCATACATCGTCGACGGTGTGGGCGAGGGCATCCAGGCCAAGCGCCGGGCGCTGGGAGTCATGATCAGTCACCTGACGCCGCCGCTGGCCGCAACGGAGCTTTATGACGAACTGCTGGAGCTCCGACAGCTCGTGGAAACCTGGGAGTCCGCCAATGAGCCCGACAGTCCTACAAGAGAGCGGGCGCTAAAGATGCTGCGGGAGAAAATCCAGGTGCTGGATATCTCCGACGATCTCGAACAGGAAATCGCTGGCGAGATGGGGTTGTCGGTAGAAGAGGTTTCCCTCGATGAACTTTCACCCGACTTGCTGGTTCACGAAGCCGGCCACTATGTCACTGATATGCAGGAACACTTTATGCCCCTGGGGCTGCACGTGTTTGGCCGGGACTGGAGCACAGACATGGTGGACACCATGCTCGACTCCATGGCGGGTAAGGCCGGCAAGCCAGAGCCAGCCTGGCGCACCGATCTTGAAGCGTCTCCTGCTTCTGAGCGCACCAGCTTTCTCAACGCGTTGAATGGCCGGTTTGTTGCTCCGGGGCAGGGCAACGATCCATTGCGAACGCCGGCGGTATTGCCAACGGGGCGCAATTTTCACGCCTTGTCGGATGACCTGATTCCAACCCGTGTGGCCTGGTCGCTGGCCGAAGAACTGGTCGAGGAGGCCAGGGCCACAAAAGACGGCACCTCAGAACAAAGCGATGCATTGGTGCTCTGGGCCTCGGATACGGTGCGAGACGAAGGGGTCATGATCGCCTTTGGCATGAAGCTATTAGGTGTGCGCCCGGTGTGGAACAGTCGGGGCATCGTGAAAGGCCTGGAGCGTTTGCCCGCCGGCCCGGGAACCGATACACCCATTCGTCGCAATGTGGTTTTCACCACGTCCGGCTTGTTCCGGGATCTTTATGAAAGCCAACTGGAATGGCTGGATATGGCATCGCGTTACGCCTTGGCGGGTGCGGCGGGATCCATCAGGGCCGAGCACCCGGAGCTGGACGAGGCACTGGAGCAGGCGTTATCGGTTCTCCCGGCCGACATGCGTAAGCCGGGCGAGGAATCCCTGTCTACCAACGGTGTTGCCGCTCACTGGGTCGCTGATACACGGGTACTGCTGGCCGCAGGTGCGTCGGCCCGGGATGCGGGGGCAAAGGCCGCTTACCGGGTCTTCGGTACGGCTCCGGGCGCATACGGTGCAGGGGTTAACCGGCTTGCTACCCGGACTGGCGCCTGGCAGGACCGGGGACAACTGGGTGATGCCTATCGCCGGCGCATGGGGCACGTCTATGGCAAGGGCAGCCAGGGTGAACCGGCACACGACGCTTTCGACCGCCAGTTGCGGTCGGTGAACCATACCTATCTTGGGCGGGCCAGCCACCTCTATGGCCTGCTGGACAACGATGACGGTTTTGATTTCCAGGGCGGGCTGTCCAACGCCGTGGAGCACTTGCGCGGCGAGCCACCGCAGAACCGGGTGCTCCAGTACGCAGACCCGCGAAATCCCCGGGTGGATTCGCTTCAGCGAGCGCTGCAGGTAGAGCTGAGAGCCCGTAACCTGAACCCGCAATGGTTGGCCCCACTGATGGAGCACGGCTATGCCGGTGCCCGCACCATGGGCAGTGATTTTCTCGACAACCTCTGGGGCTGGCAGATCACAAGCCCACAAGTGCTTCGTTCCAGTGTGTGGGACGAAGTCAATGAAGTGTACTTTCAGGATCGCCACGGCCTTGGCCTGGACGACTTCCTGGCAGAGGGCCACAACGTGCATGTCAAAACCCACATGCAGGCGATTGCGCTCCTGGCCGCGAAACGGGGGTTCTGGGAGGCGGACGTCTTCACCCGTCAGGCCCTGGCACGTGACTTCGCCGGAAACATCATCGACCATGGCCTGCCCGGCAGTGGCCACACCCGTCCGGATCACCCGCTGATGGATTGGGTCGCGGACCAGTTGGACCCCCGGCAGCGGGAAGCCTTCGAATCCGCGCGAAAAGGTGGGTCGGCCGACTTTCCCCCGTTAGGCGCTGCCAACGATGATTGTCAGACTCCCGGAAACCAGAGGGCCTCATGTTGAAATCGTTCCGGCATACCGCTGCGCTGATGTCGTTAGCTCTGGCCATGTCACCGGGGGCTGTGGCCGGTACTGAGCGATGTGCAACCGACGACACCGGCCAGGAAGTCTGTCTTGAACAACCGGCCAGCCGGATCGCGGCCTTGTCTCCCGGAGCGACCGAACTTGTCTGGGCTGCAGGCGCCGGTGATCAGGTCATCGCGGTGGTTTCGTACAGTGATTACCCCGAGCAGGCGAAGCAGGTCACCTCTGTGGGTAGCCACACTCGCATGGACCTTGAGCGCCTGATGGCACTGAAACCTGACCTGGTCATTGGTTGGGTGACAGGCAACCCGCCGGAACAGATTGCGGCCCTGAAGGACCTGGGGTTGCCGGTGTTTTCCATTGAGCCCCGGAGTTTTGAGGGCGTTTCAAGCACCATCGAACGGCTGTCGATTCTGGCGGGTACCGAAGATAAAGGCCTTGCCGAAGCGGATCGTTTCCGCAAGGGAATGGCCGCACTGGAAAAACAATATCAGGGTGCGGAGCCGGTCTCGGTGTTCTATCAGGTGTGGGATGAGCCTCTGATGACCGTGAACGACGAGCACCTGATTGGTAAGTTGATCACGCTATGCGGAGGCGTGAACGTATTCGGTGATCTTGATCGCCTGGTGCCGAGGATCAGTGCCGAGGCGGTTATCGGCGCCAACCCTGAGGCCATTCTGGCCGGTGGCATGGGTGAAGAGAATCGGCACTGGCTGACCCGCTGGGAGGCTTTCCAGAGTATCGATGCCACCGCGAAGAAGAATCTGTATTTCGTTCCACCGTCGCTGATCCAGCGCCCGACGCCGCGTATTCTGAAAGGTTCACAACTGTTTTGCGAGAAACTGGATGATGCCCGTGCCAAACGTTAGTGGGAGACAGACCCTTTGAGCAGGCCTCTGACCATGCCACTTGTGTTGTTGGCTCTGGCCAGCCTGGCCGCCATGATGTTGTCGGTGGGTGTTGGCAGTGTCAGCGTGGCACCGGGAGATGTTGTCGCCGTCATTCTGGGTGAGGGCAGCAACCTGCAGCAAACTTTGGTGCTGGAATTGCGCCTGCCACGGACACTGTCTGCTTTCGCAACGGGCGGTTTGCTGGCCGTGGCCGGGGCTCTGATGCAGGTGCTGTTACGCAATCCGTTGGCGGACCCCTACGTTCTGGGGCTGTCTGGTGGTGCTGCCGTCGGGGCCTTGTTTGCGATGCTGGCGGGCCTGGGCGGTTTGATGATTTCGGGATCGGCTTTTGCCGGTGCGTTGTTGGCCACACTGATGGTGTTCGGCCTGGCCCATGGCACCGGAAGCTGGACGCCGTCGCGTTTGTTGCTCACCGGTGTGGTGGTCGCCGCAGGCTGGGGCGCGGTGATTACCCTGATGCTGGCGATCAGCCCGGCCCAGCGCTTGCCGGGAATGTTGTACTGGTTGATGGGCGATGTGTCCTACGCTAGATCGCCCTGGCCCGCACTGGTTTTCCTGGTGCTGGTGTGTCTTTTGGTGGTGCCCCTGGGGCGGAGTCTTAACGTACTGGCACGCGGCCCCATGCAGGCGGCAGCCCTTGGAGTGGCGGTGAGACCGCTGGAATGGACGATCTATATCCTTGCCAGCCTGCTCACGGCCACCGCGGTCACCATGGCTGGCAGTATTGGTTTTGTCGGTCTGGTAGTGCCCCACATGTTGCGGCTGGTCCTCGGTAATGACCAGCGCCTGATCCTCCCTGCCTGTGCACTGGCTGGCGGCACCCTGCTGGTGCTGGCGGATACCCTGGCACGGGTAGTGATTGCGCCCGAGCAGTTGCCGGTAGGTGTGATTACGGCCTTGCTGGGTGTACCCACCTTCCTTTACCTGTTGTACCGGAGCCGCTGATGAATCCGTTGCAGGCTAGACAGTTGGTCATCGACATTCCCGGGCGGGGCGATGGGGAAGCGCTGAACTTTGCCGTGGAACCCGGGCAGATCTGGGGCGTTTTGGGGCCAAATGGTGCCGGCAAGACGACGCTCTTGCACACACTGGCGGGGTTGCGAGCGCCACGTCACGGATCGGTTTGCCTGGGAGAGCATCCTTTGGCAGACCTGAAGCGCAGGACAATATCGCAACAGCTGGGGATGGTTTTCCAGGAACGGCAGGACGGTTTTCCCGCGACGGTACTGGAAACGGCGCTGATCGGGCGCCACCCCTGGTTGTCACCCTGGCAGATGGAATCCGGCGCCGATGAACGTCTTGCGAGAGGCGCTCTGGAACAGCTGGATGTGGGCCATCTCAGTGATCGGCTGGTGAACACACTTTCCGGCGGTGAACGCCAGAGAGTAGCCATTGCCACAGTGCTGACCCAGGCACCTGATACCTGGCTTCTGGATGAACCCACCAATCACCTTGATCTGCACCATCAGGTGTCGGTACTCCAGTTACTGACCGAGCAGGCGCGTAGTGGGCGTTCCGTCTTCATGTGTTTGCACGATCTGAATCTCGCGGCACGATGGTGTGACCATCTGTTGTTGCTGTACCCCAACGGCGAAGCGTGCTGGGGGCCTGCAGAACGAATGCTCGTGCCGGCTGCGCTTGAACGGCTTTATGATCAGGAACTTCTGACAGTGGACGTGGATGGTGCGCCGCTATTTGTCCCTGTTAAGTATTGAACGTAGGAGCTATATGAAAGCAACCGTACCAGCCGCAATGATTACCGCACCAGGTTCTGGCCAGGGGAAGTCCATGGTGACCGCAGCACTGGCGAGATTGCATAGGAATGCCGGACGAAAGGTACGGGTGTTCAAGCACGGCCCGGATTACCTGGACCCGATGGTGCTGGAAGTCGCATCCGGACAGCCGGTGTACCAGTTGCATCCGTGGATGACGGGCGAGGGCGAGTGTCGCTGGCGTCTGGCGGAAGCCGCGCAGGATGCCGACCTTATTCTGGTGGAAGGATCAATGGGATTGTTTGACGGTGACCCTTCCAGTGCGGACCTCGCCAAGCTGATGGGGATTCCTGCGTTGCCGGTCATTGACGCTCGGGGCATGGCGCAAACGTTCGGCGCTATTGCCTTGGGAATGGCGAACTTTGATCCGGCGTTGCCGGTTCGACAGGTAATCGCGAACCGAATAGGCAGTGCCCGTCACGGGGATATGTTGCGGGAGAGCCTGCCGGATGGAATCGAACTGTTGGGGGCGATTCCCCGCAACGAAACCATGAACATTCCGGACCGGCACCTGGGACTGGTGCAGGCTGGGGAGCTGAATGGCCTGAACCAACGCCTGGACGCCGCTGCTGAGGTTCTGGCGGAGGCAGGGCTGGATGGTTTACCGCTTCCGGTTACGCTGGAAGCTGAGAAACCTGAGCCCCCACCAAAGTTATTAAATGGCGTACGCATTGCTATCGCCCGGGACGCGGCGTTCAGCTTTGTCTACCGCGCTAATCTGGACCTATTGCAGACCATGGGCGCGGAACTGGCATTCTTCTCACCGTTGGTGGATTTGAATTTGCCAGAGGCAGACGCGCTCTGGCTTCCGGGCGGGTACCCAGAACTGCACGGCGCCATCTTGGCAGGCAACCATCCGATGCTGGAGGCTATTCGCAACCACTACAGCGCCGGTAAACCCATGCTGGCCGAGTGTGGCGGGTTAATGGCCTGTGTGGAGGAACTGGCGGACCACGACGGAGAGATCCACAACCTGCTCGGAATTATCCCGGGTCGAGCCAGTATGGCCGGCCGCCTGCAGGCGCTGGGTCTGCAGAGCCTGAATACCGAGCAGGGGCAGTTGCGGGGGCATACCTATCATCACTCGCGACTGGAAACTGACTGGCAACCCCTGGCCCGAACCCGCAAGGTTGCGGGCACCGAGGCTGAACCGGTGTATTGCCGGAAGGGGCTGGTGGCCAGCTATTTCCACGGCTATTTCCCCTCCGCACCAGAACTGGTGGCCGGAATTTTTCGCGGGCAGGCCATTCGCCCGCTTATCGATAAGGAGCCTGACCATGCGTGAACGCGCCAAAGACCCCGAACGCCATGCCCGCCGCATGGACGCAAAGCAGAAGATCATGCAGGAGCGCATCGCCCGTGCCCAGAAAGAACAGGGTGTGCTGCTGGTGCTGACCGGCCCGGGCAAAGGCAAGAGCAGTTCCGGTTTTGGCATGGTGGCCCGGGCGCTCGGCCATGGCATGAAAGTGGGTATTGTCCAGTTCATCAAAGGCGCATTCAGCACCGGTGAAGAAGCGTTCTTCCGCGAATTGCCCAACGTGAGTTATCACGTGATGGGCCAGGGCTATACCTGGGATACCAAGAACCGGGAGCAGGACGTGGAGGCAGCCAATGCCGCCTGGGATGTGGCCGCCAACATGTTGAAAGACGACAGCTACGACCTGGTCCTGCTGGACGAACTCAATATCGCCCTGAAGTACGACTATATTGATCTCGACCGTGTTCTGGACGACCTCCAGGGCCGCCCGGAGATGCAGCATGTGGTAGTGACCGGTCGGTCGGCACCACAGGAACTGGTGGACCTGGCGGACACTGTCACGGAAATGGGCGTGGTCAAGCATGCCTTCAAGGACCAGGGTGTGAAAGCCCAGAAAGGCGTCGAGCTGTAACAGAGGCGGCTATCCATGACCACGTTGATGATACAGGGAACGACTTCCGATGCCGGCAAAACGACGGTCGTCGCCGCCCTGTGTCGGTGGCTGGCGCGGCAGGGTGTTTCCGTAGCGCCTTTCAAACCCCAGAACATGGCCCTGAACAGTGCGGTTACCGTCGACGGCGGTGAAATAGGCCGTTCCACGGCACTTCAGGCATTGGCCTGCGGGCTCGCTCCGCATAGCGATATGAATCCGGTGCTGCTCAAGCCCCAGAGTGACTGCGGTGCCCAGGTAATCCTGCGAGGCAAGGTTCACGGCAATATGGACGCTCTGGATTACCATGCCTACAAGGCCGAGGCAATGGCCTCTGTGATGGAGGCATGGCGTGCCCTGAGTGCCCGCTATGACGTGATCATTGCCGAAGGGGCCGGTAGCCCCGCCGAGATCAATTTGCGTGCGAATGATATTGCCAACATGGGCTTCGCCGAAGCGGCCGATTGCCCGGTGCTCCTCGTCGGCGATATTGACAAGGGTGGTGTGTTCGCCCAACTGGTGGGCACGCTTGAACTCATCACCGAGAGCGAACGAGCGCGCACGAAAGGCTTCGTTATCAACCGCTTTCGGGGCGATATTGACTTGTTGAAGCCAGGCCTGGATTGGCTGGCCGAACGCACTGATAAAGCCGTAGTTGGCGTATTGCCGTATCTGCATGGCTTGGTGATTGACGCAGAAGACAGCGTTGGCACCAGTGGCACCAATGAACCCGATGCACTGAATGTGATCGTCCCGGTGTTACCCCGCATCAGCAACCACAATGACTTCGACCCCCTTCGTCTGCACCCGGGCGTCAACCTCCAATTCATCGGCCCCGACCAGCGGATTCCCCCGGCTGACCTTATCCTGTTACCGGGCAGCAAAAGCACCCGGCATGATCTGCAATGGCTGAGATCCCAGGGCTGGCCCGAGGCTATTCAGAAACACCTCCGTTATGGCGGCAAGGTGTTAGGCATATGCGGCGGCTTTCAGATGATGGGGCGGGAGGTATCCGACCCGGACGGCCTGGAAGGGGATGCCGGTACCACGCCTGGCCTTGAGTTGCTCAACATGACCACACGGATGGTTGCCGGCAAAACGCTGAAGGACGTTTCCGGAGAGTTAACGCTTGGCAGTGGAAGGGCGGGGTTCACAGGTTATGAGATGCATAACGGTATTTCCTGTGGCCCCGCGCTTGTACGCCCCGTGGCGACACTGAATGGACAGCCAGAAGGCGCAGTGAGTGAGGACGGTCAGATAATCGGAACCTATGTTCACGGCATTTTCGATCAGCCTGATGCGACCCGTGAGATACTCGAATGGGCGGGCTTGAGAGCTCAGCATCAGGCCGTAGACTACAAGGCACATCGCCTGGAACAGCTGGATCGCCTGGCGGATCTCGTTGAGGAGTGTCTGGACACGGGGTTTCTGAAGCATTTGCTGGGACTCAACCGACGGCATTAGAGGCAAAGAATGACAGACCACAGAACCCACCGGCCAAATCAGAATCGCCCCTTTAGTGATGAAGAAACGAGCGGGCTTTATCGTGCGATCCATGAACGCCGGGATGTGCGCTCGCAGTTTCTTCCTGATCCGATTCCCCCTGATGTCCTTGCCCGACTGCTCGACGCGGCCCACCACGCACCCTCCGTCGGTTTTATGCAGCCGTGGGACTTTCTCGTGATCGATAGCAAGTCAGTGCGCAGCGCAGTGCTTTCCATTTTCGAGGAAGAAAACCGGAAAGCCGCGGAAAATTATGAAGGCGAGCGCAATACACAGTATAAGAGCCTGAAGCTCCAGGGCATCCTGGAGAGCCCGATTAATCTATGCATCACCTGTGACCGAAGTCGTGGTGGTAGCCATGTGCTGGGACGTAACTCGATCGTCGAAACGGATCTTTTCAGTACGTGCCTGGCGGTACAGAACTTTTGGCTGGCAGCAAGGGCTGAAGGGATCGGTGTGGGCTGGGTCAGTATTCTGGATCAGGAAAAGCTGGCGAAGACACTGAAGCTCCCCGAACACGTATACCCGTTGGCCTATCTGTGCCTTGGCTTTGTCAGCGAGTTTCTTGAACAGCCTGAACTACAGAAAAAGGGATGGCGCTCGCGGTTGCCTCTGGCTGATCTTGTGCATGGAAGCACCTGGGGTGAGTCGTTGACGGAACCGGCGTTAGAAGCAGAGATCAGGAAAGGTTAAAGTAGTGGCCAAGACGTTAGGTGAGGTTGCGGAATGAAAGTGGCTGATAAGGTGCGCTCGCCCTGTGTGAGTATTTGCGCCCTTGATGACAACGATATGTGTGTTGGGTGCCATCGCAGTGGTGATGAGATCACGCGATGGTCCCAGATGAGCAATGAAGAGCGCCAGGAAGTGCTGCGCAAAGTGGCCGAGCGTGAAAGCAAATTTTTGATCTAGGTCTTTGACCCCCCGATATCAGGAAAGGCAGAAACTTTCATGACTGACACAGTTCGTATTGGTACTCCGCTGAAAGGGAATGCTTTCAGGGTTCTCTTCTGTGGCTCGGGAGAGCTGGGCAAGGAAGTTGTGATTGAACTCCAGCGCTTTGGCGTGGAAGTTATCGCAGTCGACCGTTACGCCAACGCCCCGGCCATGCAGGTGGCCCATCGGAGTCACGTTGTCGATATGCTCGATGGCGCTGCCTTGCGCAGCATTATTGAAGCGGAAAAGCCAAACCTCATCGTGCCGGAAATTGAGGCGATTGCCACGCCGGAGCTGGTAAAGCTCGAGCAGGAAGGCTATCGGGTGATTCCCACCGCAAGAGCCGTCAATCTCACCATGAATCGGGAAGGTATCCGTCGCCTGGCCGCCGAAGAGCTCGGGCTTGCAACGTCGCCCTATCGATTTGCCGAGTCGAAAGAAGAGTATCTTGCGGCCGTCGAAGCCATCGGAATGCCTCTGGTGGTGAAGCCCGTTATGAGTTCCTCAGGAAAAGGGCAGAGCACGGTCAAGTCCGCCGATGATATTGAGGCCGCTTGGGATTATGCCCAGACCGGTGGTCGAGCCGGCAAGGGAAGGGTGATTGTCGAAGGGTTTGTGGATTTTGACTACGAAATTACCTTGCTGACCGTGAAACACCGCGACGGTATTTCATTCTGTGATCCTATTGGGCACCATCAGGAAGACGGCGATTACCGTGAATCCTGGCAGCCGCAACCAATGAGTGACAAGGCGCTGGCCCGTTCCCGGGAAATCGCGGAAGCGGTTGCCAGCAATCTGGGTGGCTATGGTGTCTACGGTGTGGAATTGTTTGTGAAAGGCGATGACGTATGGTTTTCAGAAGTGTCGCCACGCCCTCACGACACGGGGTTGGTGACCCTGGTTTCCCAGGATCTGTCGGAGTTTGCCTTGCACGCCCGCGCCATCCTCGGGTTGCCGATACCGGCGATCCGTCAACAGGGCCCCTCAGCCTCCGCAGTGATATTGCCGGAGGGTGATTCGGATGCGGTTGCCTATACAGGGCTTGAAAAAGCGTTGGCTCAACCTGACATCTTTCTCAGGCTCTTTGGGAAACCTGAACTGAAGGGGCGGCGGAGAATGGGGGTCGCGCTTGCGTCCGGTAGCTCGATTGACGAGGCCAGGGAGAAAGCAACCCAGGCTGCGGCCGCTGTGAAAACCGAGCTTTGACGATAAATCGTCAGGTTTCCTGAAAAAGTTATAACGAACCGTTGACAGTCCGAGTGAGCTCTGTAGAATACGCATCTCTTTCGAGGGGCACGCCACTGAGGCGGGCCAGAAATTGAAAGACAACCGTTTGAATTGATTGAAGATTTCGAGTTTCAAAATTCTTCAGAAAGCGGTTGACAAGGCGGCGATTCGATGTAGAATACGCCACCTTGATCGGGCAAGCCCCGAACGCTCTTTAAAAAGTTAACCAAGCAATTCGTGTGGGCGCTGGCCGAGGTATTTCGGATACGAAAG
>NZ_DFMB01000008.1:0-6492 GCF_002375325.1 Marinobacter sp. UBA3604
GATATTTTTTCTATTCCACTAAGCAGTAAAGGGGCCCGCAGTCCTATTCAGTGGTTGCCGCCTGTTGGACAATGCAGTTACGTGGCTCGGTTCTTCCGTATCCTGAAAAAGTACAGGCTTAAGCCATCCACACAGGAGAATGAATGGATGCAGTCCTTTTTAGATCGCTGCCGCAGCTGACAGTATGCTTAGCAAGCTAATCTACTTGTCAAAGGAAGAGCCGGTCGATGAACGGCAAGAAACTGACTGAACTGGAGCCACTGGTAAACCAGGCAGTTTCTGGACCCATGCGATTTGGAGCCGGTTCTGAGCCTACGAGCTTGGATCAACTGAAGGCAATGCCCTCGCGGCCAGGCCACGTTTGCCGGCCCTCCTATAAAAGGGACTCCAAATAGGCCATAACTTCGTCCAATCCCTCCGCTTTCTGTAGTCGCTCTCTGGGACTACAACCGAACCGCCTGTTGCTCGTCCTCATCCATTGGGACACCCCAGCATCGTCGTTTCCAGCTCTGGCAGATAAATACTGGTAGATTCGGATTAATTTCTGAGCCCTTTGTCCTAGCCAGCTCGCAGGATCAATTTCGGTCCCCAGACATTTTTCATCGACGCCCAAGATTCTCGCAAGCTGCATTTCGTTGATGTCCAGAGCAAATGCTGCTCGCATAGTTGCTTTGGCCAGTACCGTAGAAGGATTCTCAGGCGCCATATCTTGCTCCTTTTCAACTCCTGCTATGGTATAGATCCATGCTCCAGGCGTCCGATTAAAAGTCTAAGGGCCTCGACGTCTGGTTCAGACCGGAGCATTTCAGAGGGTTTTCTGCCGCTTAACGGCGCCTGTGGCAGGGTCATCCATCTGTTTTTCGCTACGACATCACCTTCGAAAAGCTCCAACGCCTCTGCATGTACCAAGCTGATCAATCTTTTCAAGTGAGAATCGTTCGGGTCTTCAATCACTGCCTCAAGGACGATATTGCTTTCCGAAACAGTAATTTCGAGGTGTTGATCTGGCTCAAACCCTACCTGGTCCATGATCTCCGCAGGAATAGGGACAAAAAAATTCTCCCCGTCAGATTCGATCTTTGTACGCATGAGTTCCCAACTCCACCGCTGCGCTATCGTTCGCTATCATCCGGAAATGCATGCTTTTCTTCGGAATACAGAGTCTGGCGCCAGCTGAGCGCGTTGATCTCTGACATATCTCTGGTCGCGTAACATAAGTCGTTTGTAAACTGATATATATAATCAATCGAGATCAGGTCGGAACTGTCAGCAACTGCAATCAGCTCCTTCAGCTGCGACATCTGCCAGCTCCCTGCGCCGTTCATCCATGGCGGTGTCACAATCATTACCCGTTCAATCCAGAACGTGTCTCTACTCTCATCAATCAGTGCCACCAGGTCAGAGGGTTTTGTAAGTAGATAATAGCGACGCACTTTGCCTCCCACCCGAGAGTAGCCTGTGCTCACATAAAACCAAATATCGTCGTATGCAAGCTCGACGCGGCTCCAAAAATGCTCACGACCAAATGGTCGACCTAGCAGCTCTTCCGTGTGATTTTGAGTCATGAACATACGTTTTCCTCCAAAATGCACACTATAGTTTGTAGTGCTATAGCGTGCAATCCGGTGTCATGGCCCTTTTCCTTCAGGGGTCGGCATGGAACTGCACCACGCATTCGGGCAAGCGCTGAGACGGCAGAGAAAAGCCAAAGGACTGTCTCAAGAGGCATTCACAGGAGTTAGCAGTCGGACGTACTTGAGCGAGCTGGAAAGAGGTCTTAAAAACCCGACGCTCGACAAGATCGAAGATCTGGCAGCAACAATGGGCATTCACCCTTTAACACTTCTGGTTGAATGTTACTCGCTCAAAGACGATGTAGAGCCGAAGGACATTTTCGCCATAATCAACCAAGAGCAGGCTGACCTGGAAGAAAGCTAGAGGGGAGAAGGTCACCATGGGTATCCATAAAATTTAGCCCCTCAAGCGAACTTCTAAGATTCCACTTTGCTCTAGAGCAACACTCAAACCTACCACTCGGCTCGTAGCCTTTGATGGACTCTTAACGGCAACTTCAAAAGCTTCGTAGTCACCGAGAATATGGCATCGAGACTGGGCGCGAGTAATAGCCGTATACACAAGGCTTTTATCAAGCAGTCGTGATTTCCGAACCGGGAAGATAATAGTATGGGCTTGGCTTCCCTGGGCCTTATGGACCGTGACTGCATAGCCGTGATCTATGATGTCGAGTTTCCCAACGGGGAACTCCACTTCTCGACCATCCACTTCAATGCAACACGCTATCGAATCGTTGTCTTCAGGTTCGTCCGCCGCAACACGGGTTATTTTACCGAGCGAGCCATTTCGGACATCTAATGTGTAATCGTTCTTCTTGACAAGCACCAAATCCCCGAGCCTTACTGGCACAAAATTGATAGTCAAATCGACGACTTCCAGTCCGGAGCTTGTTATTGACAACGTGCGGACTCTGGGCCGATCCTGTTTTAAGCGATTGATGATTTGTGCGTTGATTTCAGCCGTTGACCCTGCGCCGCTCTTGGTAGGGCAGACGACAATAATTGAGAAATCTTCGCCAGTTCCACCGAGCGCAAAGTATGCATCAGCGGCGCGGGAATTTAGCACAGAGTTACCGCACGAGCAGAAGTCAATGTCTTGGTGGCAAAAATCCGGGGCCCGGTGATCTCTTATGGCACTCGAAACAGCAACGATACCGCTATTTTCAGCCTGCCTTTTAACCACTTTCAGCGTTGTTTTTGGGATTCCTGGGTGATCAGCCAAGACATGCAAAAAAAGCCCAGGACCGACGGGTGGGAGCTGCTCCGGGTCACCAACTAATATAATCTGGACACAATCTGGTATCCGGCGCATCAAGTAATAAGCACTGATGACGTCAACCATCGAAGCCTCATCGATGACAACAACATCCTCTGGTCCCAGATCCTCGACTTTAACTTCCTGACCCTGCAGGAATGCCGCAATTGTCCTGGCCGGAAAACCTGTGCTCTCCTGCATCCGCTGAGCTGCACGTCCGGAGAGCGCTATCTGATGAATCCGCACACCAGCCGTATCGCTTTCAAGCGCTTTATAGACGCCTTTAAGGACGGTTGTCTTTCCGCAACCTGCGCCGCCAAGAATAAGGCTGAAAGACGCTCTGGCACTTAAAACAATGGCCTCTCGCTGCTCTGTCGTGAGATCAATGAAATTTTCGTTTTCGTAAGCATCGATCGCAGCATCAATGTGGTCTATAGACTCCGGACCGTGAGAGCGCTGTTTAAGTCGTGCGACGATTTTCTCAGCAATCATTGTTTCCATAAGCCATGGACCAATCGGATGAACCAGTCGCTCACTCTTCTTAAACAGTTTCCCCCCCTCGACCTCCAACGCTTTTTCAACGAATTGCGAATTCATTGAAATCGTGTTTTCTATCGTGGCTTTGACCTGCTTAAGGTTCGCGGCCGTGTTGCCGGAATTGAACCTAGACAATAGCGCCTCATTAACAGCGGCCCTCATCCTGCGGCTATCAGAAACGTCTATGCCAAATTCATGGCGAGCAATATCATCAACCCGCATCCAATTCTGCATGAATGTGAGCAGCCGATATGGGTCTTCCTTCACGCGATCAACTGCATCACACCCATAGGCCTTAACAAGATCTAGACAAACAGCCGACGGTAGCGGTTTGCTCATCAAGCTCTGAAGTGCACGGATATACCCTAGGCTTCGGAACTCCTCACACAACTTAAGGGCACTCTGCTCCGAGATAATACGCTTGAGCGACTCGATATCGACTTGCTCAATGATGTCGAATATGTTTTCACCAAATTCGATCCAGAGGTTCTGAGCCTTGACGCGACCAATTCCTGAGAACTTCTTGCTTTCGCTGAGAAGTCTTATGAATGCTTCACCGTCCCGCAGAATGAGCTCAGCAGAATCAAGGTTCACAACCTCTTCCTTGAATGTGTAATCCCCCCTGGTAAGGGTCTGCTCTGTTTTGTGCCCGGAAACTCGCCATGTTGTCCCTATTTCAAAGGGCTCACTCCAAGCCCTGCCCGCTGCTCTGAGCACGATCCTTTTCCCAGTCTTAACGCACTGCGAGCCCATGAGTATCAGCTGAGCCGAATTGAACCGGACAGAGCGGATAGTTGTTTCGAGCTGGACAAATTCCACCATTAATGAGGAACCCGTCCATTCGTTGTCATGTGATGCTCCAAGAACTCAAGCCGATCTACTCTACGCTTCAAATCATCTCGCTCAGCTATGAGTGCGGCGTTTTGCTGTTCTAACGCTTTAATGCGTGATTGACTTTGACCAAGCGATCTATCTTTGCGAGCTGACTCCGCTTTGAATGATCTTGCATCTTTCTCTTTGGCCGGCCTGAGCTTGCCTTCTTCTCTAAGCCTCTCTTCAAGCTCAAAAAGGTTGTTTTGAAGCTCTTTGTTCGACGTCCATGCTGATCTTGCGAAACACAGTTCGTTGGCTATTTCACTGCGATTCAGCTTATCCCCGGTCTTGTAGATGTACTTTTCCCAATCACCTTCCGCTTCTCGCATGTCTGTCCAGGATAAGAAATCGGCAAGAATTTGTGCTTTCCTATCCTGAGCGGACTGTTTTTTCTCACCGGTCATTTTCTATTCCTTTTAAGCCAGTCAAAAAAGCCTTCTGGAAAATCCTCCTCTTCTAGTAAAGTCCCAACTCCGAACTCATCTTCGATCGTTCTTTTTTGTAGATCGAACTTTGCTCCCTTCAGCTCTTTTAAAAGCTTATCGATGACCTTTTTCCACGTGGCGAAGCTCGCTTCTACAGCTTTCTGAGAGGCATCGTGAGATACACTTTGCCCGAGTCGATGGTGAGCTTTCGACCGGTCCTCTAGAGCAGTTGTCAGCTGCTTGCTGAGCCTCTCAATTTCATTGTTCTTCTGTCTAATCTCAAGCTTGAATTTCGTTCGTTCGCTTCCGGTGACCTCTTGCGGCCCACCCTTTTTACTATATTCTTCCAGAATGGGTCGATAAGCGGAGTTGCGGCGAGTTAGCGTTGAAATAGCAACCGGTGCCTTTTTTTCCGGCGACCTTTCGTTGAGTTTCTTTGCGCCAAATTGGGCTGCCCGGGTGATGTTTTTGAAAGGTTCTCCTCGGGCCCGCACCTCTTCTTTTAATATTTCCTCCAGATTCCCAGCATCTTTGCTCACGCGATCACGCCAGTGGCTATCTAAAGCTTCTTTATTCCCCATCACTCATACCAATTAGCTTTTTAAGAGATTCCGCACTGCCTTTCTGAGTATGTTCTTCGATAGACCGAACTACCTCATCTAAGCTCACACCTTCCAATAGCGCTGTTTTTTCTACAAACAGAGCTGCAGCCTTGACGGGATCATTATCGAGTTGTGTATGAATTCGTTCCATCAACTCTGGATTTATCTTTGATATCATATCCCGAGCATACCTTTGCGCAGTGATCTTCAGCCTGTTGCTTTGGAGTGTTTTTGCATCGGACGTTTCAATAATGCGCCATATATTTTTCTTTTCTACTGACCAATATACTCCGGGCTTGTGATAGACGAGTTTCTCTCGATAATGTTCAGTTCCATCCTCACCAAGAAGAATTTCACCGTTAGTCATCTGTATTAACTGGTCGTGACGAACCATCCAAGAAGAAAACTCAGAAATTAACCGCATTCTTTTTTCTTGAAAATCTCCGCGCTCAGATTTCGTCAGTTCATTGGAGTTTATGGAAGTAGAAAGGTCTGCAATCTGATCTCCGATTTTTCTAATCGTCGCTGCAATAGCCGGCGCATCGCTTGGAAAAGAAAGTGCAGCAGGGCAAATTCCGCAAAGTTTCTGGCCATCAAGTATCGCCCTAATTTTCTTTGGGCAAACATTAGAGTATGGACAAATGTGTGTCCTGTTTACACTAATTTCCCTGTCTGGTGCCCTTTTGTATTCTTCATTAAGATCGAAATCGTCAATATTCACAGCAGACATCATCAATGATTTAGAAGGAAGCCCTTTCTTTTTGATATCTTCAACTATCTCGTCGGCATTCTTTCCATCTTTTCCGATCACGAAAGGAAGGCCCGCACTCTTTGCCACGTCCTGAGCCAATCTGTATTCCCCCAGAGTATTTGACGAATAATATCCGACCGTTTCTGGAGATTGACCTGTGTATAGTTCTGAAATCACTTGCTTATCTAAAAACATTGTGAAAAAGCTGTCGAAGGTCTTTCGAAGTCCATGAACAGTTATCGCAGACCTGTACTTGAACAAACTCACTGGCCTCAGGTTCTCGCCAACTTCTTTATGTTGGCTGACATCATCCTCATCAATAATAAACGTCTTGATAGGAGCTTGTGTACGAGTGGCTTTGAGGATCTCGAAATCGTCGAGGCTCATACCGCGTGCCTTTGGATAGAGATATGACCCGAATTCGTATCCTGTACGTTTTAGGAGAGATTGAAAAGAATATAAAAGATCGGTAAGA
>NZ_DFMB01000008.1:6605-59376 GCF_002375325.1 Marinobacter sp. UBA3604
ATCGGTAAGAGCATCCGTAAAATACTCTACATCCGACTCCACATGCTTATTTTCCAAAAACCTGAAAAGAGGAACAATTTCTCCCCACTTTGATTCCTCATAGTTCTGATAGAAAACAGCATCATTAGAGAAAACCTTGGCTCGGATGTCGTTCAACATTCTCAACAGCTTTATTACGGAAAACTTAACATGGGATTGAAACGGCTTCAGTTTAGATTTATCAGTGTTAATCCAGACCTCAACCTCATCATCGTCCTTTGCTTCAGCATCAACTTTTACATCAAACGTTCTTGCATCTAGCCAAAACGCATTTGAGAAGCGTATGCCGCATTGGGATACAAAACAAAAAAATGTTGAAAACACGTGCACTGTTCTTGGATCAAAATTATCTAGACCTTCCAGCTCAGAGAGATCTAACGATACATTTCCGAACGATATATCTACGGTTTCAGCGTACTCCCGGAACTTCTTGCGCCAGGCTTCTCGGCTTAACTCTTTTTCGACTAGATCTCTTCGAGCACGTAAAGAGCAATAAGAGAAAGCAATTAAAAATTCTCTCAGAAGCCACCAATAATCGTAATCAACCTTTTTTTTCTGAGCTTCCGCGTACGAATATCCTCGTATTTCTGGGGCAAGACTCATCGGGTTGGGTACAGAAAGACCTTCAAGATTTATATAGCTATCAAAAAACGCACTAATATTTTTTAGGCCTGCCTGTAACGCATTTACGTTAGCTTTACCGCCTTCAGCACCAACATCCGCGCACTTCTCGAAGAAAGTCGGCAAGGTAACGGGCAGAATTGCATTTGGATCAAGACGCAACAGAAACGAATGCGTGTTCCGAATAAAAAGATTGGGATCAAAGTCTTCGAGGCATTCTGGCACTCTTAGGTTAGGTTCTACATTCTCCTTAAACCATGGGAGATATGAAAATATATATGCGTTGAATATTCTTAACGACCCAGCCTTAGTTTTCTTGGTGTTTTTTTCGTACCCATCGCCTAAAAAATCTTTTTGATGGGCCAGCCAAAGGCTTTTAGGATATGTCTCGTACAATTTCTCAGGTCTAAACGATCCAAGTGCCTTGTCAGTCAAAAAATACGAGTCAAAACGAACAAACTTTTTGTTTACCAGCTCATAAACTGAGCACCCTTGAGGTATCGGTGCAATTCCCGGCCGATATCTTGCATCTCCATATTCTGTGCGAACAATGGTAGGAAACTTTTGCTTGTAAAGCCGACCGCTTTTTGCGTTTTGGTTTAGCCGCACCGCGTGGTCGACGCCGAGTTGTTTTGCATTGAGACTGAAATCATAAGGATCAGAAAGACCTGCCTTCGTCCGGCGCTCTATAATCTCGCGCTGGTAAATCTGAGGGACCGACCCAATTCTCACGACCGTATCATTGAGTTTCTTGGTATAAAGAGTTAAGTAATCTTCCTCGTGCAGCCTAGAATAGAGCCAAAGGGCTGCCTGAGGCCCCCTCGCAACATCGGTTAAGGCCAAGTTCAACCTTTGCACTTCAACAAATAAAGACAGGTCGAATTTGGTTGCGGCTTGATAGGCAAAATAATGACGCATAAGAACAGCTGCGGAGCTAAACTGCTTGTGACTCTCATTTTCCCTGTACCATTCCCAAGCAAGCTGCTGCATTCTCAAATCAAGCGAACCAGAAAGTTTTTCAAGATAGCGCTTATCGCTCGCGACACACCAAAACTGTATCTCGGCAGGCAGTTTCTTGAACCATGGTGTGAGCACAATGCTCCCCGCCCTTGGTACAGCAAACAAAGGGGTAGGCGGTAAAAAAATCATTCTTTGAAGTGCTAAATGAAAAACTAGCACATTAAAGAGTGACCAAACCTTAGTAGACGTTTCATGACTGAGTGACTCTGAAAAAAAATCACTCAAGATATCTCTGAGCGCCGAAATATCTTTTGGCCGTTGGCCATAACAAAAAATATTTACAAGATTATGAAACTTGTCGACGTTTTCTGGAAAAATAGTTGTTCTAAAAAATGTTAAAAGCTGAATGTGTGCTTTTCGATATTCCCTGGGCACCTCTTCAACTTTCAAAAATTCGATCGCTTCCGAAACCACTTTGTTTTGTTTGAAACCCGTTCTGGTAACGATAAATGGTTTATCAAAATCCACAATAATACCTTATTGATCCGCGATCTTCTTGATGCGAGTGAGATCCCAACCCTTCTTTTTAATCAACGCTTGGGCTCGCTGTATTTTACTCATCGTTACTCGCGTGTCCGGTAAAGAGTAGCCTTCTGTAGTTGATTCAAACTTATGCCCCATGTGTTTCTTTACAACGCTCAGCGGGAACCCAAAGCCCCCCTCTCCGTTCGGCTGGTAATTCCGAAGCCAGGTTCCGTAAAAATGCCGAAGCGAATGTAATGAGTACAGCTCTTTTGCCTCGATACCTATGCGCCTCTGAGCCTCTTTAAATGTCCTGTTATGAGAGGTCGAGTCTTTATCAAACCACGTCTTTCCCTGAGCATTATTTGCCATGGTAACGAAAACGAAATCATGCGAAGGATTAAAACGATCTCGCTCTTCACTTATGTAGTTCAGCAGGTATTCGAAAAAGATCTCTTTAAATGGACTTAAAAACAAAACATCCTTGGTCGTCCGACCCTTGAAAGCGAGTTCAGTAATTTGACAATCAGTTAGATCGTCATAAACCTGAATCCGGTCTGCGTAAGGCAGAATCTGGACCAGCTCTTCCTCAATCAATAAATCTTCAAATCTCAGTTGCAGAGCCTCTGACGTCCGTATGCCTGTACCAGCCATTAGCGAGAACAAGCATATATCTCGATAAGAGGATGCATTCTTAATAAGATCCAAAATTTTATCTATCGGGAAACATTTCTCGTAAAACCGATAATCAGGATCTTGAGGCCTCCCAAATCGTCTAGGCATCGATAAGTGTGGGCGAGTTATTTGTTTTGGGCCCCCCGAGATGCAACCGGCAAGCATAGATTTTCTTAGAAGCGCAGCCTTCTCAGATTTCTTCAGCGATCTCATCTTTCCAAGCTGCTCAATAAGTTGCTCCTCGCTAACAAAAGTATCAACCTCAAACCGCTCGTTGACAGCTTGTTGAGAGATCCACTCTTTATCGTTGAACTTCAAGAATCTATTAACGGTTGATAAGTAACGTCCTGTCGAAGATCGGGCCAAACCTTCAAAACCAAGATGGTGGGCGACTGCGCTGACAAATGGGCTGGGAGAACGATGACCCTCAGCCAGAAAAGAGGGGTACATAAACAATACGCGGTTCAAAAAAAGGCCCGAGCCATTGAGCTTCAAACCAGATTGAACCTGCAAGTCAGAGCAGGCGCATAGATAACGCAAAAAAAGTTGTAGGTCATTTATAACTGCGTTGAGAGTGGCTTGCCCGGAACCCTCAGACTCAGATAGATATTCAAGGAACTCTCGCGGGCCTAAAAATTCCGCGCCGCTCTCCACATCAAAATAGGTGGCTATTTTATAGCCAGTATGATGCCGAAACCGGTGTGTCTGAACCCTGCTTTCCACGGATGCACTCCATCTGAGGTACAGAGTGGATCGTAGTGCTGGATGCACTAATGAGCAACGAAAAAGAAGAAAAATCTTGTGAAACGGAAGTACTAGAGTCAGGCTAGATTATAAGCCATTGATTTATATAGGAATGCGTCCCCCGCAGGACTCGAACCTGCGACCCTCGGCTTAGAAGGCCGATGCTCTATCCAGCTGAGCTAGGGGGACATAAATCGCAAGTGGAGGATAACTTTGCGGATGCATAAAACTCAGGTACAGATAAGAACCTGCGACCACCGGCTTAGAAGGCCGATGCTCTATCCAGCTGAGCTACGAGCGCATAAACCGTTCGCCCACCTGACTGTTCAATATCCTGGACTGACCAGAAAGTGGTCGGGGTAGAGAGATTCGAACTCCCGACATCCTGCTCCCAAAGCAGGCGCGCTACCAGACTGCGCTATACCCCGTCTAAACTGAACAACAGATACCTCAGCAAAGTTGGCGCGCATATTACCGGCGCCGAACCGGTCCGTCAACACGCATTTGGGGTTTTCGCCCATCGATTGGCGACGGAGCCCAAGCATGAGACAATGCTGCGCCTTTATTTTCGCACAACCGACAAGACAAAGACATGAGCGCCAAACTGATCAACGGAAAAGATATCGCCGCCTCTGTGCGACAACAGGTTGCGGCAGGAACCGAGGCCCGTAAACAGCAGGGGCTTCGTGCGCCGGGGCTGGCTGTGGTGCTGGTGGGCAATGACCCGGCCTCGCACGTATACGTAGGCAACAAACGCAGGGCCTGTGACGAGGCGGGCATCATGTCGCTCTCCTACGACCTTCCGGAAGACACGTCACAGGAGGCCCTGGAGGCACTGGTTGACGAGCTCAACGAGAACCCTGACGTAGACGGCATCCTGGTGCAGCTTCCCCTGCCCGACCATATGGACCCAGACCCCATTCTGGTAAAGATCCGCCCTGACAAGGATGTGGACGGCTTCCACCCCTACAACATCGGCCGCCTGATGCAGCGCAAACCGGCCCTGAGACCCTGCACGCCCGCAGGCGTCATCACCCTGCTGGACAGCGTAGACACCCCTTACAAGGGCCAGCACGCGGTTATCGTCGGCGCATCCAACATCGTCGGCCGCCCGATGACCATGGAGCTGCTGCTCAAAGGCGCCACAGTCACAATATGCCACCGGTTTACCGACAATCTCGAGAAATTTGTGCGGGAAGCGGACATTCTGATTGCCGCGGTCGGAAAGCCAGGACTGATCAAGGGCGAGTGGGTCAAGCCCGGAGCAACGGTGATTGATGTGGGAATCAACCGGATGGAAGACGGCAAGCTGCGTGGCGATGTGGATTTCGCAGCGGCGTCGGAGCGGGCTGCTTACATCACCCCGGTTCCGGGAGGCGTAGGGCCGATGACTATTGCCACGCTACTACAGAACACGCTCTATGCAGCGAACGAGCTACACAAGGATTAATCTGGCCTCATAAAAAACCCCGCATTCGCGGGGTTTTTTATCACCGGCCCGGATTACTGACCGTACTTCTCTTTCGCCTTCAGACGATAGGCGTGCAGAAGCGGCTCGGTATAGCCATTTGGCTGTTCACGGCCCTTGAGAACCAGATCCATGGCGGCCTGGAAGGCAATGCTGCCCTCAAACTCCGGCGCCATGTCACGGTAGGACGGGTCGTTCGCATTCTGGCGATCAACCACCGCTGCCATGCGCTTCATGGTTTCATTGATCTGCTCTTCGGTGCAGATGCCATGGTAAAGCCAGTTAGTCAGCAACTGCGAAGCGATACGCAGGGTAGCGCGGTCTTCCATCAGGCCCACGTCATTGATATCGGGAACCTTGGAGCAACCGACACCGCTGTCGATCCAGCGCACCACGTAACCAAGAATACCCTGGGCGTTGTTGTCCAGCTCCTGCTGAATTTCTTCCGCCGACAGGGATTTCGGGTCGTCCATTACAGGCACGGTCAGGATGTCATCCAGGTTGGCACGGGTGCGGCTTTCCAGCTCTTGCTGGATATCCGCAACGCTCACCTGATGATAATGGGTGGCGTGCAACGTAGCCGCTGTTGGTGATGGAACCCACGCGGTATTGGCGCCGGCTTTCGGGTGGCCAATCTTGGCTTCCAGCATACCCGCCATCAGGTCCGGCATCGCCCACATACCTTTACCGATCTGGGCAACACCTCGGAAACCGGTTTCCAGCCCGACGTCCACGTTCCACTGCTCGTAGGCCTGAATCCAGGCAGCCTGCTTCATCGGCCCCTTGCGGATAAACGGCCCCAACTCCATGGACGTGTGGATTTCGTCACCAGTGCGGTCAAGGAAGCCGGTATTGATGAATACGGCACGCTCCCTGGCGGCATGGATACAGGACTTGAGGTTAACGGTGGTGCGCCGCTCTTCGTCCATGATGCCAACTTTCAGGGTGAAGGCCGGCAGACCAAGCGCATCTTCAACACGACCGAAGAACTCATTGGTAAACGCCACTTCTTCAGGCCCGTGCATCTTCGGCTTAACAATGTAAACCGAGCCGGTGGTGCTGTTCTGCAGCTTTCCAGTGCCTTTGAGGTCGTGAATCGCGATCAGTGAGGTCATGAGGCCGTCCATCAACCCCTCAGGCACTTCACTGCCGTCTTTCAGCAGGATGGCCGGGTTGGTCATCAGGTGACCCACGTTACGCACAAACATCAGGCTGCGGCCTTTCAGCACCAGCTCTCCGCCTTCCGGCTTGGTGTAGGCACGATCACCGTGCATCTTGCGGGTGGTTTGCTGGCCGCCTTTCTCGAAGGTTTCTTCCAGATCGCCCTTCATCAGCCCCAACCAGTTGCGGTAGGCCAGAGCCTTATCATCCGCATCCACGGCAGCGACAGAATCCTCACAGTCCATGATGGTGGTCAGAGCCGACTCCATCAGCACATCTTTTACATGCGCCCCGTCATCCTTCCCGATCGGGTGGCTGGCATCGACCTGAATCTCGAAATGCATGCCATTCTTGACCAACAGCACGCCCGTGGGTGCATCGGCGGCGCCGGTGTAACCCACAAAGCCGGACTCGTCTTTCAGGCCGGTAGACTCACCGTTCTGCAACTTGACCACCAGCTTGCCACCCTCAACCAGATACCGGGCTGCGTCTTTGTGGCTGCCAGAAGCCAGCGGAGCGGAACTGTCCAGAAGGTTGCGCGCAAATTCAATGACCTTGGCACCACGAACCGGGTTATAGCCACGGCCTTTTTCGGCGCCGTTTTCCTCGGAGATCGCATCGGTGCCGTACAGCGCGTCGTAAAGGCTACCCCAACGGGCGTTGGCCGCGTTCAGTGCAAAACGGGCGTTCATCACCGGAACCACAAGCTGGGGACCTGCCATGGTGGCCACTTCCGGATCCACATTTGAGGTGGAAATTTTGAAGTCGCCAGGCTCATCAACCAGGTAGCCGATATCCTTCAGGAACGACTTGTACTCGGCCATGTCGAGCTTCTGGCCCTTGTGGTCACGATTCCAGGTGTCCATTTTCTCCTGGATGTCGTCGCGCTTGGCAAGCAGCTCTTTGTTGCGGGGAGCCAATTCGTGAACAATCTTGTCGAACTCGGCCCAGAATTTGTCAGCGTCGACACCCGTGCCCGGAATTGCTTCGTTATTAACGAAATCGAACAGGTTCTTTGCGACCTGAAGGTCGCCGACTTGTACGCGTTCTGTCATCGTTGTTTGCCTCAGTGGGTTACTGTATTCCCTGCCCTTTTTACGGGTTTACCCGTCAGGGCCGTTATAATTCGAGGGCGGTATTGTACGGGAATTTCCCTACAAGGTCATTCCCGCGCCAACAACACGACCTTTGGTTGACATCATCCCCTGCGCCAGCTGGTGCCTTCGCGACTGTCGTCCAGGATAATGCCTTTATCGGCCAACTCATCCCTTATACGGTCCGCCTCGGCGAAATCTTTCTGCTTTCGCGCATCGGCTCGGGCCTGGATCATCGCCTCAATGTCGTCTGCACTGAGCTCGCCGCCAGTGTCGGCCTGGAAGTAGGCTTCCGGGTCCTGCTGCAACAAACCCAGAATACCCCCGAGCCTTACAAGCACTGCCGCTTGCTGGTTAGCCTTTTCGCCGCGCCCTTCCCTGCGGTCCAGGTTGATTTCATTAGCGACAGCATGAAGAACCGCAATGGCTCCTGCGGTGTTGAAGTCGTCATTCATGGCCTCGGCAAAACGCTGGTCGTGTTCCGTTTCCGCCACGTTCTTGGCCGGCACCAGACCACGCAGGGCATGATAGAGCCGGGTGAGCGTACGCCCTGCTTCCGCGAGATTTTCTTCCGAGTAATCCACCTGACTGCGGTAATGACTGGACACCAGGAAGTAACGCACCACCTCCGGCGCATACTTCTCAAAGATCTCACGGATGGTGAAGAAATTGCCCAGGGACTTGGACATTTTCTCCTTGTTCACCCGAATAGCGCCGGCGTGCATCCAGGTGTTCACGAATGTGTGACCATTGGCACACTCGGACTGGGCAATTTCGTTCTCATGGTGCGGGAACAACAAATCCGGCCCGCCGCCGTGGATGTCGAAGGTTTCGCCGAGGCAGCGGTTAGACATGGCGGAACATTCGATATGCCAGCCTGGACGGCCATCTCCCCAAGGCGAAGGCCAACTTACCTCACCCTCTTTGGCGGCTTTCCAAAGCACGAAATCCGCCGGGCTGCGCTTGGCTTCCTGAACATCCACCCGTGCGCCAGCCACAAGGTCTTCAAGCTTTTTCTTGCTGAGTTTGCCGTAATCGGAGTACGAATCTACGGAGAAGTAGACGTCGCCGTTATCGGCAGCATAGGCATGACCGCCTGAAACGAGCTTGTGGATCATGGCCACAATGTCATTAATGTATTCGGTCGCACACGGCTCCTCTGTAGGCGACAAAACACCCAGCTTAGCCTCATCCTCGTGCATGGCATTGATCATGCGCTTGGTGAGGTCGCTATAAACTTCGCCATTCTCGTCAGCCCGGCGCAGGATCTTGTCGTCGATGTCGGTGATATTGCGCACGTATTGGACATCGTAGCCGCTGTGACGCAGGTACCGCGTGATCACATCAAACGCCACCAACACCCGCGCATGCCCCAAATGACAGTAGTCATATACCGTCATGCCGCAGACATACATGCGAACCTTTCCTGGTTCGATCGGCTGGAACTCTTCCTTTTGCTGACTAAGGGTGTTGTAGATTCTAATCACGCTACGCTCGTTAAATAATTGAATGAATGTATCACCGAACTTACTTGCCCTTGCCCCAGGAATCCCTGAGGGTCACGGTACGGTTAAACACCGGACGGCCTGCTGCCTCAGTCAGCTCCTGATCGCAGAAGAAATACCCCTCACGCTCGAACTGATATGGCAAATCAGTACGGGGCTGGGCCAAACTCTTCTCTACTCTGGCGCCTTTGAGGACCACCAGAGATTCCGGGTTGATCAGGTCCACAAAGTCAGTCTCTTTATCACTGTCCGGCGACTCATGGTTGAACAGGCGGTCGTATTGATTGATATCCGTCTCAACGCTGTCAGTGGCCGACACCCAATGAACGACACCGTTCGGTTTGTAGCCTTCGGGGTTAACGCCGAGGGTATTGGGATCGTACTCGCATTTCAGTTCAACAATCTCACCGCTGTCGTCACGGATAACCTCACGGCAGGTCATGACGTATCCGCCACGCAGACGCACCGCCTGCTCCGGAGCAAGACGTTTCCATTTACGGGGCGGTTCTTCCGCGAAATCTTCCCGGTCGATGTACAGGGTCTGGCTCCAGGTGACTTCACGCTCGCCCATGTCCGGGTTCTGGGGGTGAACCGGCAACACCAGGGTTTCGGTCTTGTCTTCCGGGTAATTGGTCAGTGTCACCTTCAACGGCCGCATTACGCACATGGCGCGGGGCGAACGGGTGTTCAGGTCTTCGCGGATGGCGTGCTCCAGCATCCCCATATCCACAGTGCCGCCGGCCTTGTTGACACCGATCATGTCACAGAAGGTACGGACGGAATCCGGGGTATAACCACGGCGGCGCATTCCGGAGATGGTGGGCATGCGTGGGTCATTCCAGCTATCCACAAAGCCTTCGTCCACCAAACGCTTGAGTTTGCGCTTGCTGGTGATGGTGTAATTGAGATTCAGCCGGGCAAATTCGATCTGCCGTGGCTGGCAGGGAGCTGAGATGTTGTCCAGCACCCAATCATAGAGCGGGCGATGATCCTCGAATTCCAGTGTGCACAGGGAGTGCGTAATCCCCTCCATGGCGTCGGAAATCGGGTGGGTGAAGTCATACATCGGATAGATGCACCATTTATCGCCAGTCTGGTGATGGTCGGCATAACGAATCCGGTACAGAATCGGGTCCCGCAGATTGATGTTCGGGGAGGCCATATCGATTTTGGCGCGCAGCACCAGCTCACCGTTCTGATACTTACCGGCGCGCATATCGCGGAACAGCTGAAGGTTTTCTTCCACCGGCCGGTCACGATAGGGGCTGTTCTGGCCCGGTTCTTTAAGCGTACCCCGGTACTCGGCCATCTGATCGGCAGTCAGCGCGCACACATAGGCTTTGCCCTTTTCAATCAACTCAACGGCAAAGTCGTAAATGGCGTCAAAATAGTCCGAAGCGTAGCGAACCTCTCCGCTCCATTCACAACCCAGCCAATGAACATCCTTCTTGATGGAGTCAATATACTCCTGGGATTCCTTTTCCGGATTAGTATCATCAAACCGCAACGTGCATTCTCCGCCAAAGGTTTCCGCAATGCCGAAATTCAGGCAAATGGATTTGGCGTGGCCGATGTGCAGGTAACCATTCGGCTCGGGCGGAAAACGGGTCACAACCTTACCCGTGTGTTCGCCTTTGGCAACGGCGTCTTCGATCAGGCTCTGGATGAAGTTATGGGCTTTCTTGGACTCGGCGCTCATACAATCTCAATCGTAGGGTGTGTATCTGAAACCGCGTATTATACTCACAAATCATTGCCTAACTCATGCACGCGTACAAACTCTTCAGTACAATAACAGCCACGTTGCTTTTAATACCTACTTGAACAGGAAACCCTGATGATTCTGCTGAAAACCTCCCACGGTGACATCACTCTGGAACTGGATTACGACAAGGCCCCCGAGACTGCCAAAAACTTCGAACAGTACGTTCGCGACGGTTTCTATGACGGGCTGATTTTCCACCGTGTCATCAGCAACTTCATGATTCAGGGTGGCGGCTTTGAACCGGGGATGACCCCGCGAAAGACCCGCGAGCCCATTCAAAACGAAGCCAACAACGGCCTCAGCAATATGCAGGGCACCGTTGCCATGGCCCGCACCATGGACCCGCACTCCGCCACTGCGCAGTTCTTCATCAACGTCGAGAACAACGGCTTCCTCGACCACACCGCCGAGAATGCCGAAGGCTGGGGCTACTGCGTTTTCGGCAAGGTTGTGGAAGGCATGGAAACCGTTAATGCCATTCGCGCGGTGCGTACCACTATGCGTGCAGGCCATCAGGATGTGCCTGCAGAAGATGTGGTGATCGAGAAAGCCGAAATCACAGGGGACGGAGGCGCGGCGTGACCACGCTGTTCATCTCAGATTTACACCTGGAAGAGTCCCGCCCGGACATCACCAACGCGTTTTTGGGATTCCTTGAAGACAAGGCCCGAGGGGTAGAGCAACTCTACATTCTCGGCGACTTTTTCGAAGCCTGGATTGGCGATGACGAGCGAACGCCCCTGCAGGAGCAGATTGCGGCGGCACTGCGCGCGGTCAGTGACTCGGGCACCAGGTTGTACCTGATGCACGGAAACCGGGACTTTCTGATTGGCGAAGATTACTGCAACCGAATCGGCGCCACTCTACTGGATGACCCAACGGTGGTGGATCTTTACGGCACGCCTACCCTGCTAATGCACGGTGACAGCCTGTGTACCGCGGATGTGGAGTACCAAAAATTCCGCGCCAACATGCGCAACCCGCAATGGCAGCAGATGATTCTCCAACGACCCCTGGCCGAACGTCAGCAGATGGCCCGTCAATTACGGGAAATCAGCATGGCCAAGAACCAGGGCAAGGAAGAGTTCATTATGGACGTCACCGCGGATGAGGTGGTGAAGGAAATGGAGGCGCACGGGGTGCAACGACTGATCCACGGCCACACCCATCGTCCGGCTGTTCACGAGCTGGAGGCAGGCGGTAAGCCGGCAAAGCGGATTGTGCTGGGCGACTGGGACGAGAACGTCTGGTGGCTGGAGGTAGAACCGGACAAGGAACCGGTTCTTACCAAACAACCACTTTAAAAAGAGCCGGGCGACGCCCGGCTCTTTCCGTTAGGTGTTGCAGGCCGTTCAATGCTGCAGGATCTGCTTCAGGAACTTCTGGGTCCTGGGCTCCTGCGGGTTGGTGAAGAAATCGTGGGGCGGCGCCTCTTCAACGATTTCACCACCGTCCATGAAAATCACCCGGTCAGCCACCGTCTTGGCGAAGCCCATCTCATGGGTAACGCACAACATGGTCATGCCACTGCCCGCCAGCTCAATCATGACGTCCAGCACCTCCTTGATCATCTCAGGGTCCAGCGCGGACGTCGGCTCGTCAAACAGCATGATTTTCGGCTTCATACACAGCGCCCTGGCGATAGCCACCCGCTGTTGCTGACCGCCGGAAAGCTGACCTGGGAATTTGTTGGCCTGGTCCGGAATTTTCACCCGTTCCAGATACTCCATCGCCGTAGCCTCAGCTTCCTTGCGCGGCGTTTTCCGCACCCAGATCGGCGACAGGCAGCAGTTCTCGAGCACCGTCAAATGCGGGAACAGGTTGAAATGCTGAAACACCATGCCAACCTCGCGCCGGACGCTGTCGATCTGACGTACATCGTCGGTCAGTTCCACGTCGTCGACAATGATTTTGCCTTGCTGGTGTTCCTCTAACCGGTTGATACAGCGAATGAACGTGGATTTACCCGAACCGGAGGGGCCACATATCACGATGCGCTCGCCATGGCGAACCGCCAGGTTGAGGTCCTTCAGCACGTGGAAATCGCCGTACCACTTGTGCATGCCCTCCACCCGAATAATATCGGACTTGCCAACGTCCGAGGACGGTGACGATTGCGTATCAGGAGTTTGCGTTTGTTCTGTCATTGGTTTACCCATCAGGTTCTGTGACCGGTATCTAGTTTGCGCTCAAGGTTCTGGCTGTATCGGGAGATGCCGAAGCAAAACACCCAGAAACAGAACGCCACAAAGACATACCCCTCCACGGCCACGTTCTGCCAGGCGGGGTCCGTAACCGTCGATTGAACGGTGCCGAGAATATCGAATAGCCCGATAATCAGCACCAGCGTTGTGTCCTTGAACAACGAGATAAACGTATTAACGATGCCGGGAATAACAAGCTTGAGCGCCTGGGGCAGGATAATCAGTCCCATTTTCTTCCAGTATCCAAGGCCCAACGCACTGGCGGCTTCGTACTGCCCACGGGGAATCGCCTGCAGGCCGCCGCGAATGACCTCCGCCATATAAGCCGATTGCCAGAGCGTGATACCGATGAGTGCCCGCGCCAGTTTCTCGAAGTTCATGCCCTCCGGGAGGAACAACGGCAGCATCACCGAGGCCATAAACAGAACCGTAATCAACGGGACTGCTCGCCACACTTCGATGAAAACCACACAGAGCCCACGGATGATCGGCATCTCGGAGCGACGCCCCAGTGCCAGCAAGGTGCCGATTGGCAGCGAAGCAATGATGCCGATATACGCCAGAATCAGCGTCAGCATCAGCCCACCCCACTTCGAACTCTGAACCTCTTCCAGGCCAAACACGCCACCCGGAATCAGGAAGTAGCCGACAATCGGCAGCCCGGTCAGGCCGAACAATCCCAGCCATTTACGGCCAGGAAAGCGTTCAATGAACTGAGGCGCGAAAGACAGTGCCAGCAGGCCGAACATGATGTCCACGCGCCACTGGAATTCCTCGGGGTAAAACCCGTAGATAAAGAAATTAAGCCGCTGGTTGATAAACAGCCAGCAGGCTCCCGCTCCGGTACAGTCACTCGGGTCGGTGCCCTGGAAGTTCGCATCCAGCAATACCCAATTGAGCAAGGGACCCACGCTGGTCACGATCAGATAGCCCACCAACAGGGTCAGAATCGTATTGTGCCAGCTTGAAAACAGGTTTTCCCGCGCCCACCGGACCGGATCAATGCGCCTTTTTGGCGCTTTCATGGTTGACTCAGCCATCATCGCTCCTTAATCGCTACAGCCCGGTTATAGATATTCATAAACAGGGAGATCAACAGGCTGATGGTGAGATAAACGGCCATGGTAATGGCCACAACTTCCACGGCCTGGCCGGTCTGGTTCAGCGTGGTTCCCATGAACACCGCGACCAGATCGGGATAACCGATGGCCGTAGCGAGCGAGGAGTTCTTCACCAGGTTGAGATATTGGCTCGTCAACGGCGGGATAATCACCCGCATCGCCTGGGGAATCACCACCAATCTGAGCGTAAGACCATTCGGAAGGCCCAGTGCCTTCGATGCCTCAGTCTGCCCCTTGCTGACCGACAGGATGCCGGACCGAACGATTTCCGCGATGAAGCTGGCGGTATACAGGGACAAGGCAATCCATAGCGCCGCCAGTTCCGGAATGATGGAAATGCCACCACCGAAATTGAAGCCCTTCAGTGCTGGCAAATCCCATTCCAGGGGCTGACCGGCGAGGAGGTACGACACTATCGGAACCAGAACCAGAATGCCCACGCCCACCTTGAACGTTGGGAAAATCGCTCCGGTCGCCAGTTGGCGCCTCTTGGCCCATATACGAATGCCAATGACGGCTGCAATAGCCGCGAGAACGCCTCCCCACACCAGACCAAAGCCATCCTGAGTCACCGGCTCCGGCACATACAGGCCACGATTGTTGAGGAAAAAAGCTCCGCCGACGTCCACGCTCTGGCGCGGTGAAGGCAGGCTGCTGAGCACCGCAAAGTACCAGAAGAAAATCTGCAGCAGCAGGGGGATGTTGCGGATCACTTCGATATAAGCCAGAGAGACTTTGGCAACCAGCCAGTTACTTGAAAGCCTGGCGACACCGATGATGAAACCGAGGATAGTGGCGGTCACCACACCCATTGCCGATACCAGAAGGGTATTGGTCAGGCCGACCCAAAAGGTTCGACCGTACGACATGGTGGCGTCGTAAGGGACCAGGCTCATGATGATGCCGAACCCGGCTGATTCATCAAGGAACCCGAAACCGGTGCTAATGCCACGGCTTTCCATATTGGAAAGCGTATTGTCGATAAGAATCCAGCCACCCCAGAAGACGAGGGCAATGGCTACTACCTGGAAAAAAATAGCGCGAACCCGCGGGTCGTACCAGGGCTTTGGCCCCGCAGGTTTGGAATCAAAGGTTTGTTTTTTCATGCATGTTCCCGGAAAGCTAGCCCGCGACGAAACGAATCACAGATGTCAGTGGGCGGCTCCAACGGGAGCGCGCCCACTGGGTGCTTTCAGGTATTAACGTACCGGAGGCGCGTACATAACACCGCCTTCGGTCCACAGGGCGTTGATGCCCCGCTCCAGACCAAGCGGAGTGTCCGGGCCTACGTTGCGATCGTACATCTCGCCGTAGTTGCCGACCTGTTTGACGATCTTGGCGCCAAAATCACCCGGCAGACCAAGCTTGGCTCCCATGTCGCCATCAGTGCCCAGCAGGCGCTGGATGTTCGGGTTATCTGACTTCAGCATGTCGTCAACGTTAGCGCTGGTGACACCCAGTTCTTCTGCGTTGATCTGCACAGCCAGCACCCACTTCACGATATTGAACCACTGGTCGTCACCCTGGCGCACGACCGGCCCAAGGGGCTCCTTGGAGATGGTGTTGGGAAGGATCTTGGCCGAATCGGGGTCGGACAGTTTGGAGCGAAGTGCCGCAAGCTGTGAACGGTCTGAGGTCAGCACGTCACAACGACCGGACGCAAAGCCCTGGACCGTCTGTTCAGATGTATCAAATACAATGGGTTTGTATTCCATGCCCTTGGCGCGGAAGTAGTCCGACAGGTTGAGCTCGGTGGTTGTACCGGCCTGGATACAGACAGTCGCACCGTCCAGTTGTGTGGCATCGTCCACGCCGATGCCTTTGTTCACCAGGAAGCCCTGACCGTCGTAGTAGTTAACACCGGCGAAGTTGAGACCCAGCGATGCATCCCGGGTAAGTGTCCACGTGGTATTACGGGACAGCATGTCTATTTCACCCGACTGGAGTGCGGTAAAACGCTCTTTCGCGGTCAAAGGCGTGAACTCGACCGCCTTGGCGTCCCCAAAAATCGCAGCGGCTACGGCACGACAGGTGTCGACGTCTATACCGGTCCAGTTACCTTTGTCGTCCGGCTGTGAAAACCCCGGAAGACCACTGGTTACACCACACTGCAAATGCCCTTTTTCCTTGACGCTTTCAAGCGTCGTAGCCGCACTGGCAACCGAAGCGGTAAAAACTCCACACAGCATGGCTGCGCCGACGGCAATCGACTTGGCGTTCTTCATTATTTTATCTCCAAAATTCCGTTGGTTAGAGGTGCACAGAATATGAGCAATTTACGAGCCAGATATACCAACGTGTTGATTTATAGTATTTGTTTTATCAAACAAGCAGCCTCGAATACTGTCTTCAACCTCTACAGGCCTCAACTTTGTGCAGCGAATGCCTCACATCAGCACGCGCTGACAGACCATAGGGCAGGCAATTTCTCAACCGCTTCCCTATAAAGTAGAAGGCGTTCGCGAATTGGACCAGTTTTCACGAATTATTTTGGTGAGACCAAAGTATGATCCGGCTCCCGATAGCTTTCCAAACGACTGAGCCAGCCCGTCAGCCAGCGTTCTCGTTCGATCGGAGCGTCGGCGTTCCCGGCCCGACGGGTCAATACATCGGCGGCTGCGCTTCGGAATCGGTCAAGGGTCGGCCGGTCATCGCCTTTCATGGCAAGAAGGACCTGTAACAACCCCCATCCTTCACCGTTGTATTGCTCCGTGGCGGACAGCCCCTCCCCCTTGAAGTTCACATAGTCAATGACGGCATAAACCCCGCCGGACGTACTGACCAGTTCCTCAAGATGCCGCTTTACACGTGCTCGTTGGGCGTCAGGAGCTGCCTGCGTGACACGTAACAGGGAGCTACTGGCCCGCTGGACAATAAAGCCGGCCTGGAGATCCCGGGTCGCCAGCAGAAACTCCCTCAGTTCGGCAACACGGGCAGAATCTGCCACCTCGAGAAAAGCGGCTCTGTCGGGCCATGGCGCGTCAAATGGGTCCAGCCGTGCGAGCCAGCGGGGCAATGGTGCGTCACGCTTGGCCATGTACCGAATCAGTGCGGGAAAGCTTTCTACGAACCGCCCCTCCACTGCCGACGGATACCAGATAAAATGCCCGATACCGAGCGACGGAAAGGCTTCACCTTCGTTCCAGTGCACAAGGCAGGCTTTCTTCGCAGAACATTCATTACGAAAAATCTGCTGCCCCACCCAATCGAGCTCAGCCTCACTTAGCGTAATCGTAGGTGCGCTTAGGTCCTGCACGCCTGTCGATTCCGCTTCTGCCTGCGCGGGATCCATTTCATCGGAGCACCCTGACAGGGTAAAAATGATCAGCCATCCGATTACCAGTGATTCATAAACGTTCCGCGACATTGCCAGCCTCCAGCCGGTAGCGATAACCTGTTTGTTTGGCACCCGGTCTTTCACGCCTATGCTGACGACCTTAATCGCCGCTCGATACCGGACCACACTATGACATTTTTCTCTGGGCTCATGGCCAGACATTTCCGCCAGACACTGGTTTTGGCTTTCTGCTGGCTGGTTGTTGTCAGGGCGAGCTATGTGCTGCAAAGCGGTGTCGTTCCCGATCCGCTGGCAATGATTGCCGGCGACCTGGCCGGTGCGTTTGTTCTCGCTGTTTTGCTGTGCATCACAAGAGGCATTTCGAGGGTTATTCTGGTCGTGGTTCTGGGATGCGCAACGTTTGTTGCCGGCATGCACCTTACCGTTCACGGAACCCTGTTCCAGCTGTCACTGATTGGCAAGGGCGTTGATCCAACCTTTGTGACTGGCAGCCTGATCAACATTCACGCGCTCTGGCTTCCCGTCTACCTTTCCCTTGCCTGGATTCTTCATTGGCAGCACCGTCGTCTCGACACCGAAACATTGCCGGCAGGCAGGACCGGGCAGGTGGTGGTTGCGGTGCTCGTAGCCGCGGTCTATGGCGTGTCTTTCCAGAGCCTTACAACGCCCGCAAACAACGTTGTCGCCAGCTTTTTCGCCCAGATACCAGGGGCGATCATAGGGCCACTCGCCCCAGCACTATCCACGGAAGACGAGGACCTCAACGGGTCTGAAAAAGCCCTGAAAACCCTGCAGACGGCGAGCTTTTTTCGTCACCAGGTTGCCGCCCCCATTGTGAGGGACCACCCCAACGTGCTGCTGGTCATGATTGAGGGCATGTCCGGCGGTTATTTCCCAAGCCTGAGCCGCTATCACGATCTCGACCCAACCGTTACCCTGGCCAGCCTTGAAGAAAACCTGCTCCGTCATGGATTTCGTATCTACCGGAATTCGCTGAGCATGGAGCGCCAGACAGATCGCGGCACCTTTGCCATCCTGTGTGGCGAATACCCGGACTTCCGCCGGCAATCGCGGAAAATGGTTGATGTAGCTGAAGGCCGGGTTGTGGTGGACTGCATGCCCAAACACCTGAAGGAACATGGCTACCACACGGCCTACTGGCAGGCCGCGCCGTTGGATTACATGCAAAAGGGTGAGTTCATGCCGCAGGCCGGATTTATCGATGTCACCGGCGCAAAGATCTTCAACAGCCCCGAAGAAGAAGTGGAAGGTTGGGGGCCACCTGATCCGATCTATTTCAGCAACGTTGCAAAGCGTCTGCGACAGCTTGATGAGAAGCCCGGCCCGTGGATGGTCACCCTGCTGAACGTGGGGACCCATCACCCGTTTAAAATCGGAAAAGAGCCGGAGCAACAACCACCGGATGACGAATTGAGCACCGAGGACATCACACCAGAGCCTCAGGAGGCGCGCAAGAAGGCCATGAGAACCATGGAAGATGCCTTGAATCGGTTTCTTGACGACCTGGCGTCCGACGGCATTCTTGACGACACTTTAGTCATTATCACATCGGATGAGTCCGGCGGATTCATCCGCAAGGATCATGAATCCGTGCCTCTGAACAGCAACGTTGGTGTGCTGGCGATACGTCCTCCGGACAGCGATTCACTCGAAGATTACGCCAATCGTGACCAGATTGTGGCGCAAATCGATATTCCACCCACCATCCTGGATGCAACGGGGCTCGGGACAGAGGCCGGCGACATGATTGGCCGGAGCCTGATGGTCAAGCAACCGAAACAGCAACGCGACCTGTTGTTGGCGGACACCTATACCGGGCTCAAGTATTTCCTGAGGGAATCGGGGCAGCTTCTGAGCTGCAGCGAACTGATGACCGACTGCACCACTTGGCGCTTTAATCCGGAGCGACTGTTTGGCACGCTTGAGGCGACGAATGCCGAACCATTCCTGACGTTCGATGAGCGCACTGCATTGTTCAACAGGGCAGCCCTCATGAAGCCCGCAGAGGACCCCTGAGCTTGAAACTTCGATATGGGAACGGCTACCTGAATGAAGATTCTTGCACTGCACACTCTGGCATTCCTGCACGTTCATCGCCGGGCGCTGTTGGTCTTTTATCTGTTTTTCACCGGCCTCGTTCTGGCCGCCATTGCGCCGCTCTTTTCCAGCGCCCTGGCAGCGCTTCGGCCGATAACCGGTCACGCCGCCATCAGCACTGGTGGGCTGGTGCAGTTTGTGGTGTCCCCTGGCGGCTTACTATGGATCAGCGCAACGGCGACCCTGACCGCTCTCCTGGTAATCCTGCAACAGGCGGGCATGACCTGGATTGCCGCCTCCGGCGGAGGCCGCGAATACCGGATCGCCATTGCGACGCTGTGGGCTCTTGCGCGACGTTTCAAACAACTACTCACCCTCACCCTGCTGCAATTGGGCGGCCATGCGCTGATCGCTGTGCCTTTCCTGCTGGCCATAGTGGTGAGTTACCAGTGGCTGATCTCACCCCACGACATCTACTATCTGAAGCTGGAACGGCCACCCGAAGTCTGGTGGTTCCTGGGCATATCTGGTGTCGCAGCGCTGGGAATCGCCGTATGTAACGGCTGGCTTTATCTGCGCTGGGTACTATCGGTTCCCCTGCTCCTGCTGGAGCGCAGAGGTGCGCGCGATGCTCTCAGACAAAGTAGCCGCTATATCCACGGCCAGCGCCTGCCTGTGATGGGCGCAATCATCGCAGGCCTGGTCGGCCTGGCGCTGATCCCCATCGTGGTTACATGGCTGTTCCAGGCAATGGGAGGCGAGATCATAACGAGCCTGCCGGAGCGAATGGGCGTGCTGATGCCCGTCACCCTGGGCCTGATCGCGCTCTATATCCTGTTCACCCTCACCGCCGCCTTTGCCGGCATGGCGGCCTACAGCATGCTGATATACAGCGTGTATAGACAGGCAACGGGTCACCACCGTCACAGCACTGCCCAAACCCTGCCCCGGCGGGCCTCACCACTGGCGTGGTCGGCCGAGCTTTTAATCATCATCCTGGCCGCCACCCAGGCCTGGTTTGTCCTGCAATCCTTCGACCACCGGGACGATGTTTCCATTACTGCCCATCGTGGCAGTGCTTTCAAGGCGCCGGAAAACACCATGAGCGCCATAAGACAAGCCATTGAGGATGGCGCTGACTACATTGAAGTGGATATCCGCATGACCGCGGACGGCGTGCCGGTGCTTTGGCACGATACCGACATGCGACGTGTCTTCGGCCTGAACGCCAGGATCTCCGATATCACCCTGGAAGAGGCCCGTGCCCGGGACGCTGGTTCGTGGTTCGGCCCTGCGTTCAGCGATGAGCGAATCGCCACGCTGGAACAGGTCATCGAAACCACCAGAGGACAAGCCCATCTATACCTCGATCTGAAGCCCGCTCCGGAGACGCCCGACCTGACCAGGGAGGTGGTCCATATGCTGCAGCGCATGGATGCCGTGGAGAACACGGTGATTGCGGCCGCCGAATGGCGGGTCCTGGCCGAAGCGCGACAACTGGAGCCTTCGCTGAAAACCAGCCTGCTGGCACAATTCATCGTTGGTCCGCTGTGGGAGCAACACTTTGACATACTGGGCCTGCGACAGAACCGTGTCACTCCCGCCACGGTGGCTCGCACCCACCGTGCTGGCAACGAACTGCATGTCTGGACGGTCAATACGCCACAGGCGATGTCACGCTTCATCGACATGGGGGTGGACAATATCATTACCGACCGACCGGCTGTGTTGGCGCAACTGCTGCAACGCCGGCAGGCACTGACCGACGCAGAACTTCTGGTGATCAAGCTCCGGAACTGGCTGCGCTAGTCTGCCCACCTGGCCGCAGCCGATACCCTACGCCAGACACGGTTTCGACCCGGGCAGCCTGATCCCCCAGTTTCTTGCGCAAAGTGCGAACCACCGCGTCAACCACGTTGCTGCCACCCTCGTATCGCGTCCCCCATACATCCCGCAACAGTTCACTGCGCGACACGGCCTTGCCCTCACGAGCATTCAGGTAACGCATGACACCGAATTCCAGTGGCGTCAGAGCTACCCTGCCCGTTTCGAGTACCAGTTCCCGGGCGTCCGGGTCCAACAGTTCGTTCGCACGCCGAACGCCAAGCTCCGCAGCGGCAAGGTCCGCCAGCCAGCCGTCCACCGAGGCGGGGCCAAAATCGAGCACGGCAGAATGGTAGCGTCGGCCATCCAACACAACGGTGTGATCTTCCAGCACTTCAAAACCCAACCGTCTGGCGACAGCAGCGTAGGCGCCCATATCCCGGACTGTCAGGTAAACACGGCGAAGTCTGGGCCTGAGCTCCATGTAGGCACGTTTCAGGTCCAGCCAAACCGCTGCCTGTACGTCACCCGGAGAGTCTCCGTCATCAATGCTCAACCAGCGGCGGCAAAACAGGGCAATGGCATCCCGGGGCATGGGATGTTGTTTGAGATGGGAATACCACTGGCCAGCTATCGGATCGTCCAGCAGCCAGGCCGGCTGGAGCTCGTCCGAACGGAGCTTGCCGTAGAAACCTACCATGCGGCCCTCACCGTCCCGGACCGATGAGAATGCCTGGGGCAAACGGCGCCACCACGCCATCAAAGCTCCGGCGGCCTCACTTCCCTCCCAGGTATGGGTAATATCCTCCAGCGCAGGTCCATCGTCCGCCTGGGCTGGCTCTACGGCGAACGTGGGGGAACCACTCGGGAAGAACGCTTCCCGCACCACTGGGTTTTCAATCATGAACAGCATGTCGGCGGTGTATCGCCAGAGATCACCGCCACCGGCAACGCCCGCCTCTGTCGCCAATTGCCGCCAGGCTGTACGGCGGTATTCGAGATAGCGCGCCGGATCACTCGCATGCAGGGAACGCGCAATGGCCTCTCGCACCGCATCGTGGATCAACAGACCATCGCTGGCGCCAACCACAATGGGCAAGCGACGCAGCCTCTCCCAGGCATCCTGGGGCGGCACATCCGGAAACAGCGCTTGCAGTAGCGACAGGGTTACCCGGCGGACAACGGCCGCCCCCTCAAGCACCCGCCGGGTAACTTCATCGCCAACATCCTCAAGAAAAATCCGTGTGAGTTCATCAAGGGCGCACCGGTGGGCCATTGCTCCGGCGAGGCCTCCCTCACGGCTGCCGCAGCGAGCTTCAACGCCAACGGATGGCCATGAGTACAGCGGGCGATCAGGGATATGTCCGCCTGCTCCAAGCCCAGGCCCTGCAGGAAGTTCTCCGCCTCTGTGTCGGTCAACGAGGAAACCGGGACAGCCCGCATTAACCACCCCCATCCCGGGCTCGCGTACCAGGCTGAGGTAGGCGGCTGGCGCCCCACCAGAACCACCCTTACGTTTTCGGGCAATAGCGGAATGAACACCTGCCTCAACCAGGTATCCAGAAGCCTGAATACTTCAAAGGTATCGAAGGCCAGTACAACAGCGCCGCCCAGCTCTCCCAACCGATCAGCGATGTCCCCGGCACGCGATCCTGTGTCACCAATGGCCTCCGCGAGCGCCCCGAGCACACCCTGCTCAGTAGGCTCCACATGGCGACAATCAAGCAGGATAACCGTTGCTCCCCCGGCCCGGGCGATCGTTGCGAAACGCGCCAGCAACGCGGACTTGCCAATGCCGGCGATACCGTGAACGTGTAACACCCTCGGCCCCTTTGGCATCAACATGGTTTCCAGAGCGCCAAGCTCTGTATCGCGCCCTACAAACGTCCGGTGAGCCCGGGCCGCCAGTATGTCGGACATCCGTTGCGGCATGATCGTCTCCCTCCGCTACATTCTCACGATATTCTCATCCCCTCATCACCTCAAAACACCTATTCAGGGCTATAACTGACAATAGCAGTAACCGCACACCAACCCTCAATTTGAGTAAGGAGGCGACGATGAGCACCCAATGGCAAATTCAGGGTGACTATCTTGAAAGTTGCACATGCAAAGGCGCTTGCCCATGCATTTACCTGGAGCCACCGACAGAAGGCGACTGCTCGGCCCTGGTCGGCTGGCACATCAAGAAAGGAGCTTACGGCGAGGTGGCGCTTGATGATCTGAACATTGCGCTTGCGCTCAACGCCCCGGGGCCCATGGCAGAAGGCAACTGGAAAGTTGTGTTGTACCTCGACCAACGCGCCGATGAGCACCAGCAGGAAGCGCTTGGCAATATCTTCGGCGGCAAGGCCGGCGGCCACCCGGAACTGCTGGCCTCCATGATCGGAGACGTTCTTGCTGTCGAGAGACAGCCCATCGGGTTTTCCGTTGATGACGGCGGGCGGCATCTGACCATCGGCTCATCCTACGAAGCCGATGTCAAAGCGATCGAAGGCCAGAATGGACACAAGGTCACGATCGACAACCACCCACTGGCCGTCGCTCCGGGCCACTCACTGGTCGTTGCGAAGTCACGGAGTTTGCGCCATCGGAATCACGGCATCGATCTGGATATGAGCGCACGGACAGCGCTCTACTCCCCATTCGAATACGCCGGCCCCTGACAACGGAGAGACACCTGAGGTGATTTCGATGGAACTGACAATGGCTAAGATTCATTCGTGGGAGCGTGCAGCCATTGGCGCCTCCCTGGGAATCCTGACCGCATTGTCATGGGCCTATATGGCCATGCCAATGACTATGGCGGCCAGTTCAGGTCTGTCATTCCTCGGTCTTGGCACCGTCATGTGGATGGTGATGATGGCCGCCATGATGCTTCCGGGTGCGGCCCCGATGATCATGACCTATATCCGGGTTCACCAGCGCCGGCGCCAGCTCGAGAAGGCCGCGGTACCAACCTGGCTTTTCATGGCCGGGTACCTTGCCGTCTGGGCCGCCTTCGGCGCGGTCGCAGCCGTGGCTCAATGGGCATTGCACGCCAACACCCTGATGACCTCGGCAATGGGGCATCTGGAACCACTTCTCGGGGGCTGCCTGCTGGTTGTCGCTGGGGCTTTCCAGTTCAGCTCTCTAAAACAAGCTTGCTTGAGCAGATGCCAGTCACCCATAACCTTCCTGATGGCGGAATGGCGCGACGGCGCAATCGGTGCCTTTACAATGGGAGCCCGCCATGGCGCCTTCTGCACCGGCTGCTGCTGGGCGCTGATGCTGCTAATGTTCGTCGGCGGAGTGATGAACCTGGCCTGGATGGCAGTGCTTGCGCTCTATTTCCTGGCGGAGAAACTGGTGCCCTGGCCGCAAACGTTTAGCCGGATTACCGGCGCCGTTTTGATGGTCGGGGGGCTTTTGGTGGGAACCCTCTACTGAAGGCCGGAAAAATAACCGGGCCTGCGGCCAGCAAGCCGGTAGAGCAGCGCAAGCAGCCCCTTCAACAGCGCGATGGCCGGCCAAAGTAACCAGCTTGCCAGATAGAACAGCGGCACTAGGATCAGCAACCAGCCCGCGAGCTGGACCATCATCGGGGAGACACCCAGTACATCGGCCACCCCGGCAAAAAAGTCGTTGATGATGCTGGGGTGGGCGACCACCAGGTAGCCAGCGCCAATGATCAGGGGCCACTTCGCATAGCGGGCGCTGCGGAGAATCAGCCGCCCGCTGCCGGCAATACGAGCAGCCAATGCCGCCGAGCGTGTTGAAAGCCTGGCGCCCTGGGTCGCCTTTGCCGCCGTGCGACCGGCCCGAAGTACCTTTACGGCACTGGCAAACACCAACACATCCACCGATGCCCAGCCTATGTCACTGGCGGAGATGTCTTCTCCAGTTCGATAATCCGCCTCCAACTGTCGCACGCCGCTGGTGAAGAACTGGGCAACCCCTTCCGTAATCCTCTCGGTCTGTACCCATTGGGTCTGACCATTCCCGTCCACCACGAATTGCCCGAGAAAATCGTGGCCCTCGTTGCGGATGAAGTTCACTGCGTACCAGCCTCGCTGTTCGGGCGTCAAAGGCTCCGTTTCTTCCGGCGTCCGTTCGCTCTGGTCCTTGCCGCGGAGCTCAGCAATATAGTCCCGGGCGCGTTCATACTGACGGGCAGCCTTGTTCATCCATTCAATGGAGCTGATGGGCTGGCGAAGGAAGTAGTGAATCGGCGGCAGGGCGTTTTCTCCATAGGTGCGCAACACCTCCTGGAATTCCGGCTCGGACGCATAAAGCGGAAAAACGGCGCGGGCCATGTCAGGGTGTGTCATCAAAGCTGCCTGGGCCTTGAGGAGCAGAAGAGGGTCGTCCCCCAGGTCCAGCATGGCGGCCTGGACGTCAACAGGCTCGTCCCCGATACCGTCAAAACCGGGCAATGCCTCCCGGGCCTGAATCGAAATCAGTTTCTGCTCAATGGGTACCGGATCGGAGGCGAGACTGGCGATTGCGGCAACCAGCAGCGCGATACCCAGAATCACCATGGCCTTCTTCAAACATCCACCTCTGCCTCAATGCGTTGACCCTATACTGCCTGAGAATACGTTGATTACCATAACGCCGGCAACGATAAGGCCGATGCCGAGGATGGCGGGAAGGTCCAGCGTCTGCCCAAAGAACAGGTAGCCCGCCAGCGCAATCAAGGCCACGCCGGCACCGGCCCACACCGCATATGCCACTCCCACTGGCAAGGTTTTCAGGGTCAACGCCAGGAAGTAGAACGCCAGGATGTAGGACACCACCACAACCAGCGACGGCCACAGACGGGTGAAACCCTCAGAACTTTTTAGAAAGGAGGTTCCGATGACCTCCGCAACGATAGCCACCGACAAATATAACCACTGAATCATTCCACAATTCACCTTTCAGACTGGCGCAAAATGCAAAAACCCCGAAGCTCTCACTTCGGGGTTTTGCGGACATTGGGATCAACCCTGGCGACGCGGAGGATTTACTGCTCCACGAAGGCCCTCTCGATCACATAGTGGCCGAGGTTACCATGGCGTGCTTCCTTGAACCCCATGTTATTGAGGATGGAGCAGGTGTCTTTCAACATGCTGGGACTGCCGCACACCATGAACCGGTCATTTTCCAGGTCAAATTCCGGAAGGTCCAGGTCCTTCGTCAGCTTGCCGTTTTCCATAGCGTCGGTCAGACGCCCAGTGTTACGGAAATCCTCACGGGTGACCGTAGGATAATAAAGCAGCTTGCCATCCACCATTTCACCGAAGAACTCGTTATTCGGCAGCTCCTCGATCTCGGACTGATAAGCCAGCTCGGACTTGTAGCGAACGCCATGGGTCACGATGACTTTATCAAAAGCCTCATAGACTTCCGGGTCCTTGATGATGCTGATAAAAGGTGCCAGACCGGTGCCCGTGCTGATCAGCCAGAGATTCTTGCCCGGCAGCAGGTTGTCCATTATCAGGGTACCGGTGGGCTTGCGGCTGACCATGATCTCGTCACCAACCTCAATTTTCTGCAGACGTGACGTCAGCGGGCCGTCCTGAACCTTGATTGAGAAGAACTCCAACTCCTCTTCATAGTTGGCACTGGCGATGCTGTAGGCACGCATCAGCGGCTTACCATCGGTTTCCAGGCCAATCATTGTGAAGTGGCCATTCTTGAACCGGAACCCCGGATCACGGGTGGTGGTGAAGCTGAAGAGTGTGTCGTTCCAGTGACGAACACTTGTTACACGCTCTTTATTCAGGTTGCTCATGGTATCGCCCGTTCGTTAGCCGTTAGCAAATAAGTAAAAATCATTGTGTAAATAGTAACCCAAGGGTAACCTATCGACAAAATGGGATATTTTCATAACCTTATTCGGAATTATCGATTATGAAGTTTAGCTTCCGCCAACTCGAGGTCTTCCTGGCTGCGGCGCACTTCCAGAACATCACCCGTGCGGCGGATTCCCTGGCCATGTCTCAGTCCGCGGCCAGTAGCGCCCTGAAAGAACTGGAGAGCCAGTTCGACATCCAGCTCTTCGACCGGGTCGGAAAACGACTGCAGCTCAATGAGCTCGGCCGTCTCTATCGGCCAAAGGTCGAGGCTTTGCTGGCCCAGGCCGGGGAACTGGAACAGGCGTTCAGCAAGCATACTGAAGTCGGCGCCCTGAAAGTCGGCGCTACCCTCACTATTGGTAACTATCTGGCTGTTGGCGTCATGGCCCAATACATGAATACCCCTACCCACCCGAAAGTGGCGCTTGAAGTGGCCAACACCCGCACCATAGCCCAGCGCGTCAAGGATTTTGAACTCGACATCGGGCTGATTGAAGGTGAACTGCAATCCTCTGAGCTGGAGGTTATACCCTGGCGAGGCGACGAGCTGGTGGTCTTTTGTTCCCCGGACCATCCCTTTGCCCGGAAGGGTAGGCTTTCGGATGCGGACCTTCGCTCGGCAACCTGGGTGATGCGTGAGCAGGGGTCCGGCACCCGGCAGACCTTTGAACGTGGCATGCACGGCCTGCTCCCAGACCTGGACATACTGCTGGAACTCGAGCATACCGAGGCGATTAAACGCGCGGTGGAAGCCAACCTTGGGATCGGCTGCCTGTCATGGGTGTGCCTTGCCGATGCGTTCAGGAGGGGCAGCCTCGTACCGTTGAAGGTCCCGGAGGAACGACAGTTCGACCGAACCTTCTATTTCATACTGCACAAACAGAAATATCGGAGCGCCGGCATCGACCGCTGGATTGACCTGTGCGAACAACTTCAGGATCCACCGCTTCCTGAGGAGCGCGGCCTGTTGTACGACAGGAAATCTTCTTGATCCCGCTTTAAAAGTCAGACTGGCCCGCTATGGAACCGGAACTCGGTGTCCGGTGTCTCAATCAGTTGTTGCTCCAGCGCGAGGAAGGTCGCAACCCGATCCTCCACCGAGTTTCCCGCGGCCTGCTCGGCTAATGTCAGGTAGTCACGGTAGTGTCGGGCTTCGGACTTCAGCAGCCCGGTGTAGAAATCTGACAGTGTCGCATCCAGATGCGGTGCCAGCGCCGCGAACCGCTCGCAGGAACGGGCCTCGATAATGGCACCCACGATCAGCACATCCACCAGCCGACCGGGATCTTCTGTGCGTACTTCCTGCCGCAACCCGGCTGCATATCGAGCCGGGCTCAGGTGACCATAACTCACCCCCCGCTTTTTCATGATAGCCAGCACCTGCTCGAAATGACGCAACTCTTCCCGCGCAAGACGCGACATCCTGTTGAGCAGGTCGGTGTTATCCACATAGCGATACATCAAACTCAACGCCGTGGACGCTGCTTTTTTCTCACAATGGGCATGATCAATCAGCATCAGGTCCTGATTGGCCAGGGCGTTTTCAATCCATCGCTGTGGCGTTTTGCAGGGCAGGAAATCGTGAATCTGGTCGAGGGAATCGGTCATTGTTTACAGCAGGTCGGCTTCTCGGGCACGGCAGTATACCGCAACAAACCACAATATCCGACCACAGTCCAACTTAACTTTATAAGGGGTTTCCTATAGAATGCAGCGCCAACTTAGCGCCTTTTCGCCATAAAACTCCCGCCAGGCAACGACGCCCAAGGCGCGGGACATTCCAACTGATGAGGGTCCATATCGTGTTAGAAGCCTATCGTGAACACGTTGCAGAACGCGAGGCTCTGGGCATTCCCCCGAAGCCTCTAAACGCTGAGCAGACCGCCGCACTGGTCGATCTCCTTAAAAACCCGCCAGCCGGCGAGGAAGAGACGCTGGTCTATCTGCTTGAAAACCGCGTTCCGCCGGGTGTGGACGAAGCCGCTTATGTAAAAGCTGCTTTCCTGACCGCCATTGTTAAGGGTGAAGCAACGTCTCCCCTGCTGGACAAGCCAAAGGCCGTTGATCTGCTGGGCATGATGCAGGGCGGTTATAACATCGCGACCCTGGTCGACCTGCTGGACGATTCTGAACTGGCCGAACAGGCCGGCGAAAAGCTCAAGCGCACCCTGCTGATGTTCGATGCCTTCAACGATGTGAAGGAAAAGATGGACGCCGGCAACGCGGTCGCCAAGGCTGTGGTTGAATCCTGGGCTAACGCCGAGTGGTTCACCAACAAGAAGAAGGTTCCTGAAAGCACCAAAATGGTGGTTTTCAAGGTTACCGGCGAAACCAACACCGACGACCTGTCACCGGCTCCCGATGCCTGGTCCCGTCCGGACATCCCGCTGCACGCCCGCGCTGCCTATAAAATGGAGCGTGATGGCCTGAAGCCGGAAGAGCCCGGTGTTACTGGCCCAATGAGTCAGATCGACGACATCAAAGCCAAGGGCCTGCCCGTTGCCTTCGTAGGCGACGTTGTTGGTACCGGCTCCTCACGTAAGTCTGCCACCAACTCAGTACTGTGGTTCTTCGGTGACGACGTTCCGGGTGTTCCGAACAAGCGCGCCGGTGGCGTGTGCATTGGTAACAAAGTAGCCCCGATCTTCTTCAACACCATGGAAGATGCTGGCGCCCTGGTTTTCGAAGCACCGGTTGACGACCTGAACATGGGCGACGTTATCGACATCCGTCCCTACGAAGGCAAGATCCTGAACGAGGCGGGTGAAACCATCTCGGAGTTCGGCTTCAAGTCAGAGGTTATCCTGGACGAAGTTCAGGCCGGCGGCCGTATTCCGCTGATCATCGGCCGTGGCCTGACCGCCAAGGCGCGCGCAGCACTGGGCATGGGCGCCACAGACATCTTCCGTCTGCCGAATGATCCGGAAGAAGGCACCAAAGGCTTTACCCTGGGTCAGAAGATGGTCGGCAAGGCCTGCGGTCTGGAAGAAGACAAAGGCGTTCGCCCCGGCACTTACTGCGAACCGCACATGACTACGGTCGGCTCCCAGGACACCACTGGTCCGATGACCCGTGATGAACTGAAAGACCTGGCCTGTCTGGGCTTCCAGGCCGACCTGGTGATGCAGTCATTCTGTCACACCGCCGCCTATCCGAAGCCGGTTGACGTGGAAATGCAGCACACCATGCCGGACTTCATCCGCACCCGCGGCGGTGTTTCCCTGCGCCCGGGCGATGGCATCATCCACTCCTGGTTGAACCGCATGCTGTTGCCGGACACTGTCGGTACCGGCGGCGACTCTCACACCCGCTTCCCAATGGGCATCTCCTTCCCGGCCGGTTCCGGTCTGGTGGCGTTTGCTGCAGCGACGGGCGTTATGCCCCTGGATATGCCGGAATCCGTCCTGGTTCGCTTCAAGGGCGAAATGCAGCCAGGCATCACGCTGCGCGATCTGGTACATGCGATCCCACTGTACGGCATCAAGCAAGGCATGTTGACCGTTGAGAAGAAAGGCAAGATCAACGAGTTCTCCGGTCGCATCCTGGAAATCGAAGGCCTTGAGCATCTGACCGTTGAGCAGGCGTTCGAGCTGTCTGACGCTTCCGCTGAGCGTTCCGCAGCCGGTTGTACGATCAACCTGTCTGAAGAGTCCGTGGCTGAGTACCTGCGTTCGAACATCACCATGCTGCGCTGGATGATCGCCGAAGGTTATGGCGACCCGCGCACCCTGGAGCGTCGCGCCCAGCAGATGGAAGAGTGGATTGCCGATCCCAAGCTGATGCGTGCCGACAAAGACGCCGAGTACTCCCACGTTGTGGAAATCGATCTGGCTGACATCAAAGAGCCGATCGTGTGCTGCCCGAACGACCCGGACGACGCCAAGTTCCTGTCCGAAGTCGCCGGCGACAAGGTCGACGAAGTGTTCATCGGTTCCTGCATGACCAACATCGGCCACTTCCGCGCTGCTGGCAAGCTGCTGGAGATGAACAAGGAGCCGCTGAAGACCCGCCTGTGGATGTCTCCGCCTACCAAGATGGACCAGGCGCAGCTGATGGAAGAAGGCTACTTCAACACCTACGGCACCGCCGGTGTTCGCACCGAAATGCCGGGCTGCTCCCTGTGCATGGGTAACCAGGCCCGCGTGGCAGCCAAGAGCACGGTGCTGTCCACCTCCACCCGTAACTTCCCGAACCGTCTGGGCGATGGTGCCAATGTGTACCTGACCTCTGCGGAACTGGCAGCGGTTGGTGCGGTACTGGGCAAACTCCCGTCTCCGGCGGAGTACATGGAGTACGCCAAGGACCTGAACAGCATGTCGAAAGAGATCTACAAGTATCTCAACTTCGACCAGATGGAGAACTACACCAAGAAGGCGTCTGAAGCGAACGTTGCTTAAGACCTGACCTTCTGGTTTAGCTCCATGGAAACGCCAGCCTTCGGGCTGGCGTTTTTTTGTTTGAAGTAAACGTTACGAGTCAGATCGGGCACGGTGTGGGGTGCCTTTTCTGCCGGGGAAAAGGTGTCTGAGCGCAGCGAGTTCTTTTTCCCAGAAGAAAAGGTACCCCGCGGCGGGCCCAGCCCCTTGTAAACAGACCTACAAAAAAAGGGGCTCCCGAAGGAGCCCCTGTTCTTACTCAGAGCGTTGAAAACGCGCCTGTTTACCGGGTGATGTGCTGATACTCACCGGCATCTTCAGTAACCGAGCTCACCACCATAATGGCAATGAAAGCAGCAATGAAGCCAGGAATGATCTCGTACACGCCAGGACCACCCATGAACTCACCGTTCCAGCCCAGAGAGATCCAGATCATGACCGTGGCAGCACCCACAACCATGCCTGCGATGGCGCCAGCGCCGTTTGTGCGCGGCCACATCAGTGACAGGATAATCAGCGGGCCAAATGCGGCGCCGAAGCCTGCCCAGGCGTTACTGACCAGGGCCAGAACCTGAGAGTTCGGGTCGGAGGCAATAACCGCAGCTACCAGGCCTACCAGTACAACACACACACGGCCTACGCCGACGCATTCTTTGTCGGTCGCTTCTTTACGCAGGAACAGGCGATAGAAGTCTTCGGTCAGTGAAGAAGACGACACCAGCAGCTGGCTGGAAATGGTACTCATGACTGCAGCAAGCAGTGCCGCGTAGAGGAAGCCTGTGATCAGCGGATGGAACAGAAGATCTGAGAGCAGGATAAAGATCGTTTCCGGATCTTCGATATTCATACCATTGCGAATCGCGTACGCCCGGCCAAACACACCGAGGGAGACGGCGCCAATCAGGGAGATAAGCATCCAGGACATGCCGATGTTACGGGCAGTCGGTACTTCATCCAGCGTACGGATCGCCATGAAACGCACAATGATGTGTGGCTGGCCGAAATAGCCCAAACCCCAGGTTACCGCAGACAACCAACCGATGAGCGTCAGGCCTTCCGTCCACGACAGTAGCGTGGGGTCGACTTCGTTCAGGGTTTGCGACGCCTGGGCGAAACCACCGCCGCCTTCACCAAAGAGGACAACCGCCGGCATGATGACCAGTGCCAGCATCATGATGCAGCCCTGTACGAAGTCCGTCATGCTTACTGCCAGGAACCCGCCGACCACGGTGTAGGCCAACACCACACCCAGCGTGATGACGATACCAACCGCATAGTCGCTCAAACCACCGAAATTGAAGATGCCGGAGAATGCACTCTCAAACAGCTTGCCGCCCGCAACCAGGCCGGATGCCGTGTAAACCGCGAAGAAGATAACGATGACGATGGCTGACACGGTACGCAGCGAAAGCGCCTGTGTCGGGAACCGGTTTGCCAGGAAGGACGGGATGGTGATCGCATTGCCATAGTGAACCGTCTGTTCACGAAGACGCGGCGCTACCAAGGTCCAGTTAAAAAACGCACCCACGAGCAGGCCGATACCGATCCAGGCCGATCCCAGGCCCGATGCAAACAGCGCCCCGGGCAACCCGAGAAGCAACCAGCCACTCATATCCGAAGCACCGGCCGACAGGGCCGCTACCTTTGGACTGAGGGCTCGCCCACCCAACATGTAATCTTCGGATGAAGACGTAGCTCTGCGCATGGCATAAACGCCGATGGCGATCATGAGCGCAAAGTAAGCAAATAGACTGATCCAAACTCCAATAGCCATGAAACTCCTCCAGTTCAAATGGACGGAATCAACTCCGACCGTTTAGCGCGCTTACCACGGTGAACCCGGTAGTCGCACCCTTTGTTTTTTTGACTCGCTAAACTACTCACGTCATTAAGGCGCTACGGCTTACAACGCCTGCCTCCCCATCTCAATACTTACCTCCTATCGTTCAGGTTTTCGTTCCGCACTGCCTTGTGAGCAAAGCGTCCTATCAAACCTTTTCAATGCCAAGCGACAACAGTGACGCGTTTCCACCCACCGCTGTGGTGTTGATGGTGCGGGTTCTCTCCGTCGCAAACCGTAGCAGGTAGTGCGGCCCGCCAGCTTTGGGACCGGTACCGGAAAGTCCCCGCCCCCCGAAAGGCTGAACACCAACAACCGCGCCAATCTGGTTTCGGTTAACGTAGGTATTGCCCACTTTTACCCGCCGCTCGATATAGGCCGCTGTGGACTCACTTCTGCTGTGAATACCCAGGGTAAGTCCATAACCCGCCGCATTAATTTCATCGATCACATCGTCCAGCTTCTCTGCAGTGTAGCGGACTATATGGAGAACAGGGCCGAAGTGTTCGTCTTTCAACTCGTTGATACTTGAAATGGCGTAGGCGGACGGTGGAACAAAGTAGCCGTCGCGGCAGGCCTCCGGTATTGGCGCCTGCGATACCAACCTGGCATGTTTGCCAAGCTCGGTCAGATGGGCTTTCAGACCATCCCGCGCTTCTTGATCAATCACCGGTCCGACATCGGTGCTGTGACGCTCAGGGTTGCCGACCATCAGTTCCTGCATGGCGCCCGCCAGCAGGCTTTCTGTGCGCTCAGCGACCTCTTTCTGGATATAGAGCACACGCAGTGCCGAGCAACGCTGCCCGGCACTGGCGAAAGCGGACTGGATGACATCCCTGACCACTTGCTCCGGCAGCGCACTGCTGTCCACAACCATGGCATTCTGTCCGCCGGTCTCGGCGATGAAGGGCACAATTGCCCCCTCACGCTGCGCCAGAGTGCGATTGAGTATGTGCGCTACCTGTGTAGAGCCGGTGAAGGCGACGCCGGCAATTCTGGGGTCCGGGGTCAGTTTGCCGCCGATTGTTGCGCCATCACCGGGTAAAAATTGAATCACATCGGGTGGGAAGTCAGCTTCCAACATCAGTTCAAAAGCCCGTTGAGCAACCAGACTTGTCTGCTCCGCAGGCTTGGCGATAACAGCATTTCCTGCCACCAACGCCGCCATCACCTGGCCAGTAAAAATAGCCAGGGGGAAATTCCAGGGGCTGATGCAGAGGAAGACGCCCCGCCCTTCCATGTAAAGCTCATTGCTCTCGCCCGTGGGGCCAGGTAGAGCCAAGGCCTTGCCAAAGCGGGATCTGCCCTGGAGGGCATAATAGCGACAGAAATCGACGGCTTCGCGCACCTCGTCGATACCATCCTGTATGGTTTTCCCGGCTTCACGGCAGCAGATCGCCATCAGCTCCTGCATATTTGCTTCCATCAGCTCGGCGTATCGCTCGAGACAGGCGGCACGATCCTCCACCGGACGCTCCCGCCAGGAAACAAAACCTTCCGTTGCAACGACCAGGGCTTCTTCCGCCTGGGCTTCGGTCGTCCAGTACACCTGACCAACGTGTTGGGAGCGATCGTAGGGCGCATGGATATCACTCCGCTCTCCGTCCCGGCGCTTTTCGCCGCCAATGACCGGTGCAGCTTCCCAGCGTTTCTTTGCCCATTGGCCAAGATGATTCAGCAACGGATCCAGATGAGCCGCTACATGGATATTCATCCCTTTGGAGTTGCGCCGCTCGTTGCCAAAGATATCGACGGGCAATGGAATTCGGTCGTTGGGCAGTGAGTCGTATCCCTGCAGTTCCTGAACCGGATTCTGCACCAGAGCCTCTATGGGCGTTGCCGCGTCCACCAACCGGTGAACAAATGAGGAATTTGCCCCATTCTCCAGCAGCCGTCGTACCAGGTACGGCAACAGATCCTTGTGAGCTCCCACAGGGGCGTAGATGCGAACCGGAAGATTGTTGTCCTCAAGGATGCTGTTGTAGAGGGCGTCTCCCATACCGTGCAGGCGCTGGAACTCGATCCTGCGCCCTTTGTTCCTCGCCATGGTCAGAACCGAGGAAACCGTATGGGCGTTGTGGCTCGCAAGCTGCGGATACAACGCTCCTTCGGTGTAGTCACTCAGCAAATAACGCAGACACGCCAGATAGGAGGTGTCGGTAGCCTCTTTGCGCGTAAATACGGGGTAGCCCTCCAGGCCCAACTGCTGGCAGATTTTGATCTCGGTGTCCCAGTAGGCCCCTTTGACCAGGCGAATGGGGATCTCGTCACCCTGCTGTTTCGCCAGTTTGGTCAACCAGCACAATACCGGCAAAGCACGCTTGGAATAGGCCTGGATAACCAGGCCAAAACCACCCCACCCCTTTGCAACCGGTGATGTAAATGCCTTCTCAAACAGCTTTAGCGAGATTTCCAGCCGATCCATTTCCTCGGCATCGATGGTAATGGATACCTTCTTTTCCCGCGCAAACGTCAGCAGGTCAATGACTGTTGCGTAAAGCTCTTCCAGAACCCGCTCTTCCTGGGACGCCTCGTATCGAGGGTGCAGGGCTGATAGCTTGATGGAAATTGAGGGCGCTGGTGCCCGGCTGTCCGGGTAGGTATCGGTTCCCACGGACTCAATGGCATCCATGTAGTCCTTCAGGTAACGGTCAGCGTCGCCCCTGGTCATTGCCGCTTCGCCGAGCATGTCGAAGGAGTAGGTGTAGCCCAAATCCCGGTACTCGCGGGCGTTCCTCAATGCTTCGTCGATATCCCGTCCGAGCACGAACTGTTTGCCCATAATGGCCATGGCCTGGTACATCGCGCTCCGAATGACCGGCTCGCCACTACGCTTGATAAGACGCTTCCAGATACTGGACGGGGAACCGTCCAGTCGTTTATCCATCTTGACCACACGACCAGTCAGCAGCAGCCCCCAGGTGGAGGCATTGACCAGGGTCGACTCACTGCGGCCCACGTGCTTCTTCCAGTCAGCGTCCGACAGCTTGTCCTGAATCAACGCATCGGCGGTGTATTTGTCGGGGATACGCATCAACGCCTCGGCCAGACACATCAGCAGGATGCCTTCTTCGGTATCCAGGCTGTATTCCTGCAGCAGTGCGTCGACCATATGGACGGAGTCGTCCTGCTCGCGGACCTTTCTGATCAGGCTCGTTGCCGTTTCAGTGACGTCTCGATGCTCAGAAGCATCGCTTTGGGCAAGGGGGATCAGTTCGTTGAGGTAACGTGTTTCGTCGACGGCGTAGTTGGCAGTAATCGCTTGCCAGAAGAACGACTTTGGCTGTTCCTGAAATGCAGGCTCGAGCACCTTGCTTGCATTGAACATCTGAGCGCCTCGCCGACGGTTCCCGTCTATGGCCGGGCCCCTCGAACTTTTATTATGGTTGGGTCAGGCAACGCGTACGTACCGTACTGCGCTGTGACGTGATCAGCTACCCTGTTAAGTTAGTATTACTACGGACTTCAGGCTTACAAAATCCTACGATTCTTTTGTAAATTCGTCCGAAAATGAGGCTTTTTTAACAAATCAGGCGACTTTGTCACCAAAACGCAATCTGGAGGGCGTCGTACCTTTGTGTTTTCTGAGCGCGTTGGTGAGGGCACTCTGGGAGGAAAACCCAGTCCGGTAACTGATTTCGGAGACCGAAAAGGAAGTCATGGTCAGGAATTGCACGGCCTGGTCAAGCCGGGTCTGGAGCAGAAACTGGTGGGGGGTAATACCCGTCACATCACGAAACATCTCGTGGAAGCGGCTGACACTGAGGCAGGCCACACCGGCAAGATCGCTCACCGTTATCTTTCGCTGGATATTCTCCATGATGTAACGGCGGATCGTGTCGGGGCTGATGGCATGGCGGTTCTGGCGCACCTCCCTGCCTTCGTTCAGGCGCCCGGCCATACAGTGCAGGATGCTTGCCCCCATGTGCCGCTGCATATCCTGATTATCCGGCGAGCGATCGAACTCTCCCGCCACGAACTGAACCAGCCCTTGCAGCTTATTGTCCAGAACCAGTGTGCGCGGCCGCTCAAACAGAGGCGCGAGTGTTTCATACTCACTGTGCTCAGGACTATTTATGGCCGGCATGTAGGGATCGAGGTTGATAACCAGAACGTGGTTCTGCAGATCACCACAGTAATCGTGGCGCGCTTCAGTGGGCACCAGGCAGGCTCGCCAGGTGTCCAGGTGTGAACCTGTTCCATCCACACTCAGGTCGGCCTCTCCACGAACACCGACAACAATCTGATGATGCTCGTGACGATGATGGTGTGAAGCGGTGGGAAGCTTGAGCAAACGTGCGTCCAACATGCCCGCGATCCGGAAATTTCCTGAGAATGTAGCTCAATTAAAGCAGATCATCGGCAAACTTGCACGACTACGCCCGACTCACCAGACTCCGAAGCAGGCCCGCGACCTCGTCGCTGACCGCCTCAATCGGCTGGGAGGCGTCCACGATGTGATAACGGCCCGGCGCGCTGGCGGCGCGAGCGAGATAGGTCTCGCGTATTCGCTCAAAAAACGCTACCGCTTCCTGTTCGAACCTGTCCAGATCCCCCCGATGGCGGGCACGGGTCATACCGGTTTCCACCGGTGCGTCCAGCAGGATAACGTGATCCGGGCGCACCGTGCCCTGCACCAGGCTTTCCAGTAGCGCTATGCGATCGGCGGGCACACCACGCCCTCCCCCCTGATAGGCAAAGGTGGCGTCGGTGAACCGGTCACACAGAACCCAGCGACCAGCCTCCAGTTCAGGAAGAATACGCGTATGAAGGTGTTGTGCCCTGGCGGCGAACATCAGCAGCAGCTCGGTGGTTTCGTTCACGGGCTCATCACGCGGCGCCAGCAAGAGCTCGCGAATGGACTCCGCCATCGGGGTGCCGCCGGGCTCTCGGGTTACAACGCATTCAACGCCAAGCGCGTCCAGCGTACTTGCGGCGTTCGCCAGTTGAGTGGACTTACCAACCCCTTCCGTACCTTCAAAGGTAATAAACTGCCCTCTGCAGGTCATTGGCCACCCTCTTCCGCTGTTGTATCCGGAGACGGTGCTGGAGACGAACGGTAGTCTGAACGGCGGTTGAGCTGAAACGCCCTCACGGCCTTCTGGTGCTCCGCCAGGGTTTTAGAAAACTTGTGGGTGCCATCGCCACGCGCCACAAAGTAGAGCGTATCGCCTTCAGCCGGATTCAGCGCCGCATGAATCGCTTCCCGGCCGGGCAACGCGATGGGAGTGGGCGGAAGTCCGTCGATCCGATAGGTGTTGTAGTCAGTGTGGGTTCGCAGATCCTTGCGAGTGATACGCCCCTGGTATTTCTCTCCCATCCCATAGATGACCGTAGGATCGGTCTGCAACCTCATACCTTTCTCCAGGCGCCGGACAAAGACGCCGGCCACTTCCTCCCGCTCATGAACCGCACCGGTTTCGCGCTCAACGATCGACGCCATAATCAGAGCGTCATAGGGAGCATCGTAAGGCAGGTTTTCAGCCTTGGCCTGCCATTCCGTCGCAAGCACCTCTTCCATTCGCTCAAAGGCCCTGCGTAACAGGTCAAGGTCGGTTTCACTGCTGGTAAACAGGTAGGTATCCGGAAAGAAGCGGCCCTCGGGATGCGCCCCTTTGGCACCCATCGCTTCCATGATCCGGTCGTCGGCCCAGTCGGCGGTCACCTGCCCAAGACGCTCACTGCTGGCGAGCGCGGCGCGCATGTCACGGAAGGTCCAGCCTTCGATAAACTGAATCTGCCAGTGTTTGGTGTCACCGGCGACCATCGCATTGATCATGTCGAGACTGGTCATGCCATCGGTGAACTCATATTCGCCAGCCTTTAATAGCGCCTGCTCCGGGTAAAGACGACCATGAATCTTCAGCCACAGACTGTCGCCCACAAGGCCTTCCGCTTCGAGTTTACGCGCAACCTGACCGTAACCGCTCCCGGAGGGCACGCTGAACAGAACCGGCTCATCCAACGCTACAGGTTGCTCAAGGGTCTGAAGCCCCTGCCATAACCAGAGACCACCCCCGGCAAGCGCCAGGACGGAGAGACAGAACACACAGATGAGTAACTTCTTGAACAAGCTTTTATTCCAAAGTTTTCAGAGGGTCGCAGATTGTCTCAAGCCCATCATCAACTGGCAAATCAACGCTGCCCAATCTGCGAACCGCGACAATACCCACAACGCTGTTAACGAGATACAGCCCACGCAGCCCGGGTGACGACAGCAACGCAGGCTGGATGATTTGCTCCCGGATGGTATGGCCGGATGCGCGCAGACACTCAAGGGCGAACTGCCGCATGACGCCGGCCACTGCAAGGCTCTCAACCGGAGGGGTTACCCACTCTCCCTCCATCCTGATAATGAGGTTGGTTCGCGTCCCCTCAAGCAACTGCCCGTCGGCGTTCGCCATGATCAGTTCGAATTCCTCGCCACTGAACTCACGGCTTGCCATCACCTGCTCCAGCCGGTTCAGGGTCTTGATACCCGCCAGCCTCGGATTCACGGTGAGTGGAAACTTGGACAGCGCTGCAACCACTCCTCCCGGAGGGGGAAGTATGGGCATCGGAGAGGAGGTGACAATCAGGCTTGGCTCACACTCGACAGGAGACCGATAACCTCGCCCGCCACTCCCTCGAGTGAGGACGAGCTTCAGCACCCAGTCGTCGCCGTATTGGGACGCCAGATCGCAACCCGAGCGGCTAATTTCAGCATCCAGGTCACTGCGCTCAACCGGAATGCCCAAGCGGCCAGCATCGGCCACCATACGATCCAGATGGTATGAGCGCAGCACGGCTTGCCGGCCACGCATACGGATGGTTTCAAACAACCCATCACCGTAGGCCAACCCCCGGTCTGTCGCTGAAACTCCATTGCCGTCGGGGCGAATAACGTTCAACACAACCCGGTCAATCCTCGTAACGACGGAAAATCAGGGTGCCGTTTGTACCACCAAAGCCAAAAGAGTTGGACAACGCAACCCGGACATCAGCTTTGCGGCTCTTACCGGCCACAAAATCCAGGTCACAACCATCATCGGGATCGTCAAGGTTGACGGTCGGCGGCAGCATACCTTCCCGGATCGCCAATACCGAGAAAATCGCCTCAACGGCCCCGGCAGCGCCAAGCAAGTGCCCGGTCATGGATTTGGTGCTGCTGACAGCCAACTTGTAAGCGTGGTCGGCAAATACCGATTTCACGGCAGACACTTCTGCCAGGTCTCCCACGAGCGTCGAAGTGCCATGGGCATTGATGTAGTCGATGTCGTCGGCGCCGAGCCCGGCATCGCGAATCGCATTCTTCATGGAGCGCGCGGCACCCTCACCGTTCTCTGGGGGAGCAGTTATATGGAACGCATCGTCGCTCATACCGAAACCGATCACTTCGCCATGAATGGTGGCACCACGGCGTTTCGCGTGCTCGAGATCCTCCAGCACCAGCACGCCGGCGCCGTCGCTGAGCACAAAGCCGTCCCGGCCACGATCCCACGGCCGGCTGGCCTTTTCCGGGTCGTCATTGCGGGTGGACAGCGCACGCGCTGCCGAAAACGCGGCAATTGAGCTTCGGGTGGTGGCCATTTCCGAACCGCCGGCCAACATCACATCGGCATCACCGTAAGCAATGGTGCGCGCTGCATAGCCAATGTTATGGGTGCCGGTCGTGCAGGCTGTCACGATGGCGATGTTTGGGCCCTTATAGCCAAAGCGGATAGCCACGTTTCCTGAAATCATGTTGATTACGGAGGCTGGCACAAAGAAGGGAGACACTTTTCGCGGCCCGGACTTCTCCATCGTGATCACGTTTTTCTCGATGTATTCAAGACCGCCTATGCCTGAGCCGATGGCAACCCCTACCCTTTCACGATCAAGATCGGTGTACTCATCAAGACCACTGGCATCTACCGCCTGTTGAGCGGCGATCAGGCCGTAATGAATGAAGGCATCCAGTTTTCTGGCGTCCTTCGTGGACAGGTACGGTTCAATATCCAGGTTCTTGATGCCACCGCCGATTCGTGTGTTGTATCCGGTGGTATCAAAACGGTCGATTCCGGCAATGCCGCTGCGACCGGAACAAATGCCGTCCCAGGACGAATCCACATCGTTACCCAGTGGCGAGAGCATTCCCATGCCTGTGATTACAACACGTCGTTTAGCCATACCCCTTCACCTGAGTTCCTTGCTGATCATGGACTGGAATTCCTGCCAATAAAAAAGCCGTCCGATGTCTAGTCACATGGACGGCTTTTTGCCTGGCGATAAAGCGTGCAGAGTATCAGGTGTGCGCGACGATGTAGTCGATCGCGTCCTGGACACTCGCCAGCTTTTCCGCTTCCTCGTCGGGAATCTCGGTCTCGAACTCTTCTTCGAGTGCCATGACCAGCTCAACGGTGTCCAGTGAGTCAGCGCCAAGGTCCTCTACAAAAGAAGATGTGTTCTGAACTTCGGACTCTTTAACGCCCAACTGCTCACAAACGATCTTCTTCACGCGCTCTTCAACTGTACTCATAATGTCCTCACTTTTGTGTCAACCAAGCAACTTAAGTGCTGCCAGTTTAGTTTAAACCATACCTGCAAACAAGCAGGGGTTCCATTCAAACATGTTGTGCGACAAGGGTTTGCGCACACGTCCCCGCAGGGACTATCCCATGTACATACCGCCGTTCACGTGGATCGTTTCGCCCGTCACGTAACCAGCGGCCTCCGACGCCAGGAAGGCAACCACCGCAGCCACTTCTTCCGGCTCACCCAGACGACCGGCAGGTATGACTTCCATCATAGCCTCGCGTTGCTTGTCGTCCAGTTTTCGGGTCATATCCGTATCGATAAATCCGGGCGCTACGCAATTGGCGGTAATGCCCCGGTTCGACATTTCTTTCGCCAGGCTGCGGGTAAAACCCTCAACTCCGGCCTTGGCAGCGCAATAGTTGGCCTGTCCGGGGTTACCCATACCAGCCACAACCGAGCTGATATTGATCACCCGACCCCATCGCGCCTTGGCCATTCCCCGCAATACGGCCTTGCTGGTCCGGTAGACGCTGGACAAGTTGGTTTCCACCACCGACGCCCAGTCATCGTCCTTCAGCCGCATCAGCAGATTATCACGAGTGATCCCTGCGTTGTTGACCAGGATCGCCGGCGCACCGGCTTTCTCGTTGATTTCCTTCAGGCCAGCCTCGATGCTGTCTGGGTCGGCGACGTTCATTACGATACCGAAACCCTTCGCGCCTGCTGCTTTCAGGTCAGCGGAAATCGACTCGGCGCCATTCTCACTGGTTGCCGTACCGACCACCATGGCGCCCTGATCTGCCAGCGCCTTTGCAATGGCCTTTCCGATCCCGCGAGTTGCACCCGTTACCAGCGCTGTTTTGCCTTCAAGAGACATGTGTTGCTCCTATTTATTACTGTCCAAATGCCTCTGACGCCTTTGCCAGCGCATCCGGCTCGTCAATGCCGTAAACCGACAATTCACGGTCAATGCGCTTCGCCAGCCCTGCAAGGACTTTACCGGCGCCGCACTCTACAGCGATCCGCACATCATTTGCCACCAGTTTACGAACGGTATCGGTCCACAACACCGGAGAGTATAGCTGCTTGACCAGATTAGCCTTGAGGGATTCACTGTCCTGGGCGACGGAAGCGGTAACATTCTGAACTACCGGGATGACAGCATCGTTAAACGTTACTTCGTCCAACGCGGTTGCCAGTTCCTCCGCGGCTCCCTTCATCAGGGCACAGTGGGAAGGCACACTCACCGGCAGTGGCATGGCCTTGCGGGCGCCTCGGGCCTTGCAGGCTTCGATGGCGCGTTCGACCGCTCCAGCAGCACCAGCAATCACTACTTGCCCAGGGGCATTGAAATTGACGGCGGCAACCACGTCACCATTCGCCGCTTCGGCACAGGCGGCGGTTACGTCGTCGTCTTCGAGACCAAGAATGGCTGCCATCTTGCCTTCGCCGGCTGGCACGGCGGCCTGCATGAGCTCGCCACGCAGTTGCACCAGTTTAATGGCATCAAAAAAGTTCAGGCTTTCCGCTGCAACCAGCGCACTGTACTCACCCAGGCTGTGCCCGGCGACAAAGTCAGGCGCCTGCCCTCCTGCTACAAACCACTGCCGCCAGAGCGCGACGCTCGCCGCCAACAGCGCTGGCTGGGTAACCGTGGTCTGATTAAGCTCTTCCGCAGGGCCATGCTGGCACAGGTGCCAGAGATCATACCCCAGTACATCGGAGGCTTCGGAAAACGTTTTTTCTATGATCGGCCAGTTCTCGGCTGCTGCTCCCAGCATACCGACAGACTGCGATCCTTGTCCGGGAAAAATAAAGGCTGATTTCATAGTGGGAATCTTACCGTCAATGAGGGGTTACGGGAGATTAGCCAATAGTACAACCTGAGGGCCGATCCGGCCAATCTAGCAAAAATGGGGAGAGACTTTAGTCTCAGGGACAGGTTAAGGCTTGAGCACTCAGATCATCAGGTCATCGAGACGGTCGTTTATGCGGCTGGGCACTTCCAGCTCAACTTCACGAACCGCCTGACGTATGGCGGCCAGCATGGCGCGCTCGTTGGCGTTGCCATGGCTCTTTATCACCACCCCTTGGAGGCCAAGGAGACTGGCACCGTTGTGCCTTGAGGGGTCCATAAGCCGGAGCAGCCGTCCGATGATCGGCCGCGCGAAGAAGCCGACGCACTTGCCGTAAAACGTTTTCGTAAAGGCTTGTTCCAGCAATTCAATCAGCAGACCGGCAACACCCTCACCCGTCTTCAGGGCAATATTCCCGACGAAACCGTCGCACACCACCACATCCGCCACGTCGCGGAACAGATCACTGCCCTCGATGTATCCGATGTAGTTGATGGTATCGCACTGGGCCAGCATGTGAGAGGCAAGCCGCACTTGCTCATTGCCCTTGATTTCCTCTTCGCCAACATTAAGCAGAGCGACTCGAGGTTCTGGCTGATTACAGATGGCCGATGCCATCAGTGAGCCCATCAGTGCGTACTGATAGAGGTTTTCCGCAGTGGAGTCCACGTTGGCGCCCAGATCGAGCACGTGGCAACGCCCCCGAAGCGACGGAATCAGTTTGGCGATTGCAGGGCGCTCAATACCCGGGTACATACGGATAACAGAACGGCCGAACGCCATGAGCGCGCCGGTATTGCCAGCACTGACACAACCTTGAGCAACGCCATCGCGAACAAGCCCCAGCGCCACGGCCATGGACGAATTGCGTTTGTGGCGAAGCGCATGGGAGGGCCGCTCATTCATCCGCACGACATCGGCAGCTTCGACGATACGAATCCGCGAGTGCCCAGGATGCAACAAAGCCTCGAGCTCACTCCGGATTCCTACCAGAACGAGACTCAAGGCTTCGTTTTCTTTCACCGCATCCAGTGCAGCGGAGGCCACAACATCGGCTCCGCGATCACCACTCATGGCGTCAATTGCGATGGTGACCGGCTTCACCGTTCCTCCATCTCGCACTGGCGGGTGGATTGATCGCGACGGTTTACTCGTCGCGAGCCTCAATTACCTGCTTGCCACGGTAGAAACCGTCCGGCGACACGTGGTGACGACGATGCACTTCACCAGTCGTGGTGTCAGTGGACAGAGCTGCCGTGCTCAGAGCATCGTGTGAACGACGCATACCGCGCTTTGAGCGGGTTTTTCGATTTTTCTGTACAGCCATGATTATGCTCCTGACCTGATAAACGTGTGTTCGTTAAATTCGCGACGGTTTCCAGGGAAAACGACGCCTGATTAATGTTTCTTTGTCTTGAGATCCGCCAGTACGCTGAACGGGTTGTCTTCAGACTTCCTGACCGGCTCGTCCCCGGATTCATCCGGTTCAAAGGCTTCCAGCTCTTCTCGGGCGGGACATTCGTCACGCTCATGAAGCGGAAACGGCGGCAGAACCAGCAACAGTTCGTCCTCAGTCAAGGACCACAAATCCGCGCTGAAATCGTCCGTCAGAAACGGTTCAAGCTCTTTTGGCAACTGCTGGGCCTGCTCATCGCTGGTCACCAACCCCAATGTAAAGTGGGAGACCAGTGTCTTTTGCATGGGCCCCATGCAGCGCTGACACTCCAGGGTAACCGGTGCTTCCAGCTCACCTGTCACCATGCGTCGGCGTTCGCCGTCCATGGAGAATGACAGGCTCACCCGGCACACTGCGCCGTCCTCAAAACCAAATACAGAATCACCAAAACGAGACAATGCCTGCAGAGGAATTTCTCCCTCCAACACTATTTGTTGCTCTGCCAATCGGTAAGGATCGACAGTTTTGGGCAGCTCGGTGCTTGAGGCTTTTGACATAGGCGCGCAATTTTAGGGACCTGACCGCCCGCTGTCAAAGACTTCATGCGCTTTTGGGCAAGGGTTACACTGCGGATAGGTGTATTCTACGATAATACCAAGCAATGACATAAGGAACCCAATGCAACACCGCCCACTTCTGCTTGCCTCATCATCACCTTACCGGCGACAGCTGATGGAACGGCTGGGACTGCCCTTCCAGGCCGCATCACCGAACGTCGATGAATCACCAGAGATAAGTGAAGGCCCGGAACAGCTGGCCGTGCGACTGGCGCTAAAGAAAGCAGAAGCACTCGCCGGGGATTATCCTGACCACTGGATCATCGGCTCTGACCAGGTTGCCTGCCTCGAGGATGGCACCGTGCTGAACAAGCCGGGAAACCATGAGCGCGCCGTGCAGCAGCTGAAGCGCAGCAGCGGCCAGAGAGTCTCATTCCTGACGGGCCTGGTACTGCTGGATTCCGGCACTGACGAACGGCAGAGCCACTGCGAACACTTCCACGCCCATTTCCGGGAGCTAGACGCGGACGAAATCGACAACTACCTACACATTGAGACGCCCTACGACTGCGCAGGCAGCTTCAAAATGGAAGGCTTGGGCATCACCCTGTTCAAGCGACTGGAAGGGGACGATCCGAACAGCCTGATCGGGCTGCCGTTGATCGCACTCACCAGAATGCTGCTAAATTGGGGGCTGAATCCACTGCATCAGCCCCACGACCCTCAGCGCAGCTCCAGCCGCGATTCAGCGAAGTAGCGGGCAATACCACTGCCTACAGAAACGCCGAACTGGTCAACAATTTCCTGGAACGGCGATTCTCGGCGGCTGTAGTCCACAAGATCCTCCTGGCCGATAACCTGTCTTGCCACATGCGAAGAACTGCCAAGACCATCGATCAGGCCAAGCTCAAGCGCCTGCTCACCACTCCAGACCAGCCCTGAGAACAGTTGCTCGTCATCCGCAAGCCGATCACCCCGCCCCTTCCGCACACTCTCGATAAACTGACTGTGAGTGGTTTCCAGAACGTCTTGCCAGAATTGCACCTCTTCTTCTTCCTCCGGTGAGAACGGATCCAGGAACGCCTTGTTCTCACCCGCCGTGTACAGACGGCGGTCGACCCCCAGTTTGTCCATGATCCCGGTAAATCCGAAACCTCCGGCCACCACACCGATGGAACCCACGAGACTCGCCTTGTCGGCGTATATTTCATCAGCAGCCGCAGCAATATAGTAGGCGCCAGAGGCACCAATATCGGAAATCACCGCATACACTTTTTTCTCCGGATACTCACCCCTCAGCCGAACGATTTCGTCATAGACGTAACCGGACTGGACCGGACTGCCGCCCGGACTGTTGATGCGCAGGATCACCCCCACCGAATTCTCTGCCTCAAACGCTTCGCGCAGGGAACCTACAATGTTGTCGGCGCTGGCGAGCTCATCCGCCGCAATAGTGCCCTCGATCTCCACGAGTGCCGTATGCTTTCCCTTGGCAGCGGATTCCAGCGCACCGCTTAGCGGGAACTGGATCATCAGCAGCAAGGCAAAGAGATACCCGAACGTCAGCAGCTTGAAAAATATCCCCCAGCGGCGGCTTTTTCGCTGCTCTGACTGCAGAGACATCACCAACTTTTCGATCAATTTCCAATCACGAGCCGACTCCGGCGGCATCGCCGGCTTGCGGCGACTTCCCTCAGGCCTTTTCGCCCCGCTTTCCGGGTTTTCTGGTTCGCTCCCCCAGCCAGGATGCCTGTCTGATTCCCAATCGCTCATTGCTACTTCCTGTTACTGTTGCGGCTCAGAGGCCGAGTACGTCGCGCAGGTCTTTTACCGAATCGACGACCGCGTGCGGTGCGTAATGCCCCAGCACATCACGTTTATGCACACCCCACTCCACACCAATAGACGGCATCCCGATACGCTGGGCCATCTCAAGATCGTACCGGGTATCGCCGATCATAACCGCTTCCGCCGGCTCAATGCCGTAAAAGCGGATGATCTCTCCGAGCATCGCCGGGTCGGGCTTGGAGCGGGTTTCATCCGCGCAGCGAGTAATATCAAAATGCGGCCCAAGCCCGCTGGACACCAAAGCACCTTCCAGGCCGCGGCGGCTCTTGCCGGTGGCCACCGAGCAGCCGCGCCCCGCTGCACGAAGGTCAGCCAGTACGTCCGCCATGCCCGCAAACACATTCTGGGGCGTAGTCACCTTGGAGAAAAAATAACGGGCATAACCTTCGCGAATCGCCGTCATTTCCTCCCGCGTTATACCGGGATACAGCTTTTCCAGAGCTTCAATCATGCCCAGGCCGATGATATCGCGATAGGCTTCCCGCTCCAGTTCCGGATACCCCAGCTCGGTGGCCGCCTGATGAAGGCTGTCGGCAATATGATCAACGGAATCCACCAGCGTTCCGTCCCAGTCAAAAATCACGACCTTTACGTCCATTGATACTTCCTTGGTGCGGTCATTCTGCTTGCGAACCACAGAACAACGGATTATTCGGAGGCCTTCCGGCGCGCCGCCAGCTTGGCCATGAGTTCGCTGAAAGCCTCATCATAGGGAGCCTCAAGATGAACTGACTCTCCCGTGGAGGGCAGCGTAAAGTCCAGGGCGCGGGCGTGGAGCATTAAACGCTGACCGCCGGCGGAACGAAATGCCCGCAGGCTTACATCATCCATATACTTGTCATCGCCGGCAATCGGATGCCCCGCCCAGGCACTGTGAACACGGATCTGATGGGTGCGACCGGTTACCGGTGAGGCCTCAACCAGGGTATACCCTGAAAAGGAGTCCAATACCCGGAAGCGGGTGAGAGAGTCCTTTCCTGCCTCATCCACGCGAACACGGCGCTCACCGGAGCCAAGCTCAAACCGCAGCAACGGCTCGCTGACCTTCCTGACAGCCCCAGGCCAGTCGCCCGCCACCAGAGCATGATAATGTTTACGAATACGCTTGTGACGCAACTCGTCCTGCAAATAACGCAACGCAGAACGCTTCTTTGCAACCATCACCAATCCCGATGTATCCCTATCAAGCCGATGCACGAGTTCCAGAAACCGGGCCTCCGGCCGCGCCGCCCGCAAGACTTCGATCAGCCCGAAATCCAGCCCGCTACCACCGTGAACCGCTATACCGGATGGCTTATTAACCACCAGCATCTGATCATTTTCAAACACCACCGCGTCCTGCATGACCCCCTGAACCCGGGAGCCTGGAACTACCTGCGCCGGCTTTTCCTTTCGGGTAACCGGTGGAATGCGCACCTCATCACCCGTATTCAGACGGGTGTCGGGCTTCACCCTGCCCTTGTTCACGCGCACCTCGCCCTTGCGGATAATCCGATAGATGATACTGCGCGGTACATCCCGGATCTGCGCCATCAGGTAGTTGTCCACGCGCTGACCGTGGTTATCCTCATCAACCACCACCTTTCGCACACCCTGCCTGATTTCGCCACCTCTGGAGCCGGGCACAGAGCTACTCTTTTCGCCACTGACAGGCTGCGATGACGAAGAGGGACGTTTTTGCCTGGTCGATCTGGACATGGATACCTTACCGCTGGAAACCCTGCGGGATTGAAGGAGCCGGCGAATACTGTTATATTCCGGCGTACTCTGCCGTTTGTCTACGGCCTGGCCAGTATGCCAGAAGCCGGAGCGGCAGGAGTATACCGACACTATTTGAGAGTTTGAACGCCGAAAGCCCAATCATTACCGGGCTCGGCGATTGAAATCCTCCCGGGCCAAAACGGAAGACGCTGATTACAGCGACTGTCCAGAAGCCGGGGGAACAAGAAACCGTACGGAAAACCGTCGGGCGACATCGCGAAGAATCATTACCAGCACGCAGGGCCGGGCCGTCCAGCATACGAATACGACGTGAGACCCAGGCACCCGCGTGAACCTGAAAACGGATAACATGCGCCAACAGACTCTGACCCAAAGCGACTCTTTCCTGCCCACAGGCAGGCGAACCGTCGGCGGTGGCCTCGGAACCCCGGGAAAATTCCCCGCAGGGATCTGATTCGTCTGGCCGTCGGATTACCCCTGTTACAAGGGGCCCACGGCACGCAAGTTCTGCTTCGCTGATGCTATTCCCCAGGTTTTCTGTCCAAACCAAACGACAGGAACCATTTCTTTCCATGAAAAGAATGCTGATCAATGCGACTCATCCCGAAGAGTTGCGCGTAGCCCTGGTTGACGGCCAGCGTCTGTTTGACCTCGACATCGAATCCAGCTCCCGTGAGCAGAAGAAAGCCAATATCTACAAGGGTCGCATAACCCGTGTAGAGCCAAGCCTGGAAGCCGCTTTTGTGGACTTCGGCGCGGAACGCCACGGATTCCTTCCTCTCAAAGAAATCTCCAAGGAGTATTTCAAGAAATCACCCGGCCAGATTGAAGGCAAGATCAACATCAAGGATGTGGTTGCCGAAGGTCAGGAAGTCATTATTCAGGTGGATAAGGAAGAACGTGGCAACAAGGGTGCAGCCCTCACCACCTTTATCTCCCTTGCGGGCCGATACCTCGTGCTCATGCCCAACAATCCTCGCGCCGGCGGCATTTCCCGTCGTATCGAAGGTGAAGAGCGGGCGCAGCTGAAAGAGGCCATGAACGATGTACAGGTGCCCAAGTCCATGGGCATCATCGTTCGTACCGCCGGCATCGGCCGCACCACCGAAGAGCTGCAGTGGGACCTGGACTACCTCGTCCAGTTCTGGGAGGCCATTACCCAGGCCGCCGGTGAGCGCAAGGCGCCGTTCCTTATTCACCAGGAAAGCAACGTCATTATCCGCGCTGTACGCGACTATCTTCGCCAGGACATTGGTGAGGTACTGATTGACGCCGCAACGGTGTACGAGGATGTATTGAACTTCGTTCGCGCCGTCATGCCCTCGTTCGAAAACAAGATCAAGCTGTACAAGGACGAAATCCCCCTGTTCAGCCGTTACCAGATCGAAGGCCAGATCGAGACCGCGTTCCAGCGTGAAGTGAAGCTGCCCTCCGGTGGCTCCATCGTGATCGATCCCACCGAGGCACTGGTGTCCATTGACATCAACTCCTCCCGTGCCACCAAGGGCCACGACATTGAGGAAACCGCGCTCCAGACCAACCTGGAAGCGGCGGAAGAGATTGCCCGCCAACTGCGTCTCAGGGACATGGGCGGCTTGATCGTGATCGACTTTATCGACATGACCCCGGCCAAGCACCAGCGCGAAGTCGAGCAGAAGATGCGCGAAGCACTGGAAATCGACCGCGCCCGGGTACAAGTGGGCAAGATTTCACGCTTTGGCCTGCTTGAAATGTCTCGCCAGCGTTTGCGCCCATCCCTGGGCGAGACCCGCAGCGAAGTCTGCCCTCGCTGTGAAGGCCAGGGCACCATCAGGGGCATTGAGTCTCTGGCCCTGAGCATCATGCGCCTGATCTACGAGGAATCCTCCAAGGAAAAGACTGGCCAGGTCCGTGCCGTGGTGCCCGTCGCCGTTGCCACATTCCTGCTAAACGAGAAGCGCAAGCAGTTGGCCGACATCGAAGCACGCCAGGAAGTGGAAGTGGTGGTGGTTCCCGCACCTCACATGGAAACACCTCACTTCGAAATCCTGCGCATGCGTGACGATGAGACCGGCGTGGAGCATGTATCGAGCTACCAGGTCGCTCAGGAATACAGTGAACGGGAAGAAGAAATCTTCGAGGCCCCTGCTGCCCAGCCACCGGTCCGCGAACAGGCAGCGGTGAAAGCCATTCGCCCGGTTGCGCCCGCACCTGCCCCGGAAAAGGCAGCGCAAGAAACCCCGGCCGAACAGACTGATGGCCTGTTCCGCAAACTTGGCCGCAAGATTGCGGATTTCTTCAGCGGTGAGGAAGTCATCGGTGAACCACCGGTGAAACGGGAACAGCCTAGCGGCTCCAACCGTGACGACCGCCGTACCCAGGACCGCCAGGACCGTCGTAAATCCAGGGTGGCCCGTGACGACAACCGTTCCGGAAATCGCAGTGGCGCTGACCGCCGTCAGGCCGGCGCCAATCGTGGCGACAGCAGCCGCAGCGATGACAACCGGGGACGTAACCGAGGTGCAAACCGCAATCGCGGAGACGACCAGGGCCGCAGTGGCCAGGGCCAGCAGGGAAGTGCTGACAAGAGCGCCGACAAGACAGCCGATAGCCGCAGGGATGGCAACCGCAAAGACGGCCAGGGACGCGGGCAAGGGCGCAACAAGCCCCAGACCAGCAGGGACCAGAAGGACCGCCAGGAACAACAGGACACCAGTCCCCAGAAAAGCGCTGCCGCCGACAAGTCCGGCTCCGATGAAAAACGTCGCAAACCAAGACGTAATCGTAATCGCGACGGCTCCCCTGCTGAAAACCCGGCGTCAACACCGGCAGATCGGAAGTCCGCCCGCAGCGAAAGGCATCAGAAGGATACTCAGCCGGAAGAGCAGACCGACAAGCAACCTGCAACTCAGCCCGTAGGAAAGCCGGACGTAGCCGCGGCCAATACGGCAGAGCCCAAGCCGGCGGAAAGCGTGGCTGAAAAGCCTGCCGAAGCGACGTCAGCGGAAAGCGCGACAGAAGCACCGGTCGAGAAATCGGCGACGAAACCTGCGGAACCAACGGCCGAAAGTGCGGAGCCCAATAAAGCGCCTGAAAAACAGCCGCAGCCGGCAACGTCTGGCACCGCGAAGCCCGCCCAGCCGGACACCGCGGGCAATGAGGCAGTGAAATCTGAAGCAGAGTCCGAGACTATTGCTGAGGAGAAGCCGAAACGCCCTGCCCGTCCACGCCGGTCATCCAGGAAACCAGCTGAAAAGAAGGCTGAACCCACCGACGCAGATGCGACGACGGCCGACAAGGCTGAAAAGGCAACTCCGGGCAAAGAAACCCCAGAGGCCGTGGTAGAGGCCGAAACCCCCAAGCAGGAAGTGGATGCCAAGCCACAACCAACAGAAGCTGACACCAAACCCAAGGCGGAATCCAAGGCTGAATCCAAGGCTGACAGCACTGCTGACGCTGAGCCGACGGCAACCAAAACCGAGAAAGCGGAACAACCCGATACCGCCACCCCGGCGAGCGAGCCGGCAGCAGCGGATACGGTGAAAGAACCGCAGGAAACGACCAGCAAACCAGCGGCGGAACCGAAAGCCGAGGCCTCCGAGGCAGAGGAAACGCAAAAACCTGCAGAGAAGCCGGTTGAGCCCGCGGCTGAGCAAGAAAAGCCGAGTGAGCAGGTGAATGTACCGGTAACCCCGGGCCGTGCCTACAATGATCCGAGGGAAGTCCGTAAGCGTCAGCGGGCAGCCGAAGAGGCCAAAAAGGCCGGGAGTAACTGACGAATGCTATCAGATTCGGACATCGAAGCGCTGGAAGACATCCT
>NZ_DFMB01000008.1:59547-108622 GCF_002375325.1 Marinobacter sp. UBA3604
TGGTAGGCCCGACATCCTTGAGCACTGAAGACATCTTCAGGCTGGCCACGGGCGCCGAACAGGCGCCCAGCGGCCAGGTTCCGGATGTGTTCCGCCAAGCCGTTGAGCAACTCGGCAGAGATATGGCACACGCACTGGACATGGGCCAGCCCCTTGAGTTGCCGGAACCTGAAGATGGTGATCCGATGAATGCATTGGAGAACTGGTGTGCCGGGTTCGTGGACACCTTCCTTGAGAATGAGGAAGCCTGGCTGGAGGCCGGAGAGGAAGAAACCGCAGACCTGCTGGTGCCGATGCTTACGCTGTCCGGGCTGTTCGAGGATGAAGACTTCCAGAATGTCCGCAACAGCGAGAAGCTGTCCCGGCAAATGGCGGACGCCATCCCCGACTCGCTGACCGACCTATACCTGCTGTTCCACGCACCGGATTAAACCGCTGCGAAAACCCCTGCCGGTTCTTTGAAATGATGCCAGACAGGCTCAAGCCCGTCTGGCATCTTCATGATGACCCCAAGCTCACACCAAGGCGCACCGGGAAAATGGAAATCGCTGCCCTGGGAGGCAAGCAGGTTTTCCCGGCGACACAATTCCGCCAAAAAGCCCAGATCGCCACTGGACTGCCCCGACGTTGATACCTCGATACTCCGACCACCCGCCTGACGGAAGTCAGCAACGAGCGCTCGCAATTTTGTCGCCGTAAGTTTGTACTTCCTGGGATGGGCCAGCACGGCCACACCTCCAGCCTCGGTAATCCAGCGGACAACCTCCGGCAATTCAGGCCAGAAGCCCTTTACGTCGCCCGCCTTGCCGGCACCAAGGTAGCGCTTGAACGCCTGCGCGATATCCTTTACCACCCCCTCTTCGACCAGCACCCTGGCAAAATGAGGGCGGCCAGGCACATCGCCGCCCGCCCTGTCCGTCGCCTTCTCGAGCAGGTTTTCAATTTTCAGCTTCGAAAGCTTGTCGGTAATGGTACGAGCTCGGGACCAACGATTCGTATTCTGCCGCTCCAAGGCCTGCTTCAGACGGTCGTCGTCAATGTCAAAATCAAGCCCGACTATGTGTATGGTGTTGCTTTTCCACAGGCAGGACAACTCGGTGCCAGCAATCAGAGTAACGCCCGTTTCCCTCGCGGCCTCCGATGCTTCTTCAAGCCCGGCAATGGTGTCGTGATCTGTCACGGCGAGGTGGGTAACGCCTCTCGCGTGCGCGCGTGCGACCAATTCCCTTGGCGGCAACGCGCCGTCTGACGCCGTCGTGTGGCAATGCAGATCAATGCAGAAGTCAGCTTCTTGAGTTATAGTCACATCATTTCCGAATTCAGAGTAAATACCATTCATGGCAGTGTACCAGCCAGCTATTACACTGTGTCAGTAAATATCCGGAGATTATCATGTACTACGCCATCATCAGCGAGGATGTCGAAGGTAGCTTGCCACTCAGAGCCGCTGCCCGTCCTGCCCACATTGAACGACTGAAACAGCTCAGAGACCAGGGTCGCCTTCTTGTCGCGGGCCCCCACCCGGCCCTGGACACACCGGAACCCGGTGATGCGGGATTCACCGGCAGTCTGGTTGTAGCCGAGTTCGATTCACTGGCATCGGCCCAGGAGTGGGCTGATGCTGACCCCTATGTGGATGCTGGCGTGTACCAGAAATTCACCGTCAAACCCTTCAAGGTAGTGCTGCCGTGAAGCCGCGCGGTGGTCTGCACCTGGCACCATGAGTTTTTTGTAATGAACTCCACCTTGTATGGCCCGGCATCTATGACAAAATTGCGCCTTAAATCGCTGTTCCAGGGAATAAAACCAGTGACGCCATTACGTCTGATTACCTGCATTATCGTTTTGATGGTGGCTGCAACGTCAGCATACGCCAAAACCGTTTATGTCGATGATACGCTCTACGCACCGATCCGAAGTGGCGAAGGAACACAATACCGCATCCTTCACTCGGGAGTCCGAAGCGGGACCTCACTTGAACTGCTGGAAACCTCGGAATCAGGGTACAGCCGGGTACGCACACCGGACGGAATCGAAGGCTGGATGGTGTCACGCTATCTCACAGACAGCCCTATTGCACGCCAACGCCTGGAAGCCACCAACCGGCAACTGGAGCAGGCCCGCAATGAACTGAGCAATCTCAGGACGCAGCTTGAGGAAGTCACCACTGAGCGGAACGAACTCAGGAGCTCAGAAGAGTCCCTGGAGGCTCGCTCAGGAAGACTCAGTGAAGAGCTTCGCAATATCAAGGAAGTCGCGTCGGACTCCATTAACCTGAACCGGCGGAATAGTGAGCTTCGCGAAGAAAACCAGAAGCTGCGCAACGACCTGGAAGTTCTCACCGCTGAGAAGGAACGCCTGGAAGCCAAGAAGGAATCCGATTTCATGCTATTGGGTGCAGCACTTGTGCTGCTCGGCGTGATTCTGGCCCTTGTTATCCCGCTGCTCAAGCCTTCAAGGAAAACGGACAACTGGGCGTAAAACACCTCCCCACATGGGGAGGTGTTGGACAGGGTTCTCCGCCAAAAACTATATATAGTGTTATTTTTTATACCTAACTACTAAATATAAGAGTTTCTCAAATTTTTATTCCCATGAATTCTTTGACGCTCCTACCCTCAGCATTTATAACTAACAAAACAACGACCGCGAGGTGCCGGGATGTCTGAAACCATGAAGGACTATTCAGAAAAACGCGATTTCCACCGCATGACGATGAACTCGGAAATCGAACTCACAGACAGCAACGGCGTCGCGATTCCTGGCATTTGTCGGGATCTCAGCGGCACTGGCATGCAACTCTATACGGAAATGGCGTTCGCCGAAGGGGATGAAATCCACACCCTTCTACCCTCCACCAGCGAGCAGTTTCCGCCATTCGAAACGGTTTGCCGAGTGTTGCGCTGTGTTCCGGACGGGGATGGATTTCTGCTGGGCATGGAGATTGTAAAGGTAAAACGCTGACCGGAACGGTCAGGCGGAATGTAGCCCGGCAGTGCTTGGAGAGACTACCGGGCAAGCGGCTGCATCAGTCGATCTTCAGTGGCTTTTCGGAAACCACAATGCCGTTGTTATCTGCATAGATGTAATGGCCGGGATAGAAAGTCACACCTCCGAACGTGATCGGTACGTCCAAGTCACCCACTCCACGCTTCTCGGTTTTGCGTGGATGCGTTCCCAGCGCCTGCACCCCCAGAGCCGTCGTTCCGATGACATCCACATCGCGAATGCAGCCATAGATCACCAGGCCTGCCCAGCCATTATCCGCCGCTTTCTCGGCCAGCATGTCACCCAGCAAAGCAGCCCGCTTTGATCCGCCACCATCGACAACCATCACACGACCGTTACCCGGCAGGGCAACCTGTTCCTTAACGATGGAATTGTCCTCAAAGCATTTCACCGTCACGATCTCGCCCCCGAAGGCGTCCACGCCACCAAAGTTGCGGAAACCCGGCTCTACCACCAGGATTTCGGGGTAATCGTCACACAGATCAGGGGTTACGATAGGCACGCGTACGCTCCTTTTGTCGAAATGGTCAGTCGATTTTCTCGTCAGCAAGGAAGAACCAGGTATCCAGTACCGAGTCGGGGTTCAGCGACACCGAATCAATGCCCTGATCCATCAGCCATTTGGCCAGATCCGGATGATCTGACGGCCCCTGGCCGCAGATACCAATGTATTTATTGGCCTTCTTGCAGGCCTGGATGGCACTGGCCAATAACGCCTTGACGGCGTCATTCCGCTCGTCGAACAGGTGGGCGATGATGCCGGAGTCTCTATCCAGGCCCAGGGTTAGCTGAGTCAGGTCATTAGAGCCAATCGAGAAGCCATCAAAGTGCTCCAGGAACTGTTCGGCCAACAGGGCGTTGGCGGGTAGCTCGCACATCATGATCACACGCAATCCGTTATCACCACGCTTGAGACCATTCTCCGCCAACAGATTCACTACCTGCTCAGCTTCCCCCACAGTGCGGACAAACGGCACCATGATCTCAACGTTGGTCAGCCCCATTTCATTTCGGACTTTCTTCAGCGCCCGGCATTCAAGCTCAAAACAGTCGCGGAAGGTTTCAGAGATATACCGGGAAGCGCCACGGAAGCCCAGCATCGGGTTTTCTTCGTCGGGCTCGTAAAGGGTACCGCCGATCAGGTTGGCGTATTCATTGGATTTGAAGTCGGACAACCGCACAATCACCTTTTTGGGCGCAAAGGCAGCGGCAAGGGTGGATATTCCTTCGACCAGCTTGTCGACGTAGAAGTCCACCGGCGAGCTGTACCCGGAGATCCGTTTCTCCACCGTCTGGCGAATATCCCGCGGCAGGCCATCAAAATTCAGCAACGCCTTCGGGTGAACGCCAATCATGCGGTTGATGATGAATTCGAGTCTCGCCAGGCCGACACCTTCATTGGGCAGTGCCTGGAAGTCGAAGGCCCGGTCCGGATTACCCACGTTCATCATGATTTTGAACGGAATAGCAGGCATGGAGTCGACTGTGTTCTCCTTCAGCTCGAAATCCAGGCTGCCCTCGTAGATCATCCCGGTGTCGCCTTCGGCGCAGGACACCGTCACTTCCTGGCCGTCTTTCAGAATTTCCGTGGCATCGCCGCAACCAACCACGGCCGGAATACCAAGCTCCCGCGCGATAATGGCAGCATGGCAGGTACGCCCACCTCGATCAGTGACAATGGCGGACGCCCGCTTCATCACCGGTTCCCAGTCCGGGTCGGTCATATCGGTAACAAGAACATCGCCCGCCTGAACGCGGTCCATCTCCTTGATACTGGTGATGATCTTGACCGGGCCACTGCCAATCTTGTGGCCGATACTGCGACCTTCCACCAGGATAGTACCGGTCTCATTGAGCAGGTAGCGCTCCATCACGTTGGCCGAAGCGCGGCTCTTAACGGTTTCCGGACGGGCCTGCACAATGTAGATACGGCCGTCGTCACCATCTTTCGCCCACTCGATGTCCATCGGGCGCTGGTAATGCTTTTCGATGATCATGGCCTGCTTGGCCAATTCTTCCACTTCCGCGTCAGTGATGCAGAAGCGATTACGTTCGTCCTGCTCGACCTTGACCGTTTCCACAAACTGCTCTGCGGCGGGGTCAGTGTGGTAAACCATCTTGATGGCCTTGCTACCCAGGTTGCGGCGCAGAACGGCAGGCTTACCCGCTGTGAGGGTGGGCTTGTGAACGTAAAATTCATCGGGGTTCACAGCACCCTGCACCACCGTTTCGCCCAGGCCGTAGGAGCCGGTGATAAACACGACATCCCGGAAACCGGATTCCGTATCCAGGGTGAACATAACGCCACTGGCAGCGGTCTCACTGCGCACCATCTTCTGGATGCCAGCAGACAAGGCTACCTGTTTGTGGTCAAAACCGTGATGGACGCGATAGGAAATGGCGCGGTCATTGAACAGAGAGGCGAAGACCTCCTTTACTGACGTCCGTACCTGCTCCAGACCCACAACGTTAAGGAACGTCTCCTGCTGACCAGCGAATGACGCATCCGGAAGATCTTCCGCAGTGGCTGACGAGCGTACCGCCACTGCGAGGTTGTCGTTGCCGTCGCGTAGCTTTGCGTAGGCGTCTGCAAGTGGCTTTTCCAGCGCGTCCGGAAATGGGGTGTCGAGAATCCACTGGCGAATTTCGGAGCCGACTCGCGCCAGCTCGTTCACATCATTGATGTCCAGGGCGTCCAGAGCGTTGTCGATCTTCTCACGAAGACCGTCTTTCGCCAGGAATTCACGGTAGGCATGGGCGGTTGTAGCGAAGCCACCCGGAACGGTAACACCTGCGTTGGCAAGATTACTGATCATTTCACCGAGGGAGGCATTCTTTCCCCCGACCCGGTCAACGTCTGACATTCCCAGGTGATCAAACCAGATAATGTAATCTTCCAAAGCGTGTCTCCCTTGATTCATTGTAGCAAAGAGCCAAACCGGACAGGTGGAGCTGATTTCAACCCTGTAATTACTGCATTCTCCACTGCGGGCTCTCGAACTTGGCGTGTATGATACTGTAACCTGTGGAATTTACCTAGGGTAGCCGCCAAATACGGAGCCGGACCGCACACCATGAAACGAACCGCTTTCTTTATATCCGATGGCACCGGCCTGACCGCCGAAGCCTTGGGGCACAGCCTTCTGGCACAATTCGAAAAAATCGAGTTTGAACGCATTACGGTGCCATATATTGATGACGCTGACAAAGCCCGGGAGATGGTCAAGCGTATCAATAAAGCGGAGGACACCGATGGCATGCGGCCGTTGGTTTTCGACACCATCGTCAATAGCGATATTCGTGATGTCATCGCCGGCGCAAATGGTTTCATGGTGGATATCTTCGGTACTTTCCTGAATCCATTGGAACAGGAGTTGCGGTCGTCATCATCCTATACCGTAGGCAAGTCGCACGCCATCAACAATGAAGGCAGCTACGAACGGCGCATCCATGCCGTCAATTTCGCGCTGGATAACGATGACGGCGCCCGTACGCGTCATTACGACGAGGCAGACCTGATTCTCGTCGGTGCCTCTCGTAGCGGCAAGACACCCACCTGCCTGTATCTGGCCCTGCAATACGGTGTAAAGGCGGCCAACTATCCCATCACCGAAGAAGATCTGGACGACCAGCAGATGCCGGCCGCGCTGCGCCCCCACAAGGAAAAAATTTTTGGGCTGACCATCGAACCGGAGCGGCTGGCCACCATCCGTAACGAACGCAGACCGAACTCCCGCTATTCATCTATGAAGCAGTGCATGCATGAAATTGAGGAAATTGAGCTGATGTACCGCCGGGAACGAATTCCTTACCTCAACACGACAGCGTACTCCGTGGAGGAAATCTCTACGCGCATCATGGTCAGCACCGGGCTTAAACGGAACCGATAGAGCAGATAACAAAAAGGCCGGCGCCCTCTCCCATAAAGAGCGTCGGCCTTCCGTTTTCAGGTGCTTTCAGTCGCTTTATAGCTCCTGGATTTCCAGCCCCAGTTTTTCAGCGGTATCACGATTTTCGAAGCTGGTGACAACCGCCACACTGGCGCTGTCCGGCTTCAGCCACTCACGGGCGACCCGCTTCATATCATCCAGAGTCACCGCCAGCACGCGCTCCCGGAAACGCGCACGTTGCTCCGGCGTGCGGCCGAACAGGCGGTTGTGGAAGGCATGGCGGGCTGCACCGGCCGGCGACCGTGGGCGATCCAGTTGCCCGATCACGCCGAGAATGGACTCTTCCAGTTCTTGCGGGTCGTGCTGCTCCGTCTGAAGCCAGTCCAGGGCGTTGTCGAAATCCTCCAGCGTGTCGCCTAACCGGGGATCGCGGTAGGAAAAGAAACGGAACGTGCCATTCACGCTGTCCTGACCAGCACCACCACCGTAGGCACCGCCCTTTTCACGAATGGCCCGGTGCAGGTAGCCGTTGCGCAGGAAACCGCCCAACACTGTCAGTGCCGCTGCGTCAGGGTGGTCGATAGCAACCGTGCTGTAGGCTTTGGCACAGAAGTTCACCTGGGTTGACGTTAGCCACGCCTGGCGCGTTTGGTAACTCACGGGCTCAATCTTCCAGGCGGCCCTCTCTCCCGCACCGGAGTCTCCCCAAACGGTCTTCAGTTCCGTTAGCATTGGGTCCAGTTGCTCTTCCTCACCGATCAGCAGGAATTGACGGGACTGGTTCCGAATACGTTCGTGCAGTGCTGCAAGCCGTTCACATATCCTGTCGAGCTCAGCAGGATCGCTGAGGGACTTATCGAGCGCTTTAACGCCACGGATAGCCTCCAGGCCACCGAGCCGGAACGACAGCCACGCACCAGGACTGATTCCCTGAGATGCCGCCCCCATGGCCAGTGCATGGCCACTGCCTGTAACCGCCTGCTCGCGGCGGGAACGAATCTGGGCAATCAGCTCGCGCACCCGCTCCTTCTCATCAAACCGGGCGCCATTAAAGACATCGTTCAGCAGGCGAGTCAACGCCTCGCGGTTTCGAGCCAGCGCCTTGCCATTGAAAATGATGTAACCCGCAAGATCCTGAACATCGTCGATTTTTCCCTTGGCGGAGAAAGACGCACTGACGCCACCGGATTCCGCCGAGATACGGTCCTGCATCTGCAGGTAATCCAAGTCACCGCACCCCACTTCCGGAATCAGCGTGGTGTAGTACGGCAGCAACAACAGTTCTTCCTCAGTCAGGTTCGGTACCGGAAGGATCACCTGCTCGTACACCAGGCCATTGGTACCGCGGGCATAAATGGTCGCAAGCATGTCGCCGGCGAACCGCGACTCCGGTTCCGGCAACTGCAGGGGAACGTCGGTCAGATCAACCTTCGGCAAGATGGAATCGTCGTCTTTCCGAGTCTGCCGCTCTTCCAGGGCCTGGGCGCGCTCGACAATCTGGCGTACTTCTTCGTCCGTCAACGAGGCCTTGCGGCAGGCAAGGGCATCGCGAATTGCCGCCTGACGACGACTCTCCAGCTTGTCATCCGGGCGCAGTGTCAGGGTCACGCGGTGCGGATTTTCCAGTAGCTTGCGGCGGATCAGACCGGGCACATATTGAGGATCCCGGATTTTTTCCCGCATATCCGCCAGCACCGGCTCCAGATCCAGGAGCTCAACTGGATCACCGCCATGAACCATTGGCGAAATCGCGGTCATGATCAGCTGCAGACCGTACGGGAAGCTATCACCGGCAATCTCGCGCTGGTGCAACTCCAACTGGTGGAGAATGGCTTCCAGGCGATCCTCGCTGACGCCCTCTGCCACTACCTTGGCCAACGTCTGTTCGATCAACGCTTCAAGGTCGTCCTGCTTGTCCGGGTCACTGCCCTCAATGCCACACACAAAGGTCATTTCACGGTTGGAGTCCTCGAGGCCGCACATGGGGGATGGCGATTGCCCGATGTCGGTCGTCTCCAGCGCCCGCATCAGGGGCGACGCACTGTTTTCCAGTAACACGCTGGCCAACAACTGGCCTTCAAGATTCTCCTGCAGGTCAAAACTGTGGCCCAACAGCCAGCCCATCACGATGTGAGTCTTCTGGCCGGTATCCTCACCTTCACTGACGGCGTAACTCTGATCCACCCGAACCGGTGAGAACATCCGCTTCTCATCCCGCACCGGCAACTCTACGTCCAGCTGATCAAATCGCTTCAGGGCCAGTTCTTCAAAGCGTTCATGATGTTCGTGGGCCGGAATATCCCCATAGGTTGCAAAGATCGCATTGCTGGGATGGTAGTGATGGCGGTAGAAGCGCAGCAAATCGTCGTAGCTCAGGTCCACAATATGGTCCGGCTCACCGCCGCTGTTGTAGTGATAGGTGGTGGTCGGGAACAGGTGGCTGGAAAGGTTCTGCCACAACTGTGAAGTGGGCGCGCTCATGGCGCCCTTCATTTCGTTGTAGACCACACCACGGTAGACCAGGTCGGTGGACGGATCGTCTGGCGTATCGAATTCGAGGCGGTGACCTTCCTGCGCGAAATCCAGCGGATCCAGGGATGAGAAGAACACCGAGTCCAGATAAACCGTCAACAGATTGTCGAAATCCTTGCGGTTCATACTGGCGAAGGGGTATGCCGTCCAGTCACTGCTGGTAAAGGCATTCATAAAGGTATTCAGGGACCGGCGAATCATCATGAAAAACGGATCGCGCACCGGAAAACGCTCGCTGCCACACAGCGCCGTATGCTCCAGGATATGAGCAACACCGGTGGAGTCCATGGGGAAGGTTCGCAGGGCCACAAAGAACACGTTTTCGTCGTTATCCGCCGCCAAGTGCAAGTGTCGGGCACCCGTTTTGCGGTGACGGTATTCCTCGACCGTCACGTTCAGCGTGCTGATCCGGTGACTGCGAAGCTTTTCAAAGGCCGGATGGACGGTGTTTTCGATCACTGCAGCCATTCAAACTGTCCTGTCTTTAACTAAATGGGGATTGTAGGGTAACACGTACTTTCTATTATCATGCACTAACCCGAAGCCACAAGGCAGCACCCGACTCCATGACCAATGACCCCCATGGCATCCAGACACCCGACACCGCGCCCAAGGCGGCCAGATCCGCCCCTCAGCCCGCCAGCAATCGCCGCGCCATCCACGCTCCAGAAGTGGCCGCCTATTGGGCCGAACGTCGACGCTACCTGGAACGCATACACCGCGTTCCGGAAATAAGGCAGCGTTACTGGCGCGCCATCGGCATGTATCTGATTCGCCGGGTGCTCTGGTCCTTCGGTTTCTTTCCGGTTTTTATCGCGTTCTGGGTGCCGTTTGTGCTTTCCAGCTTCAATCCGGTGGTCATGGCATCCGACCTGATCCCCTTACTTGAAGGGTTCGTTGACGCCAACCCGGAAATTCAAGCCAATACCCTGAGCACGCTGGTCATCGCCTGGGCATCAATCGGATTCTTTTTTCTAGTGTTCGATTTCGTGTTGACGCCGTTCAAATCCCCTTACGAATACGAGGCAGACGTCTACATGCGCTCCTGGGAACAGCTCAACCATGACCAGCTTCCGGACAAAGTGTGATTTGTCCTGCATTCTCGTGAACTTCCGTGACTTTGTGTTACATGACATTGCCCCGACTGGGTAAGATAAGGCGGTGTCAGTCCTGAACCCCGTTGAACAACGACAATGAAACGGGCGGGACACTGGCAGTCACACGAATGCAGAATTGAGAGGTTGTCCCATGGTCGATTTCAGGCCCCTCCTGTTTGTCAACGCTCTGGCACTGATGCTTCTGGTGACCGCAGGCTTTGCGTCTGTCCGCGATGACTTGTCCAGGGATATGAAACCGGTAGCCACCGCCCCGGACACCGAAGAGACCATTGCCCGTGCGTCCATGGATACCCCAGTGGACGCGCAGCGTTCGGACGAACTTTACCAGCCGAATAGCAGGGAAGACGTAGCCGAAAACGACCTCGAACTGCCCTTGGAAAACGATGCCCTGGCGGCATCCGGAGAGACGCCAGTCAACGGTTCCGAGACCGCGTCCGACGCCAACCGCATAAACGCAGAGCCTTTTTCCGTTCCCGACCTGCCGGAAGACCCCAAGATGCTGGCGATGGCAGAGCCAGTGTCTGCCATGCCGGAAACGGAGGCTCGGAGCGATGCGCCAGAGCCTCCCACAACCGGGCTGCTGATCCTGCGCTCCAATGTCGTCGGCGACAACGTCACCATCAATGGTAAGAACCACGGGGCCACACGGCTGGATCTGGAATTGGAGCCGGGCAAATACGACATCATCATCCGCAAGGAAGGTTACAAGCCCTGGCAACAGACCGTGGCTATCGCCGCCGGCAATGAGAAAACCCTGGTGGGCAAACTGGAGGCCTATACGAGGGTGGAGTACCGGGACGGTACCTGGGTTGGCGGCATCAAAACCGGCGATGGCACCTACGAAGACGCCGACGGACTCAGGTATGAGGGGCACTTCGTGGACGGCGAATTTGACGGCAAGGGCACCGCCTGGCTCCCGGACGGCAGCCGCTATGAAGGCGACTGGGAAAAAGGCCAGCGTCATGGCGAAGGCACCTGGCGTGACGCGGATGACACCCGCTACACCGGCCAGTTCCGCAATGACCAGTTTGACGGCCAGGGCACGCTCACCATGGCCAATGGCGACATTCTCACCGGACAATGGTCAGGCGGCAGGCTCAACGGGCATGGCTCGCTCACCACCTCGGACGGCATGCTCTATGTCGGCGGCTTCAAGGATGACGAATTCCATGGTGAAGGCACTCTTACCTACCCCGACGGGCGCCACTACGAAGGGGAATTCTCCAACGGCGAGTTCCACGGGAACGGCAAGGAAGTCTTCGCTGATGGAAAAAAATACGAAGGCCAGTATATTGAAGGCTCGTTCCACGGCAAAGGGCTGCTACTGAACCCCAATGGCAGTTCGATTGAAGCGACCTTCCGGTACGGCGAACCCTATGGACAGGTACGCCTGACAACGGCAGCCGGGGAGGTATTTACTGCCCGGACCAAGGAACCCGGTGTTTGTTATCGGGAGAAAAGCTACCGGGCCACCCAGTGCCCGACACTTGAAGGCTGGTAAACGCCGGCCCGATAATGAACACACACGCTGTAAAGGTTGAGGTTGTGACATGGCGATCAAGAATGCACTCCTGGTAGACGACTCGAAAGTGGCTCGATTTGCCCTGAGCAAACTGCTGGAAGGCCGGGACATGGAGGTGAACATGGCTGGCTCGGCAGAGGAGGCATTGGATTTTTTGAGCTCCCATCAACGTCCAGACGTGATTTTCATGGATCACCTTATGCCGGGCATGAACGGTGTGGAGGCCACCAAGGCCATCAAGGGCAACCCCGACACTGCCGCCATCCCCATCATTATGTGTACCTCCAAGAAATCGTCGTCGTTCATGGAGGAAGCCCGCAACTTCGGCGTTTACAACATTCTGACCAAGCCCCCACACACCGAGGGGCTTAGCCTCGTTCTCGACCAGCTCGACAGTGATGTGACCGAAGGCAATCTGCCCGAACCGCCGGAACTGGATGCTGAGCCAAATGAATTGGACGATGACATCCTCGACATTCCCTCCGATGCCTCCCTGGAAATGTCACCAAAAGCCGACGATGGGCTACACGCGAGCGACAACAGCGGCCCCCAGGTTGTCCCACTGACCAGCGATCTGATCGAACAGATCGCCCGCTCAGCGGTAAAAACCCACATTAACAACCGCCTGCACGAGTTACTCAGCTCGCTGTTCGACGAGCAGTTTGACCATCTTAAGCGGGTACTGGACGAATCCAGCAAAAAGCAGGAAACCGCGGTTGAGGAACGCCTGAACGCGGTGACCGAAATGATCGAAGAGCGCACCCGCAACCTGCGTGACGACGTGGCGGAGGAAGTTAACCTGAACCTGGGCCGGGAACTCGCTGACCTGCGCAAAGACCTCTCTCGCAATACCGGCTTCACCAGTGACCACATGGCGGAACTCAAGGATCACATCACCAGCGTACAAACCATTGATACCGAGTTCTGGCAGACCCTGCAATCCGAGGCCATCCAGCAGGCCCATGAAATTTCCCGGGAAACCGCGGAGGACATCGCCCAGCGCACCATTGACCTGTTCGTGGCACAACAGCGCTCCGCCACCTCTCGCATCTACACCGTCGGCCTGGCCGCCAGCCTTGGTATTTTTGCGGTGGGCATCGCCTGGCTTTCAGGGTTGTTCGCCTGAAGGCAGGACAACAAAACGACGGAAATACCGAGCCGGGTTACCCGGCTCGGTATTTCTGCTCTTAGCACTGACGACGTCTTCTCAATCCCGCTATCAGAACCCCGGTCAACCCCAACGCAAACAACGGAAGACTTGCTGGAGTCGGCACAGATGCCGTTGGAGGGACATCTGGAGTGTCCGGATTGTCCGGGTTGGTACCCGGATCACCCAGGAAAAAGCTGTCTATGCCCAGGTCGGCCCTTGGCCCAAAGGTACTATGCGCTATAACTTCAAGTGTCTGGATCTCAGCAGTCGCGGTAAAAATCATGGTTTCCCACATCCAATCCGCGATTGTGCCCAGGTCGGGCATCTCCATAGCAGAGGAATTCTGACTCTCTGTCCCAAAGATGATCTCCCAATAACCTCCTGCCTCGGAGAACGCGCTATTGCTTATACTCTGCTCAAAGGAAATCTCATACTGCTGCCCAATAACCAGCCCTTCGAGACCAACCTGCAAGGCACTCTCCACATAGGGCGATCCTGCTCGACCATCCCAGCCAATACCATGAAGAAAATCACCGCCGGTGCTGCTTGATTGCCAGGCGAAATTATTCATGGTTGTACCAGCATTGAACACATCCGGCGTACCCTCTGTTGTAGTCCAGCCGGGAGGCACATCACTGTTGAATGAGTTCGTATTGCCGGTATAACCTTCGAATCCACCGTTTTCAAAAGCGTCAAGTAACGCTGCAGACGAGTTGCCACTGGAAAAGAGTAACGCCGATGCCAGCAGGCAAGGCGTCAGTGAGTTTCTAGTCAGGTTATGCATGATTAACCCTCCATGCTTGATTTTGGCCTGGGAGCTCGATCAATGCCCAAACCACCACGGAGACAACGCCGAATCCCCAGCCTCCTCACATGACCAAAGCATAGCTCGCGCCAAAATCACAATTCATCGGAGTTTCATAGAGTAAGGGGTGTTTTCGATTTCTATCCGAGCGCTATATGCATAAAAACCTGACACCGTTGGGCCGCCCAGAGACAGATCCTCTGCACCTGCAATGCCTTAATCGTAGCGGATTCGCTTCCAATCCTCTGGCGTATCCACATCGGATTCAACACCCTTGATGGCAAGTGTCCTGGCCTGATGACGAGTCAGTATACGAGCCGCACCGCGATCACCCTCCAGCATCATTATCTCTTTCCATAGGCGCCTGGGTATGTAGGCGGGAGCGCCGGGATTACCGTAGATATCTGCCGCAAACGGCTCACTCACCTCTTGCCTCGCACAAAATGCCAGAGAGCGAAGATCAGACTCCGAAACTAACGGTTGATCAAGAAGAGTGACAAATACGCCCTTGGCTCGTGGGCCTATAGTCTGGAGCCCGGATTTCAATGAAGCAGCCATCCCAAATACCCAATCAGGCGTGTAACACCAGGCAGAGGGCTGATTACGACATCGATACCGTACCAAGGGGTATCCAGAACCAGAGACAACCGTAACGTTCGCTCCCAATTGCTTGGCCTGGGACACAGCGTGATCCATTAACGTGCCATCATTGAATTTAAGTAGCGCCTTCGGCCTTCCCATACGCCTGGAGGCTCCTGCCGCCAGGAGTAGAACAGGAAAAGCGTGGTAATCGGAACCGGCAATAGTGTGCATTTGTACTTGGGTCTCCTCGCTACCCCTGACGCAAGTCATACAAGGCTGCTAGCGTTGGCGGATTTTTGCTAGAATCTGCGCATCAATCAACCTTTTCTTGCCAGGCCCCTCCGATGAATCACCTTTTCGTAGACAATCTAACGGTTATCGACTTCGCCTACCTGGATGCTTCCAGAGGGCTCGTCGGTGAAAGCTGGATTGTGGATGTGGTGCTCGGTGGCGAACTGGATGACCAAGGCATGGTGTTTGATTTCAGCAACGTCAAACGCACCATCAAACGGGTCATCGACGAGCGCGTGGACCACCGGCTGGTGATCCCAAGAGCCTATAAGGGGCTTGAGTGGAATGAGGATGAGCCAGACAGCTTCACCTGGCATCTGACCGACGGCACCCGGATTCTTCATCGGTCCCCGGACCAAGCGGTGGTGTGGCTGTCGTCTGACCGTGTAGTGCCATCTGCCGTTGCCCGGCTGTTGGAGCAGGAGTTACGGGCAGTCTTGCCGGCAAACGTGACGGATGTGGATATTGAGTTACGTGAAGATGTGATTGAAGGGGCCTACTACCACTATGTTCACGGCCTGAAGAAACACATGGGTAATTGCCAGCGAATCGCCCATGGGCATCGCTCGCCTATTCGGATCGACCGCAATGAGCACAGAGACCGGGATCTTGAGAACCAATGGGCCAAGCGGTGGCAGGATATCTATGTGGGCTCCGAGGAGGACGTAACCCAACGCTGGGTGGCCGAGGATGGCACAGCGTACGTCACCTTTGAATACGAGGCGAATCAGGGGGAATTTGCGCTGACATTGCCGGAGAGCCGGGTTTATATGCTGGATTCGGACACCACAGTGGAGCTTATTGCGGCGCACATTGCCGGACAGTTGAAATCCGAGTTTCCGGAGGACGCCATTCGTGTCAAGGCCTATGAAGGCGTCGGCAAAGGGGCTATAGCGTCCCGCTGACATTTCCTTCAGACACAAAAAAACCGCCCGAAGGCGGTTTTTTTGATGGCTTACCGGCGGACTAAACCGGTTGAGCCGTATTGGCGTCCCCTAGGGGGTTCGAACCCCTGTTGCCGCCGTGAAAGGGCGGAGTCCTAGGCCACTAGACGAAGGGGACTAGAAATTGGTGGAGCCAAGCGGGATCGAACCGCTGACCTCAACACTGCCAGTGTTGCGCTCTCCCAGCTGAGCTATGGCCCCTCAACGGCTGCGTATATTAAGGATCGACCCTTGGGGCGTCAACCTTTTTTCCAACGTTTTTTCAGTTTCGTGAACATCCCTGTTCTGGTCGCTTACTAATTCAACAGATTGGTTATTCCGTCAGCAATGCCGCGTATTCTTTTTCCACCCGCTTGGTTTCCTTCTTGGAGAATCCACCCATTACCTCAAGAGCATGGCGCAGGCGAGACCGGGTCATGTCCGGACCAAGGATAGCCATGGAGTCCATAACGGACCAGGAGTTAGGGGTACCGGCGACAGCGACGAAGATGGCGAACATGAAATCACCCATCTTCAGCTCCATGGCTTTGGCCAGAGCTTTAACGTCGGCAAAGATATTCTCTTTGCTCCAATGGCGCTGGGCTTCAAGCTTCCACAGGGTAAACTGGAGCACCCGCTTGACCTGGCTTTCATCCAGCTTGTTGTGACCGAAGTCTTCCGGCTTGAGGTTGAGCATGCCGGAGAACATGAACGAGGCCATCGGCGATACATCACTGAATACTTCCGCCCGGCCCTTGATGTGAGGCACCAGATCCCGCAGCGCCTGCTCGTTGAACCACCAGTGGCGCATGCGCTCGACGAACTGGTCGTCGCTGAGTTCGTCACGGATCCACTGACCGTTGAGCCAGCGCAGCTTTTCCACGTCGAAAACCGGGCCGCCCAGGGAAACCCGCTGGATGTCGAAGTTTTCGATCATTTCATCCAGGGTGAATTTCTCGCGCTCATCCGGCATGGACCAGCCCATACGGCCCAGGTAGTTGGTAACCGCTTCCGGCAGGAATCCCATGCGCTCGTAGAAGTTGATGCTGGTGGGGTTCTTGCGCTTGGACAGCTTGCTCTTATCCGGATTGCGCAGTAGCGGCAGGTGGCACAGTACCGGCATGTCCCAGCCAAAGTATTCGTACAGCAATTTGTGCTTGGGCGCAGAGTTGATCCACTCTTCTCCACGCAACACGTGGGTGATTTCCATCAGGTGATCGTCAACCACATTGGCCAGGTGGTAGGTGGGCATGCCGTCGGATTTCAGCAGGATCTGACTATCTACCTGGGACCAGTCGATTTCGATGGTCCCGCGTAGCATATCGTCGATTTCACAAACGCCGTCTTCCGGTACTTTCATCCGGATAACATAGGGGTCACCAGCATCCAGGCGACGCTTGACCTCTTCCTCAGTCAGCTCCAGATTGCCCTTGATACCTGGATTCAGGCCCTGAGCCTTACGCTCTTCGCGAATGGCATCCAGCTCTTCAGGTGTGCGGAAGCAATAAAACGCATGCCCCTGGGTGACAAGGTCCAACGCGTATTGACGATACGAATCCTTCCGCTCTGATTGCCTGTAGGGACCATGGGGGCCACCTACGTCAGGGCCTTCGTCCCACTCCAGCCCAAGCCAGCGCAAGGCTTTCAGGATGTCCTGTTCAGACTCCTGCGTACTGCGAACCTGATCCGTGTCTTCAATCCGCAGGATGAACTGGCCACCGTGCTGACGGGCGAAGCACAGGTTAAACAACGCCACGAAGGCGGTGCCAACGTGGGGATCACCGGTGGGAGACGGTGCGATTCGGGTACGTACGGTCATGAAAACATCCTGATGGTGTCAGCCTGAAAAAGGCTATGCATTAAAAGCCACGCATTATACCGGCCACAGCCGGATTTCGCATGGTCAGGCGATTGCCCTCTTCATTCGCCGCTCGTATTGTTATATTATAACGTACCATTAATTTTCCAGAGTCTCAGTCACATGACCACTAGCCGCTTTACAGGCCTCATCGCATTGGGTGCCGCCACACTCCTGGCATCCACTAGCACCCTGGCAAGCACCCAGGTTGTCACCTCCCTCAAGCCCATCGAACTGCTGGTGAAAGCCATAGCCGCTGACGATGTGGAAATCACCACACTGGTTCAGCCTGGCGCCAGCCCGCACAACTACTCAATGAAACCCTCACAACGCAGGGCACTGGAAGCTGCTGACGCCATTTTCTGGGTGGGCCCTGAGATGGAAACCTTCCTGACACGGCTGCTCGGCGGAAGCGAGTTCCGGGATCGCACCTATTCACTCATGCACGGCGAAAACGTGCCGGAAGTGCAGTCAGACAACAATCACGGTGACCATGACGAACATGAACATCACAACCACCATGACGACCATGAAGAATCAGGCGGTCATGACGACCATCACCACGACAACGGCTCCGGAGAGGATCCGCACATTTGGCTGGATCCGGCCCTGGCGGTTGAGATGGCGCGGGATATTCACCGGGTACTCGCAACCCTGAAAAGTGCAGACACCCACGTGCTTGACGCCAATCTGGCGCGTTTCGAGCGGGCTATGGCCGAGACCGAGACAGCGATCAATCAACGCCTGGATCCTGCTCGCGACATTGATCTCTTCACATACCACGACGCATTCACCCGCTTCGTGGGACACTACAACATGAACCTGGAAGGCATTCTGACGCTGAACCCGGAACTGTCTCCAGGTGCCGGCCACATCGCAGAAGTCCAGGAAAAACTGCGCAACGCCAATCAACCCTGCCTGCTGACTGAGCCTCAGTTCAACCGTCAATGGTGGCGCTCAATCACCGAAGGTCTGGACATAACATTCAGTACCTGGGACCCGCTCGCCACCGATATTGAAACCGATCAAGACGGCTACATTACTTTTCAACAGAGCCTTGCAGACGCTGTGCTCAAGTGCTTACCAGAGGATGCCAAGTAGAAGGGGAATAGTCACCATGGCCAGCAAGGTCTGGCCACTGATGATGCCCGCCATCAAGGGCGCGTCACCACCAAGCTGGCGCGCCAGGATGTATGAAGAAGTGGCTGTTGGCAGCGCTGCCAGCAGTATGGCCACCTGAACCATCATCCCTTCCAGGCCCAGCAGCAGTGCCAACCCTGCCGTAAGCAGCGGGAAACCTACCAGCTTTGCCATCGAGGACACCAGGAATGGCATGGAGGCGCCGCGTAGCGCCTTTAGCTGCAGGCCAGCACCCACCGTCATCAAACCCAGCGGCAACGCAAGGTCACTTAATGGCTCGAGAATACCTGCCACCAGTGGATGGAAGCCAATCTGAAAATAGCTCCAGAACATCCCAACCACCGAACCAATGATCAGAGGGTTGGAGACGACAGCCTTGAATACGGGCTTCAGCTTCACCGCACCCTGCCCCGCCACCACGGAGAACATCAGGATGCAAAGCAGGTTCAGCAACGGTACTTTCACTGCCACGGCAATGGCAATCAGCGACAGGCCGTCATCCCCAAGCAACATACCGGCTGTTGCCAGGGCCACGTAGGAATTGAAACGGATACCGCCCTGAAATACCGAGGAAAATACCGGCCCCGGCCAACGCCAGAGCCATTGTAGCGCAATGAGCAACAGGGTCATTGCGGCCAGCATGGCAACGATCAAAATGAGGATATCGCCGTAGGCTGACGCTGGCACCTGAGCCTGGCCCAACTTGAAGATCAACATCGCCGGGAAAAGGACGTAGTAGGTGAAGCGCTCCGCCTGGGGCCAAAAGTCGCCCCCTGGAAAATGCCAGCGCCGGAACAGATAACCCAACAGGATCAACACAAACACCGGCAAAAGCGCCTGAATCATGACCGGCATTACACAGTTCTCCCGAATACCTCATGGACGAGGTCTGAAAGAGTATCAAAGATAGCCGTCTGTCACCCTGCCCGGATGGCAACTACTGACGCCAGAGTTTTCTTAACACACGCCGGGTCAGGGACGTGGGCGCGGATTTGGCGATGGGCCACAATGCCCGGAACTGCATGGAAACTGGTCGGTGCAGACGTGGCTGCTCGACCTGAGCCCACACCTGTGCTGCAACGACGTCCGGAGTCAGGTTAACACCCAGGCGCTCAAATAAACGGGATCCCTGCTCGTTCTGCTGCACCATGCCGGTATTCACGAACGGAGGCATCAGATCACACACGCGGATATCGTGTGGCTCCCATTCAATATCCAGAGCCTCGGTCATCGCACGTACGGCGTGCTTGCTGGCGGAGTAAGACGCGAAGTCCGGAATCCCATAGGCGGCAGATGCCGAGCTCATGTTCACCACCTGGGCACCCGGCGTTGCCTTCAGATACGGGAAGGCGCCGTGCAGAACCGTCATCAGCCCAATCACATTGACCTCTACCACGGCCCGATGCGCGGCCAAATTGATCTTCTCGAACGGGCCGACTTTCAGAATGCCGGCATTATTGTGAAGCAACCTCAACCGGCCACCCGTACGACTGGCAAAGTCTGCCAGGCCCTGCCTGACCGATGTCTCGTCCACCACGTCCATAATGTGGGTACTGCACCGCTCATCCCCAAGTTCACTCTCAAGCGATGCCAGGGCCGCCTCATCCCGGTCAGCAGCACCGACAAACCATCCCTTGGAGGCGAAAAGACGGGCGGTCTCCCGGCCAATACCGGCGGCAGCGCCAGTGATAAAAATGCAGTTGTTCATGAGGCAACCCTGTCTTTGTTATCGATCGAATGTGGATGATCTCAGGAAGTTGACGACAAAGATTGGCCAACAGGGCCATCTTCAGCATGCTCACGATAAAGTGCTCCACCCAGTGCCATAAAGTAGCCTTCAAACGCGTCGTTGATTCGCTGGCGCTGCTTTCCTTCCGGATAAAGACCTGCCCTGGCCTCGTCAGAGTAGACGGTCCCCCTGACCAGAAAATTGCTCTGCGGCTGACTGTCTTCAACAAACGCTTCAAATGCCCGGGCACAGAGTTCTTCAGGCCTCGCGTAATAAAGCACCTTCATCTGCGTATCCGCCCGCTTCGAACACTGAAACAACGAACTGGGGCTGGTGCCATCCTCATTCAGCAAGATGGCCTGAAAACAGGCGCCCAATCGTTTGTTGAGAGGATGCTCCTTCTGGTCAGCGCTATCCAGCCAACCACTGGACGCGAATCCGCCACTCCCCAGGCGGCGGAACGCCTTATGCCCCATGTAATGATCGAAAGCGTGAAACCATTCGTGGGCCAGGCTTCCTGCCCCCGCATTCTTCGCAAGCGCCAATTGTCGGGTTGCAGGGATGTAGTGCGCGGCAACGCCCGGCCGGCCGCCGATCCCGTACTGCAACCCCAGTGATCCACGCAACGAGATCAGATGTTCCGGGCCCTGGAGGATACTCATAAGATCGCACAAAGCCTCATAGAACCTGCCTGCCGCCCGGTCCCGTTCAGGCGGTGTAACCCAACGACCCACTTCAATGCTCCGGAATTCGAACCGGCGCCTAACGTCAACAAAAGATACCGGGCCTTGTCCAGTCATGACGGATCCACCTGCCTGGTTGAAATTTTGAAAGGCCGAATCGAGCATGCCTTCGACCAATACTGATTATTTATACAGTATTTTGTCGCGCATTGATCGCCACGTCAACGACTCGTGAATCCAGTCGCGACATCCGTGTTTACACTACCTTTCGCACACCCCCTCACGCCAAAAGGTGCGTTTTCCTGATAAACTGTGCCCCCTCGAATCACTTGTGAACGGTATAACTGAGCAGTCAATGAACATGAACGCGCCCCAGGAAACTCCCACTCTGAAGCCCTCCCGCCGCTTCTGCGTGGCCCCGATGATGGATGGCAACTAATCGCATTTTATTCTTTAATTATCAATATTTTACGAAACAAATAGGGGTTGTGGTACACCTTTGGTACACTCTAACGTTGTAGTTTTGTGTAGGCTAGAAGAGTTAGTGTCGGTATGAACACCATATCCACCGGTACCCATTAGTACCGGCAACTACAAAATCGATCATTTCAACTCCATCTCAGATGTCTACTTTCCCATTGCCTCAAGGAAAGAGTCTTATGCCCTCGAAATCTCCTCAAAAACGCCTATTTATAGAACGCCTCAACCAAGCATGTAACACGGCTGGCATAAAACCTCTTCACAGTGGCAGGCAAGTTAGCCTTGCCGATCAGATGGGAGTAAGCCAGGAATCTGTTAGAAAATGGCTGTCAGGTGAAAGTTATCCCTCTATTGAAAGGTTGGCTGAACTGTCATCAGTTCTGGGCACTTCAATAGCATTTTTGCTTGGAGAGGAGTCATTGGATCAATTCAAAGCGAATATAGATCGGCTAGCGTCAAAGGCGTTCGATGTCTTAGTGGAATCCTTCCCTGAAAAAGATCACGACGAGCTTTTAAAAGTCTCCAGTAGACTTGCTCTACAAATGCGAAAGCCAAGCTAAACCTTAAAGGCATTGCAATGTCCGAAGATATTGAGTTCCTCAATAAGGAGCTTTCCAGACTTAGAGTTGAGCAGGCAATTGAGAGTGATCCTCTCAAGAGACTGGAATTTGAGAAACTCATCAGAAGATTAAGGCAGCTAATTGCAGCAGCGGAAGTGAATAAAGAAGGAGACAACCACGCCATCCAAAAATCACACACTCATGACGGCCCAATTTTGTCAACGAGGGGAGAAGAAGAGTGTCCTCCTGAAGCTGCCCAGCCCGCAACAAACGGACAATTCGAGCAAAAAAGCATATCACTGTTCAAAATTGCAGAAGGCGTAATCGCTGGTGTGTTGGTCGTAATTGTTATTTGGGCCATCGCTCACTATTTAGGAGTAGAGCTGTAAGCCTTTTAACGCGTCATCTCGGAATTTTCTTGACCACCACAGAAGCACTGCCGGAGTAGTTTCATGAGGACTGATCAAATCACAGATCGCTTAGGGCTGACTAAAAGACTGCTCTCACCCGATTGATGAAATAGAATCCGTTAATTGAGCAAAAAATCAACAAAACATAACTGCACCAATGGTACGATTTTGGTACAGTTTGGCCTTATAATTAAACTTATTATTTAAAAATCAATAACTTGGGCACCAATTGAACAGCAACCACAGAGAAGGTAAGTAATTGTTTTACAAGGAAAAAAAGTTCTGCGTCGCACCAATGATGGACTGGACCACCAGCCATTATCGCTATCTGGCGCGCCAACTCAGCCGGCACACCCTGCTCTACACCGAAATGGTCACGACCGGCGCACTGATCCACGGTGATACCGCTCGATTTCTGCGGCACGACCCGACGGAATACCCGCTGGCGCTGCAACTGGGTGGCAGCAATCCGCAGGAACTGGCCCATTGCGCCAAACTGGCTGAACAGTACGGGTTTGATGAAGTAAACCTGAACGTGGGCTGCCCCAGCGACCGGGTACAGAACAACATGATCGGTGCCTGCCTGATGGCACACCCCGATAAAGTGGCTGAGGGCGTGCAGGCAATGATCGCCGCCACCAGCCTGCCGGTAACCGTCAAACACCGTATCGGGATTGATGGCCGTGAATCCTGGGATGACCTTTGTGAGTTTATCGAGAAGGTATCCCAGGCCGGTTGTCGTACCTTTATCGTGCATGCCCGGATTGCCGTTCTCGAAGGTCTAAGCCCAAAAGAGAACCGGGACATACCCCCGCTGAAATACGACTGGGTCTATCGCCTTAAAGCCCGCTACCCGCATCTTGAGATCATCATTAACGGTGGTATCAAGACCTTTGCCGAATGCCGGGAGCACCTCGAACATACCGACGGCGTCATGCTGGGGCGCGAGGCCTACCATAACCCCTGGCTGCTGGCTGGCGTGGATACCGAGTTTTTCGGGCAGCCCATGCCGATTTCTTCACGGCACGAAGCATTACGAGCTGTATTACCATTCATTCAGAGTGAACTGGACCGTGGCGTTTACCTCAGTCACATCTCTCGTCACCTGATGGGCCTGTTCCACGGGCAGCCCGGGGGTCGCCAGTTCCGGCGCTACATCAGTGAGAACGCCCACAAGCCCGGGTCCGGCATTGAAGTCATCGAACGGGCCATGGCGAAAGTTCCCGAGCCTGCCGAGGCCACGGTAGTGCCAGCCTGAGCACCTTGTTACCTTAATACTGCCTTGTTCCTGTCAGAGCGGCCCGTTATTGTAGGAGTATGACCCAAAGCGCCCGCCAAACGGGCGATCAATAACAAATCGATCAGGATGACAGGACGAATGACCAGCAAGCTCGAACAACTGAAAGCCATGACCACGGTGGTTGCAGACACCGGGGACCTGGAGGCCATTGCCCAGTGGAAGCCGGAAGACGCCACCACCAATCCGTCGCTTCTTCTCAAGGCCGCGGCATCCGAGGCCTACCGCCCGATGCTGGACGAAGCCGTGGCAGCCGCTCGCAAACACGGCGGTTCCGATGCGGAGCAGCTGACCTACGCGACTGACATGCTGGCCGTACTCGCAGGCAAGCAGATTCTCGGGCGCATACCTGGCGTGGTTTCAACCGAAGTGGATGCCCGGTTGTCCTTCGATACCGATGCCACCCTCACCCGCGCACGTCGCCTGGTCGAGCTGTATGACCACCTCGGCATGGATACCAGCCGGGTGCTGATCAAGATTGCGTCCACCTGGGAAGGCATTCGCGCCGCTGAACAGCTGGAGAAAGAGGGTATACACTGCAACCTCACCCTGCTGTTCTCTTATATCCAGGCCGCTGCCTGCGCCAATGCCGGCGCCTTCCTGATCTCGCCGTTCGTGGGCCGTATCCTGGACTGGCATCTGGCTGCCACGGGGCGTGATGCCTTCCCGGCGGCAGAAGACCCCGGGGTCCAGTCGGTAACCCGCATCTACAACTACTACAAGGCCAATGGCTACAAGACGGTGGTGATGGGGGCCAGTTTCCGCAACACCGGCGAAATCGAAATGCTGGCTGGTTGTGACCGCCTGACCATCAGTCCGGCCCTGCTTCAGGAGCTGGAGAACGACTCCGGCGCGCTGACACGCCAGTTGTCCGCAGAGGGCGCAAAGAGCTCAGACAGGCCAGGCAACATTGATGAGCGCCTGTTCCGCTGGGAGTCCAATGAAGATGCCATGGCCACGGAAAAACTGGCCGATGGCATACGTCGTTTTACCAATGACCAGATAGAGCTTGAAAACCGCGTCCGCCGGCTGTCCCAGGCCGCCTGACGCCAGCCACCACCGGGAGGAGATTCCTGACACCATGATTGAGCGCCTGAAAAGCCTGTTTGGCTCGCCCGAAGATGAACCGACACAACCTGACAGCCACCAGCTTGCGGTGGCCGCCACGGCGCTGATGGTGCAGCTGTCCAGGGTCGACAACGATCAGGATGACGAAGAACTGAAGACGATTGTCAACTTTGCGGTTGAAGCGCACCAGGTCACCCGTGACGAAGCCGAAGAGATCCTTCAGGATGCGCTCAACCAGGCAGACGACGCCACTTCCCTTTATGAGTTTACCGGCCTTATCAACGAGCAGTTGAGTCAGGAAGAAAAACAGGCACTTCTTGAAAGCATCTGGCGGGTTGCATTTGCTGACGGCCGAATTGACAAGTACGAGGAACACCTTATTCGCCGCATGTCGGATCTGCTGCATCTTAACCACAGGGAGTTCATGCAGGCCCGCCATCGTGCTGAAGGCGCTGACTGAACCTCAAGGAGCAAGTATGTTAGCCATTCTCCACCCGGATACCGCGCTGGACAGTGAAGCCTATCGCCAAACCATGCATTTTCTGGAGAACCTGCCAGGGGTATCGGTCAGGGTGCATGAAGTCCAGGGTGCCAAGCAGCGCCTGACAGAGGTGTACCTGTTGGGCGACACCAAATCCCTGGACAAGGACGAGATCGAGGCCCTGCCTGCCGTGGAGCGCGCGATACGCATCTCCGACGACTACCGGATTCTGGGGCGGCACAAGGACGACAAGCGCCAGAGTGGCTTTACCTATAACGGCGTGACCTTCGACCAGTCCAACCTGAACATTTTCGCCGGCCTGTGCGCCGTCGACGTGCCTGAGCACGTGGAGCAGATGATGCAGGCCCTTGAGGACAATGGCCAGGTTTGCACCCGCATGGGCGCCTACAAGCCCCGGACCAACCCGTATTCCTTTCAGGGCCACGGCAAGGGTTGCCTGCCCTGGGTGTTTGAGAAAGCCGGCAAACATGGCATCAAGGTGATTGCCATGGAGATCACCCACGAGAGCCACATTGAAGAGATCGACCATTGCCTTGAGCAACTGGGGCGCCCTACCGGTGTCATGCTGCAGGTAGGCACGCGCAACACGCAAAACTTTGAGTTGCTCAAAGCCATTGGCCGCCAGAGCACTTACCCGGTGTTGCTTAAACGCGGCTTCGGCATCACCCTGAATGAATCTCTGAACGCGGCCGAATACCTGGCCAGCGAAGGCAACGCCAATGTGATTTTCTGCCTGCGTGGTATGAAGACCGAGGCTGGGCAACCCCACCGCAACATGGTGGACTTCGCCCATGTCCCGGCGGTAAAGCGCCTTACCCGCATGCCGGTATGCGTTGACCCATCCCACTCAGTCGGCAGCCGCGAACGCGCACCCGACGGCGTCCTGGATGTCATGCACGCAACCGCACAGGGCGTGATAGCGGGCGCCAACATGGTACTGGTGGACTTCCACCCGAAGCCGGAGAAAGCCTTGGTGGATGGCCCTCAGGCCCTGCTGATGCGGGAATTACCGGCGTATCTGGAAGACATTCAGCTGTGCCACGACACCTGGAAGCAACGCCAGCAAATCTATAACCGTCTGAAGGAATCTTCTCCAGAATGATCGTGTATGGACACAGGGGCGCTAAGGGGGAAGCCCCCGAAAATACCCTGGCCGGTTTTACCCACGCCTACCGCCACGGGGTTCGGCACTTTGAGCTTGACCTGGTTCTATCAAAAGATGGTATGCCAATGGTCATTCACGACCTGACCGTTGATCGCACAACCGGACAGGAAGGCAACGTTGCCAACTACACGGCATCCGAACTGGCAGACATGGACGCCCGGCGCAACACCACAGCCTGGCCGCGGAAAGCAGGCATTCCCACTCTGGAGGCGTTGCTCAACGAATTCCCGGATTTCGAGCACCTGCAACTGGAGGTAAAGAAAGACAACCGTCACCGACTGAATATTCTGTGCAATCGCCTGACAGAAATCATTCAACGTCGCGATCTTTACAAGCGGGTGGTCATTACCTCCTCCGACAGCTGGTTCCTGCAGGAAGCCCGCCGCCGGGACCGCAAGGTGCGGATCGGACTCGTAACGGACCGGAAGTTTCCGAGACCGGTCAATACCGCAGCCCGTTTGCACTGCGATTTTCTCTGTATCGGCTGGCGTATCTGCACCAGTGCCATCGTTGACGATGCCCACAGGCGCGGCATGCACGTATCCACCTGGACGGTAAACCGCATCCACGACATGGTTCAACTTGAAGCCAAGGGCGTCGATAGCATCATCACCGACTATCCGACAAGCACGCGGATGTTCTTCGACAACCGCGCGAAAGCAGCTCTCCACCTTCCAACGCCCCAGGAGAGCGCGGAAAGCACGGACAGCACTCGGCCCGCAATCAGCAGCTAGAAAATCCGATTGAGACCGTTGAGCGCCGCTACCCGATAAGCCTCAGCCATGGTCGGGTAGTTAAAGGTCGTATTGATGAAATAGTTCAGGGAGTTGGCCTCGCCTTCCTGATTCATGATGGCCTGGCCGATGTGAACGATTTCTGCGGCCTGGTCGCCAAAACAGTGAATCCCCAGCAGTTGACGGGATTCGCGGTGAAACAGGATCTTGAGCATGCCCACCGGGTCCCCGGTGATCTGGGCCCGCGCCAGGTCCTTGAAGAACGCCTGCCCCACTTCGTAGGGAACCTTGGCTTCGGTTAGTTCCCGCTCGGTTTTACCCACCGAGCTGATCTCCGGCAGGGTATAGATACCCGTCGGCACATCCGATACCAGCCGGAAATAGTCGTCCTTCACGATGTCGGAGGATGCAGAGCGCCCCTGATCGTAGGCGGCGCTGGCGAGGCTTGGCCAGCCAATCACATCACCGGCCGCGTAGACATTCTCCACTTCAGTCCGATAATGGTCGTCAACCGCCAACTGTCCACGGCCGTTGGGCGTCAGACCGATGTTGTCCAGGCCCAGCTTTTCGGTGTTGCCGCTACGGCCATTGCACCAGAGAAACGCATCCGCACGGATTTTCTTGCCGGACTTCAGCGACAGCACGACCCCGTGATCATCACCATCGACCGATTCATACTCCTCGTTGTGTCGAACCAGCACACCGTTATTGCGCAGGTGATAACTCAGAGCATCCGAAATCTCATCGTCCAGGAACGTGAGCAGGCGGCTTCCCGGGTTGATCAGGTCCACCTTCACACCCAGGCCGGCGAAAATCGAGGCGTATTCCGAACCAATGACGCCCGCTCCATAAATAATCAGCGTGCGGGGCGTGTGGGACAGATTCAGAATGGTATCTGAGTTGTAGATGCGATGGTGACGGAAGTCTACATCCGGCGGAAGGTACGGACGAGAGCCCGTTGCAATAATCGCCTGCTTGAAATGCAGGACTTCATGGGATTTATTACCCCGTATCTCGAGCCGGTTGCTATCGATAAAACTGGCACGGCCGTTAATCAGATCCACGCGGTTCCGTGCATAGAACTGGGTTCTCAACTTGACCTGCTTGCCGATCACCTTCTGTGCATTCTGCAAAACACGGGGAAAAGAAAACCAGCGTGGCTCGCCGATATCACGGAACATCTGGTTGGTATTAAAGGTGATGATCTGCTTGACCGAGTGACGCAACGCTTTGGAAGGAATAGTGCCCCAGTGGGTGCAGTTGCCGCCAACCGTGGGTTTATCTTCGATGATTGCGACACGCTTGCCGTGTTTCGTCGCATTCATCGCTGCACCTTCTCCCGAAGGGCCTGCGCCGATAACGACGACGTCGTAATGATGTTCTGCCATTCTGCAGTGACTCCTTATCTACGTCGTGAGGGAGCCTCTGAAAAGACCCTGCAGGCACGCACTGGCAGGGCGCAGGCGCTTTTCAGAAGCTCCCGGAATTTTTATAGGTTGGTGGACGCCGGATCAGCGGTCGTCTGAGCGGGAGGCGTCATACGTCAGTGCCTCCGCGGACTTGCCGTCGTTGGCAAGACGTTCGTTTTCTTCTTCACACTTCTGGGTGTTGCCGCCACAGATATCACAGGACTTGCTGATACCCATGGCACCAATGCCACCGCAAGTGCCACTGATCGGCTTGCGGCCGAAAATTACCCCGACGGACATCGCTGCAACCAGCAGCACGACAATCATCAGGACCAGCAGAAAAGTACCCATAAGGTCTCTCCGTCAATGTGTCAGGAACGAGGAAAACGCAGGCGTGTAATCCGTTTCAAACCCGTTGTCACCCCGCACAATAAAATACGCAGCTATGTTCTCACGCGTGGCAAGCGCCTTTGCCCGATCATGCCCCATCACATTAAAGGCCGTGGCGAGGGCATCTGCCGTCATGCAGTCATCCGAAATGACCGTTACCGATGCCAATGTATGGCTAATCGGTCGACCGTCTTTCGGGTCTATTGTATGCGAAAACCGGCGGCCATCCGATTCGTAGTAGTTACGATAGTCACCCGAGGTTGCCATTGCATGTCGGTCAAGGGCAACCACACGGTTGATTTCACGCATTTCCGACACCGGCTGCTCAATGGCCAGGCGCCATGCTTCACCATCCGGCTTATGCCCATGAGCCTGAACTTCGCCACCTATTTCGACAAGATACGCGGCGATACCTTCATCTTTCAGGTAACGGGCCACCGCGTCCACGCCGTAGCCCTTGGCAATGGCTGACAGATCGATGTATTGATTGGGACTCGCTCTCAGTGCCGGAGGATCCGCCTGAAGGTCCAGTTTACCGTAACCGGTGGCTGCCATCCTGGCCGCGAGCTCATCGTCGCTGGGGATCGTCTCCGGACGGGCATCCGGCCCAAAACCCCACAGATTGACCACCGGGCCAATGGTGACATCGAAAGCGCCACCGGTCAGTTCGGAAACCTGATCAGCTGTTGCAAGCACTTCGTAGAGCGGCGTTGAGATCTCCACCCACTCAGACTGATCGTCCAGACGGTTAAAGCGCGAAAGCTCGGAATCTTCACGCCATGTGGACATCGACGCGTCCACGCCTTCCAGAACCTTTTCAATGCCTTGCGCCAGATTCTCCAGCCGCTCCGGATTGTCCGTCAATACGACGTTGATATGATAACGCGTACCAAACACCGGCCCGGCGATTTCCCAGACTTTTTCCTCTTCCTCAAACGAACAACCCGCCAGCGCGGCCAGGGCCAGCACCAGTAAGGCGCCGGCCGCAACCACCCTGACGGGTCGGAACATGCTGAATGTCATGTGAGCTAATTAACCCCCGAAGTCATCCAGCATGATGTTTTCGTCCTCAACACCCAGATCCTTGAGCATCTTGATGCACGAGGCGTTCATGATTGGGGGCCCACACATATAGTACTCGCAGTCCTCCGGAGCCGGGTGCTCCTTCAGGTATTTTTCATAGAGCACGTTATGGATGAAGCCGGTCTCGCCTTCCCAGTTATCGGTTGGCTGCGGGTCTGATAGAGCCACATGCCACTCGAAGTTGTCGTTTTCTTCCGACAGCTGGTCGAAATCCTCGACGTAGAACATCTCCCGGACGCTTCGTGCGCCGTACCAGAAACTGATCTTACGCTTGGACTCCAGGCGCTTGAGCTGATCAAAGATATGGGACCGCATGGGCGCCATACCGGCACCGCCGCCGATGAACACCATTTCAGCTTCGGTCTTCTTGGCGAAGAACTCACCGAATGGCCCCATAACCGTCACCTTGTCACCGGCCTTCAGGTTGAAGACGTAGGATGACATGATGCCCGGCGGATGATCCGTGCCCGGAGGCGGCGTGGCAATACGGATGTTGAACTTGAGAACACCCTTCTCTTCCGGGTAGTTGGCCATGGAGTAGGCGCGAATGGTCTCCTCCTTGTTGATGGCCTTGTAACGCCAGATATCGTGCTTGTCCCAATCTTCATGGAACTCCTCCTCAATCTTGAAATCCTTGAACGGGATTTCGTAGGGGGGGCACTCAAGCTGCACGTAACCACCGGCACGGAAGTCGACTTCTTCACCTTCGGGAAGCTTCAGTACCAGTTCCTTGATGAACGTGGCCACGTTATGGTTGGAGATAACCTCACATTCCCACTTCTTGACGCCAAAGAACTCCTCTGGCACTTCCACTTTCATGTCCTGCTTCACCGGAACCTGACAGGACAGGCGCCAGCCTTCCTTTTCCTCGCGATTGGTGAAGTGGGTCTTTTCGGTGGGCAACATGGCACCGCCACCCTCCAGGACCTTGCACTTACACTGGGCGCAAGTACCGCCGCCGCCACAGGCGGAGGACAGGAAGATGCCACTTCCGGCCAGGGTTCCGAGCAACTTGCCGCCGGCTTCCGTTGTCAGCGTATGCTCTGGGTCGTCGTTGACTTCAATGGTCACATCACCGGTGCTTACGAGTCTGGACCGTGCCGCGAGAATGACCGCGACAAGGGCCAGCACGATAACGGTGAACATGACCACGCCGAGAATAATTTCTGTATTCATGGTCTCGCCTTTTCGTTAAACCGAATCACCGGGTTGATTACAGTGAAATACCTGAGAACGACATAAAACCGAGGGACATCAAACCAACCGTAATGAAGGTGATACCCAGGCCCCGTAGCCCTTCGGGAACATCGCTGTATTTGAGCTTTTCGCGGATACCGGCCAATGCGAGTATGGCCAACGCCCAGCCGACACCGGCACCAAATCCGTAAACCACGCTTTCACTGAAGGTGTAGTCCCGCTCGACCATGAACAGTGATGCACCCAGGATGGCGCAGTTCACGGTAATCAGCGGCAAAAACACCCCAAGAGCGGCATACAAAGCCGGCATATACTTGTCCAGAACCATCTCCATGATCTGGATAAGTGCCGCAATGACACCAATGTACGTAATAAGGCCCAAAAAGCTCAGGTCAACATTCGGTAGACCCGCCCAGTCCAACGCACCTTCCCTGAGGATAGTGTTGTAGAGCAGGTTGTTCACCGGCACCGTGATCGTCAGTACCACGACAACGGCAATACCGAGGCCAGCGGCCGCTTCAATCTTCTTGGAGATCGCCAGGAAGGTACACATCCCCAGGAAGAAGGCCAACGCCATGTTTTCAACAAAGATGGCCTTCAGGATCAGGCTGATATAATGCTCCATCAGAAGGCCTCCTTAACGGTGTGGCGGGACATTTTGAAGTCCGCTTCTTCTACCTGCTCAGGCTTCCAGGTACGCAGACCCCAGATCGCCAGGCCGATGATAAAGAACGCACTCGGCGGCAGCAGCAACAGACCGTTGGGAATGTACCAACCACCCTCGTTGACGACCGGCATCAGAGACACGCCGAACAGCGATCCCGCGCCCAGCAGCTCCCGGAAGAACGCCACGAAAATAAGCAGAACGGAATAGCCCATGCCGTTACCAACGCCATCCAGGAAGCTCAGCCAGGGGCCGTTCTTCATGGCGAAACCCTCAGCACGGCCCATGACGATACAGTTGGTGATGATCAAACCAACGAATACCGACAGCTGCTTACTGATTTCGTAGGCATACGCCTTGAGGACCTGATCAACAACGATAACCAGGGAGGCGATAATGGTCATTTGCACGATAATCCGGATACTACCGGGAATCTGCGTGCGAACCAGCGACACGGCCAGGTTAGAGAAGGCCGTTACCGCGATAACCGCCATGCACATAACCAGAGTTACGTTCATGCTGGTGGTCACCGCCAGTGCCGAGCAGATACCGAGAATCTGCAAGGCAATAGGGTTGTTACTGAATATCGGCTCGAAGAGAACCTGTTTGGCTGAAGCGTCTGCCATGATCAGACCTCCCCTTCACGAAGTTTTTTCAGGTACGGTGCGAAGCCCCGGTCACCCATCCAGTAGTTGACCAACTGCTCAACACCTCGGCTCGTCAGGGTCGCACCGGACAGGGCATCCACCTTGTGCTCCTTGTCGGATGCACCGGCGCCCACGCCACCCTTGACCAGGCGAATCTGCGGCTCTTCCAACTCATCGCCGTACACTTCCTTGCCGACCCATTGGCTTTTCCAGCGGGGGTTATCCACCTCGCCACCAAGCCCCGGAGTTTCAGCGTGGTCATAGAAGCCCAGGCCCTCAATGGTGTTGGCATCGCCCTCAAGCGATACGAACCCGTAAAGGGTGGACCACAGACCGTAGCCATGGATCGGAAGGACTACCCTGACCAGTTCACCGTTTTCACTCAGGGTGTAGATCTTGGCAACGTTCGGACGGCGCTTGATGCCGGCCTTGTCTTCCGATGCAGGAATATTGACCGACATGGACGGATCAGAAGCCGCCTTGTACATGTCGTACTTCATCGGCTCCTTCACACCAACGGCCCCGGGATCAACGTAATCACCAGACTCGAGGTCAACCAACCGAACGTCGAAGCGAGAGAAGGTCTCCTCAATCTCTTCAGCCGTTGCGCCCTCTTTCAGCATTCCGGCAGCCGCCAGGATGTTGGAACGAATGTCCAGGTTCTGGTTCTGGATCTGCGCCGGTCGAAGCATTACCGCCGCTGTCGATACCACGACAGAAAACGCAACGCTCAGCACCAGAGCAACCATCAGTGTTCTGGAGACAGTTTCTTTAGCTTTAGCCACGGGCAAGCCTCCGTTTGATGTTGGCCTGAACCACATAATGGTCCATCAGCGGTGCAAAGAGGTTGGCAAACAGAATTGCCAGCATGATGCCTTCCGGGAATGCCGGGTTGATCACGCGAATCAGTACGGTCATCACGCCGACCAGGATACCGAAGCACCAGCGACCCGTGTTGGTCATCGCCGCCGACACCGGATCGGTCGCCATGAACATCATGCCAAAGGCAAAGCCACCCATCACCAGATGCCAGTGTGCCGGCACGTCAAACATTGGGTTGGTATCCGAGCCAATCACGTTCAGCAGCAGCGACATGGCAATCATACCGATCAACACGCCACCGACGATGCGATAGGACGCGATTTTCATCACCAGCAGGATAATGCCGCCGATCAACACCGCCAGCGTTGAGGTCTCACCCATAGAGCCCTGAATCGAACCCATAAAGGCTGACATCCAGCCAATCTGGGTTTCCAGTGCTTCCAGGCCACCACTGGCAGCCCAGCTCAGCGCGGTCGCGCCACTGAAACCGTCGACGGCCGTCCATACCGTGTCACCGGAAATCTGGGCCGGATAGGCAAAATACAGGAACGCACGACCGGTGAGGGCCGGGTTCAGGAAGTTCTTACCGGTGCCGCCAAACACTTCCTTGCCAATGACCACACCGAAGGTGATACCAAGGGCAACCTGCCACAGCGGAATGGTTGGCGGGCATATCAACGCGAACAGCACGGATGTCACGAAGAAGCCTTCGTTCACTTCGTGACGACGTACCGTGGCAAATAGCACTTCCCAGAAACCGCCCACCACGAAGGTGACGAAGTAAATGGGTACGAAGTACGCCATGCCGTAGACAAAGTTGTCCCAGATGCTGGCGGCATTATTGCCGGCCAGGGCACTGATAAAGGCAGTACGCAGACCACCGTCACCCATCAGCGCGTCAGGATTCTCAGCCAGGAAGCTGTTGGCCTGGAAGCCAATGTTCCACATACCGAAGAACATTGCGGGGAAGGTACACAGCCATACCGTAATCATGATGCGTTTAAGATCAATACCATCACGCACATGAGAGGTAGTGGATGTCACGCTAGCCGGTGAATAGAAAATCGTATCCACCGCTTCGTAAAGCGCATACCAGCGCTCGTACTTGCCACCTTTTTCGAAATGATGCTCGATACCATCGAGAAACTGTCGGATTGCCATCGTTTTAGCCCTCGATCTCGATTCTGGTCAGGTTCTCACGGAGAATCGGACCGTACTCGTATTTACCCGGGCACACGAAGGTACACAGCGCTAGATCTTCTTCATCCAGCTCCAACGCACCCAGTTTTTGTGCCATTTCAGTGTCGCCCACGATCAAAGACCGCAACAACTGGGTAGGCAGAATGTCCAGAGGCATGACCTTTTCGTACATCCCTACAGGCACCATCGCCCGCTCACTGCCGTTGGTCGTGGTCGTCATATCAAACCGCTTTCCGCCAACTAGTTTGGACAGGTAGATGTTCATAACCGAGAACTTGTTGGCTCCCGGCGACAGCCAGCCCATAAACTCTCGTTTGTTGCCCTCTTCCAGAACCGAGATCTGGTTGGCGAAACGACCAAGGTAGTTACAGGGCCCGTCACCACGACGACCACCGAACACAGAGCCGGAAATTTTGCGAACCTCGCAGTCCGTGGCGATTTCACCATCAAGAAGTTCATCAAGGTTGGCGCCGACACGGGTACGAATCAGGCGCGGCTTGAGGGCCTTCGGACCACCGACCGCAACAATACGGTTCACCGACAGCTCGCCGGTCTCGAACAGTTTTGCGATATCAATGACGTCCTGGTAGCCGATACTCCATACCACTTTGTCCCCGGCAATGGGATCGAGGTAATGAATATGAGTACCTACGTTACCCGCCGGATGAACACCCTCAAACTGCTGAACTTCCACGCTGTCGTCAGACGGAACCGGCACATCAGAGCCCGGCTTGCCGGTCACAAACACCTTACCGGTGGTCAGCTTGGAGAGAATCTTCAGCCCCTGTTCGAAGGCCGCACCGTTTTCACGGATGATCACTGTGGGATCTGCTGCCAGCGGGTTAGTGTCCATGACGGACACGAAGATGGAATGCGGCGCCGTATCAATGGCAGGCACCTTACTGTAGGGACGGGTCTTGAAGGTTGTCCACAACCCGGACTCGACCAGGTTATCGACGACTTGCTGACGCTCCAGACCGGCAACATCAGACGCATCGTAACGCGCAAAGGTCTCAGCTTCGTCGCCGTCGATTTCAACGACAACCGACTGAAACACACGGCGCTCGCCGCGGTTGATTTCCTTGACCACACCGGCTGCCGGTGAAGTATAACGAACGCCTTCGGTCTTCTTGTCCGTAAACAGCAGCGTGCCGCGCTTTACACGGTCACCTTCTTTCACAGCCATCGTTGGCTTCATGCCTACGTAGTCAAAACCGATCAACGCCACATGGCGAACGGGTTTGCCGTCTGTAATGGTCTGTTCAGGAGCGCCGCTGATGGGAAGATCCAGGCCTTTTTTGATCTTGATCATTAGCCTCATCCAATCATCAGAAACTATTCGATGGATTTGTAACGCCCGACGCGTGCCGCCCAGTTGTGCCAATCCGGCCTGAACCGAATGATGGCGCCAGGGCAACGGATCCACCGGCGTTAATCACAGCCAGGCATCCGGTTAAGGAAAAGCGATGGGAAGCGGGTGTCAGACGTACCCAAAATCGCGCTAATTATAGAGATTAAGGAATACTATTTCCACCAGAAACCCTACGGAGTTTGTGCCTTAACGTAATCAGAGAGTGGTTTACATGGGCCCAAAAAGAAACCCCGGTCGCGAAAACGACCGGGGTTTCTTAATTGCCTCAGAGCACTTTTTGGCTCGTCAGCCTCTAACCCGCTTCGGGAAGATCGGATAGGTAACACCCGCCATCTGATTAACCACGCGAATCACCTGGGCGCTGTAACCAGCCTCATTGTCATACCAAACGTAGAGGATCAGGCGCTTGCCATTGGCGATGGTGGCCTGCGCATCCACAATGCCGGCATGGCGGGAACCGACAAAATCGGTGGAAACCACTTCCGGCGAGTTGACGAAGTCAATCTGCTTCTGCAGCTCGGAGTGCAGCGCCATATCGCGAAGGTATTCGTTAACACCCTCCACCGTTACGTCTTTTTCCAGGTTGAGATTGAGGATTGCCATGGACACGTTCGGAGTGGGAACGCGAATGGCGTTACCGGAAAGCTTGCCCTTCAACTCCGGAAGCGCCTTGGCGACGGCCTTCGCAGCACCGGTTTCGGTAATAACCATGTTTAGTGGGGCACTGCGACCACGACGGCTACCCTTGTGGTAGTTATCGATCAGGTTCTGGTCGTTAGTGTAGGAGTGAACCGTCTCGACATGACCGTCCTCAACACCATACTCATCATAAATGGCCTTGAGCACCGGCGTAATGGCGTTGGTGGTACAGGACGCCGCTGACAGGATCCTGTCTTCGCGGGTGATCCAGTCGTTGTTAATGCCGTGAACAATATTCTTGATATCGCCCTTGCCCGGCGCAGTCAGCAAAACCCGGCTGACGCCCTTGGATTTCAGGTGCAGCCCAAGACCAGCCTCGTCACGCCAGATACCCGTGTTATCAATGACGATCGCATTGTTGATACCGTACTGGGTGTAATCCACCTGATCAGGGCCCGGCGAGTAGATCACCTTGATAAAGTTGCCATTGGCGATCAGCGCAGAGTTCTCTTCATCCACGGTAATCGTACCGTTGAAAGGACCGTGAACCGAATCACGGCGCAGCAGGCTGGCACGCTTTTCGAGGTCATTGCTTGCCCCACCCTGACGGACCACGATGGCGCGCAGGCGCAGGTTGTTGCCGCCACCGGCCTTTTCGATCATGATCCGCGCCAGCAGCCGCCCGATCCGTCCGAAACCGTACAGCACCACATCCTTGGTGTCGTTTTCGGCATCTTCCTGAGACTGGGTCTGGTACTCGCCGATAATCGGGCCAATCTCACGTTTGAGGAAGTCGTCAAGAGACCCACCTTCTTCCTTGAACTTCACCGCAAGCTTGCCAATATCGACATGGCCACGCCCGAGATCCATCTTGTCCATCGCCTGCAGAATAGGCAGGGTGTTGTGAACGGACAGTTCGCTGTCTTCAACCTGACGCACGAAGCGGTGTGCGCGGATGATGTCGATGACCGACTGGTTGATAATGGACCGGCCATACACGGACGTGACCACATTGTTTTTACGGTAGAGGCGACCGATCAGCGGAATCATGGCTTCCGCAGTGGATTCTCTTTCCGTCCAGTTAGACAGGTGCTGGTTGATCTGTTCGTGACTCACGCTTGAACCTCTGCAGTTGGAACCTGGAAAATTGGGGCAGTATTATCCAACGTTATTTCTCAGACAGCAAATACACCCCGTTAATCCTTTCGTAACTGTTGGACCGCTGTCATGACAGCGACACTTCTGGCCGGTAGAATACGCGCCTCGCCACTCCCCGGCTTCCAATGCATCCAGGAGAAAGAACCAGCCCATGACGCAAGCCGCCGCCCACTCCGACAGACACACCGCACTGGTTGCGCCGGTCGCACCTGTCAAGGCTGCGGATCACCGCATCTGGGGGCAACTGCATGGCAGCAGCGATGCCCTGGCCATCTGCGAGAGCGCCAGGGCCCATCAGGGCCTGACACTGGTAATAACCCGCAGCACCGAGGAGTCCATCCGCCTCGAGCAGTCCATGCGATTCTATCTGGGCCTGCCCACCGATGAAGACCAACCGGCCATCACACCGGATGGACTCGAGCTGCTGTCGCTGCCGGATTGGGAAACCCTGCCCTACGACCTGTTTTCACCACACCAGGACATTACCTCCCGTCGCATCCGGGCCCTGCACCGGTTGCCAACGACAAACCACGGCGTCCTGGTGGTGCCGGCCCGCACCCTGATGCACCGGTTGCCGCCGGTCAGTTACCTGCAGGGCAACACCCTGCTTCTTGAGGTTGGCCAGTCACTGGATATCGACAACTGGCGCATGCAGCTGGAATCGGCCGGATACCGGCACGCCGATAATGTCTATGAACACGGCGAGTACGCGGTGCGCGGGGCTATCCTGGACATCTTCCCCATGGGCGCCACCCGCCCCTACCGCATCGACCTGTTCGATGACGAAATTGAAACACTGCGAACCTTTGATCCGGAAACCCAGCGCTCGATCGACCGAATCGAACGCATTGAGCTGTTGCCCGCCAACGAGTTTCCCTGGCATAAAGAAGCCCGCTCAGGGTTCCGCAATCGATGGTTCGAGCAGTTCCCCCACGCCGACAAGGACGCCCCGATCTACCAGGACGTCACCCACGGCATTACACCGCCGGGGATCGAGTACTATCTACCCCTGTTCTTCGACCAGACGGCAACGCTCTTTGACTACCTGCCCGGCGAAACCCTGGTATTCACAGCATCCGGACTTAACGAGGCCGCCAGCGCCTTCGACGCCGACACCCGTGCACGCTACGAGGACCGTCGCCACGATCGGATGCGCCCTATCCTGCCGCCAGCAGAACTTTTCCTCCAGAAGGACGAGCTGTTCGGCCTGCTCAAGGGATTTCCCCGGGTAACAATGACCACGGAAGCCACTGAGTCCAGCGGCGGCCGCAATTGCCAGACCGACGTCATGCCCGATGTTGCGATGGATGGCCGTGCCGCAGACCCGGCTGGGCGCCTCAAGCGCTTTATCAGTGAGTTCAACGGTCGGGTCCTGATCTGTGCGGAGTCCTCTGGCCGACGTGAGGCGCTGATTGAGAACCTGGCTGACCATGGCCTCAAACTGTCGACTCTGGAAAACTGGCAGGCCTTTGTCAGCGACCCGTCCGCCACCCTCGGCATTACCGTCGCACCCATGGAATATGGGTTGCTATTGCCTGACCATCACCTCGCTCTGATCACGGAAACAGCCCTCTTCGGTGAACGGGTGCTGCAGCGGCGGCGCCGGGAGAAACCAACCGAGGCCGACGATGCCGGCTACCGGGACCTGTCCGAGCTACGCATTGGCGCGCCGGTGGTTCATATAGACCATGGCGTTGGCCGCTATCAGGGCCTGGAAACCATTACCGTTGAAGGCGAAGCCAGCGAATTCCTGATGCTGGAATACGCCGGCGGCTCGAAACTCTATGTACCGGTTTCCAGCCTGCATCTGATTTCCCGCTATACCGGTTCGGATACTGATCACGCGCCTTTGCACAAGCTGGGCACGGATCGCTGGAGCAACGCCAAACAAAAGGCTCTGGAGAAAATCCGCGATACTGCAGCGGAACTACTGGATGTCTACGCGCGCCGGGAGGCCCGCAAGGGCTTTGCCTTTGAAGACCCCAAGGAAGCCTACCGTGCCTTCGCCGCCGGTTTCCCCTTTGAGGAAACCCCGGACCAGCAGGCGGCCATTGAGGCTGTGTTCGAGGACATGGTCAGTGAAAAACCCATGGACCGCCTGGTCTGTGGCGATGTTGGCTTCGGCAAGACCGAAGTGGCCATGCGCGCTGCCTTCATGGCGACATACTCCGGCAAGCAGGTCGCTGTGCTGGTGCCTACCACCCTGCTGGCGCAGCAGCATTACGAATCCTTCCGCGACCGCTTCTCGGATACCGCCGTCCATGTCGAGCTACTCAGCCGTTTCCGGAGCGGCGGGCAAACCACCAAAGCGATGGCCGCCATCGAAGCCGGCAAAGCCGATATTGTTATCGGCACACACAAGCTGCTCCAGGGTGACATCAAGTTCAAGAATCTGGGCCTGGTGATCATCGATGAAGAACACCGGTTCGGCGTCCAGCAGAAAGAACGTCTGAAGGCCCTGCGTGCCGAGGTGGACATGCTGAACCTGACCGCCACGCCGATCCCCCGCACCCTCAACATGGCCATGGGGCACCTGCGGGATCTGTCGATCATCGCCACGCCCCCCGCGCGACGCCTGTCGGTAAAAACCTTTGTGCGACAGCGGGACGAGGCCATGGTCAAAGAAGCCATCCTGCGGGAGGTACTGCGAGGCGGCCAGGTGTACTTCCTGCACAACGATGTGGCTACCATCGAGAAAACCGCCGAGGATCTGCGCCAACTGATCCCGGAAGCACGCGTGGGCGTTGCCCATGGCCAGATGCGCGAGCGCGAGCTGGAACAGATCATGTCGGACTTCTATCACAAGCGCTTCAACGTGCTGGTGTGCACCACCATTATCGAAACCGGCATCGACATTCCCAGCGCCAACACCATTATCATCGAGCGCGCGGACAAGTTCGGGCTGGCACAGCTGCACCAGCTCCGCGGCCGTGTCGGGCGCTCTCACCATCAGGCCTACGCCTATCTGCTGACACCACCACCCCGGTCCATCACCGCCGACGCGAAAAAGCGCCTTGAAGCCATCTCGGAAGCGCAGGACCTGGGTGCCGGCTTCATGCTGGCCACCCACGACCTCGAAATTCGCGGCGCCGGGGAGTTGCTGGGAGAAGAGCAAAGCGGCCAGATCGAAAGCATTGGTTTTACGCTTTACATGCAGCTACTGGACGAAGCCGTGGAAGCAATACGCGACGGCAGAACGCCTAATGCCGAGTTGCCGCTGAGCCACGGCACGGAAATGAACCTTCGCATACCAGCGCTGATCCCCGAGGATTACCTGCCCGATGTCCACAACCGGCTCATGCTTTACAAGCGAATCGCCAGCGTGAACGACAAAGATGGATTAAAAGAACTTCAGGTTGAAATGATCGACCGCTTCGGACTATTACCGGAACCGGCAAAAAACCTGATTCGACAGTCCGAGCTCCGAATCCACGCGGAAGCCCTGGGAATCGTGAAGGTGGACGCCGGAAAAGAATGGGCCAGGCTGGAATTCGGCAGTTCTACGCCAGTGGATCCGCTGGTTCTGGTTAAAAAAGTGCAATCCTCGCCAGACCAGTATCGGCTGGAAGGCGCCAACAGTTTCCGTTTCCGGCTGAAGGATGCCTCAACCAGTGGTAAACTCGACGGCATTTCCGACATGCTGGGGCAGCTGGCCTCCTGAAACAACCGGTTCAGCGCCCCCTGATGATCACAGGAACATTGGAGCAATGCCCTTGCGAACGCCCGGTAAACCGTTGTACGGAACACGCGCCCTATTTCTGGCGGCCCTGCTGACCCTGTCACCCTGGGTGTCAGCCCAGGAATCATCCGGGCCCGCCGCAGGCGCAACATCCGAAGAACAGGGAAGCGACAACGCTGCATCACAGGCCCAGCCTCCCCGTGAAGACTACTACCGGGCTGAGATCGTAATCCTCGAAAGGATCGTCGATCCGGCCGATGTCAACGAGAAAATGGCCAGCCGAATTCCAGAGCCGACCAACCTGGACATCACCGAAATACTTCGAGCCGTGGATCGCAACGGAACCGCGGAAACCACCCGACAGTTGGTCCCGCGAAGCCAGCTTCACCTGCGGACAGCCGCCAACCGACTGGAAAACAGTGGCCGCTTCCGCATACTCCTGGCCACAGGGTGGTACCAGTCTTTCCCCCCTGACTTTGACGGAGCCCCCCTGAAGGTCGCTATTGGCGATTGGCTGGCCGATGCCGGGCTCCGCGAAGTGGAAGGCCATATCACCATCGATCGACAACGCTATCTCCACGTGGATGTCCACCTCAACCACTGGCAGCCCCTGTCATTGCAACAGACCACGCTCAGCCAGAGTTCAGACGAAGCAGCGACGGCAAGCGGTAACAATCAGCCAATGGACGACGGTGCTGGGCAGGAAGCTACGGGCAATGACCAGCCTGCCCTCGAAAACAATGAAGCCCGGGACTCGCTGGCCTCAATGGCAACGGGTGGCGACATTGCAAGAGCAGATCAGACGCAGGTTTCCAGCGCCAGTCAGCCAAAGGCGGAGTTAATCACCTGGATACGGGAAACACGCCGCATGCGCAGCGAGGAAGTCCATTTCCTCGACTCCCCCACCATTGGCGTGCTGGTGTTTTTCAAGAAGGTTGAGGAGTAAGGGCTCCAAGCCCGCCAATGGCGATTTCGAGGATCCGCTTGACGCCGGACATGCCCTGGTCGATAGCGACCTCGATCTCAGTCATCGTTATGATGTGATCCGACTTCCCTGCCGCGCGGTTAACCACCAGCGCCAGGCACACGTAATTCATCTTCAGTTCAGCCGCCAGAGCCGCTTCCGGCATTCCCGTCATACCGACAAGGTCACAGCCGTCCCGCTCAAGGCGACGTACTTCCGCTGCGGTCTCCAGTCTGGGCCCCTGTGTTGCACCGTAAACACCGAAATCCGAGAACGAACAACCCACTGTACGAGCTGCATCAATCAACAGCGCCCGGGCCAACTCTGAATATGGGAAGGTGAAGTCAATGTGCGTGGTTTCCTCCAACTCGCCCTCAAAGAACGTACTCGCCCTGCCCCAGGTGTAGTCAATGATCTGATCGGGAATCACGATATGGGCAGGCCCCATATCGGCATGGATCCCGCCAACAGCATTAACACCGACCACCGTACGTACTCCCGCCTGCTGGAGCGCATGGAGATTGGCGCGATAGTTCACTTGATGCGGAGGAATACGGTGAGGGTTTCCGTGGCGAGACAGGAACACCACCGGCTGATCCCCGAGCAGGCCGTCCACCAAAACCGACGACGGCTCACCCCAGGGCGTGTCGACAACCCGCTCACCCGTGATTTCCAGCCCCGACAACGTCGTGAGCCCGGTTCCCCCGATGATTCCCACGGGGGCAACTTGGTTATTCACACCCATGATCAGTCCCCGTCCGCCTGGTTACTATCGCCACGTGTTTCCGAAGAGTGTTCGCTTCCAGAAACAGGCGCACGTCCCTGTTCAACATCTTCGTCAACGGCCTCATCTGACGATTCCGAATCGCTACGACCTTTTGCCGGCTTGCCGTTCGACGCGACACGCACCCCGTCAGGCAGGTGAAGCGTGCGGGTCGGAAAGGCAACTTCGGCACCATGGCTTTCAATGATCTCGCTGATCCTCAGCAGTACGTCCTGCTTGACCTCATGAAACCTCACCCATTCGATGGTCTTGGTAAAGGTATAAACCATGATATCCAGCGACGAGTCGTTAAAGGCCAGGAAATTCACGATCAGGGTCTGGTCCTGGTCGATGTCCTCGTGGTTCTCCAGCATGGACCGGATGTCCGCCACAACCTCAGCCATGCCACTGACATCCACGTAGCGTATACCAATGGTTTCAGAGATACGGCGGTTGTGCATGCGCGAGGGGTTTTCTACGGCAATGGTCGTAAAGGCAGCATTCGGCACGTAGAGCGGGCGCTTGTCAAAGGTGCGAATCGTAGTCAGCCGCCAGCCGATGTGCTCCACCACGCCCTCGATATTACGATCGGGGGAGCGAACCCAGTCGCCGACCTTGAATGGCCGGTCCAGATGGATAATGAACCCACCAAAGAAGTTGGCCAGCAGATCCTTGGCGGCAAAGCCCACAGCGATACCACCAACACCACCAAAGGCCAGCACCCCGGATATGCTGTAACCAAGGGATTGCATGGCAATCAATACCGCGGTGATGATAACAACGGTCCGGGACAGCTTGCTCACCGCATTGACCGTGGTGTAATCCATCGGCTTTTTCATCTTCAGCGGAGAAGCGAGAATCTGTTCCCCCTGTTTGATCAGCCGAAGCAGCGTCCAGACCAGCAGGAAAACAAAGCCAATCTGCAAAATGGTTTGATTGACTGAAAAGATTTCGGCTTCCGAGTAGTGGTGAGCAACCTCTGCCGCCCAATACACACCCTGCAGCCAGACGAACGCGACCACTGGCTTCCGCGCAGCGTGAAGCAGTGCGTCGTCCCAGAGGTTGTCGGTTTTCTGGAAACGTCGTTCGACGGCGCCCACGATGAAACTCGCAATGTAGGCCACCACCGCGGTGCCAGCCACCAGAGCGAAAACCACGAGCCCCACTCGCCAGCTCTCTGACAGCAGATTCCAGTCCTGAATCCAGGTATTGAGTATGGAAGGTGCTTCTTCGATCATCGTTTCCCTCGGTTTGATGACAACCGGTTTAGTGACAACCGCCGGCGCTATCGTATCGTGACGGGCAGGCCCGGCGAGACACGGTCGTATAGGTCAGCAACGTCGGCATTCCTCATGCGTATGCAACCATGTGAGCGCGGAACGCCCATGGGTTCGGTATCCGGTGTGCCGTGAATGTATATGAACCGACGAAAACTATCGACCCCGGAGCCCCGATTTCTCCCCGACTCAAGCCCACATAACCAGATAATTCTGGACAGTATCCAGTCACGTTCGGGAAACTGACACGCCAATCGTTCGGAATAAACCTCCCCGGTGGGCCGGCGGGCGATGAATACGGTATTCAGGGGAAGGCCATCACCCACCATCGCGCGCACGTAATGCCGGCCCGTGGGCGTGCACCCACTGCTCTGGCGCTCACCGGGGCCATTAAGTGCCGTCGAAACGGGATAGGAGAGAGGCTTTGATGTGTCACCAGGAAACAGTGTCAGCGTTTGCGCATTGAGACTGATCTCGATTCCGGGAACAGGTATGGAAACAGGATTACGTGGCATGCGGCGTCAGGCTCCCGGTGAACAAACCAACCGGAAGCCTAACCGAGAGCGAGCGACTCAGGCAACCGAGGTTTTATGGGCAGGTGGCACCAGCATGGCGTCATCAGCCTGCATACCTGCCGCCAGGAAGGGCACAAGTCGTGCTGCAATTTCCTGGACCGTGGTTTCCACACCCAGCTTGTTCTGCAGAATATCCCGCAGGGCATCACTGCTGGACATGGTAAACGCTGTCGCACCAAGCATGAACTGAATGCGCCAGTAGCGGTCGACCGCGGACAATTGCGGCGTCGCTTCCTTGAGCAGGCGCATAAAGCGGCTGAACGGCTGGCTATATTCCTGCTCAAGAAATTTCCGAAGATGGCCTTGGGACTGCGTATAGGCCAGGCCGAGCAAACGCATGAATATGGAAATACCTTTTTCATTGCGCTGCGGCATGCGTACTGCGCTTTCAGTTAGCGCCCATAGAGTCTGGTTCAACGTTGGCGGTTCGCCGTCGCATTTCGCCTCCAGATCATCGAACGCATCCTCCAGCGTGGCGGAGAATGGCGTCAGGAAGCGGGCAAACACCGCATGGATCAGGGCGTTTTTAGAACCAAAGTGGTAATTGACAGCAGCGAGATTTACCTTAGCCTTACTGGTAATCATGCGAAGGGAAGTTTCGGAGAAACCCCGCTCGGCGAAGAGCTCTTCCGCTGCATCAAGAATTCGGTCAACCGTATCAGACTGAGCCATTTTATTATCAGTGCCTCTAAGCAAACGTCTGTTTGAAACATACGTTTGACCGGCAGCTATGTCAAGCTCTGTCCCCCGGCTCTGCAGCTACCGATGACCAGCCCCGGTCAATGGCCTGCTGGTGCCCCTCGAAAAAAGCCTGCTGAGCCCGGCCGTAAGCTTTCTCAGCCTCCAGAAGATAGATCAGATAAAGACGGATATGTTCCCGCCGGGTCAGGTTCCGAGCCAATACCCGCCGTTCGGATAATGCCAGCAGTTCACTGAACCGGGTCGCTTTCAGAGCCGAGTTAAACTCAGCCATACGAGCACACTGCCACACCAGCCCCTCTTTCCCTTCCAGGTGTTCGATGTGCTTGCGTGCGTCGCGAATCATCCTCTGACGGCGGATGACCAGATCCAGATACGAGGGCCGCGACGTATAAAGGCGGCGAACACCTGGCACCCCCAGTAGCAGGATGATGACAAAGGCACCAAAACCACCGCCGGCAATCCACGCTGGCACAAAGCCGGTCATACCGCTGAGAAAAACCACCGCCGCCAACAACGCACCAAACAGCCAGATGTCACGATTGCGCCGGGCCGCAGCAAGCGTGTAATTATCCGGCCAGTCAGGCAGAGCCAACAAGTCGAAATCCAGCAGCAACACACGGTCGCACTGGCGCAGCATCAAACGAAGCTTACGTTGACGCGACTCCGCCAGGGTTTTTTCGATGTTCTGAGGGCTCTCACCCGTCGACGATTCCTTAACAGACTCATCGCTCGCTGGAATGTCGTCAGTCTCAAGCCGGCCAGCAGAGGCCGTTGCACCCCGCTCGGGGCGGTTGGCAGGAACTTCAGCACCAGTAGCAGTAGCAGCACCGGCCACCCGCCCCGCATCACCCGTTTCCGGATGAGGGTCCGCGGGCCTCCCCCTACGCAGCAAGGGCTCTCCTCCACGCGCGGTATCGATGGTTCTCTGACGTACGTTTTCGTTCTCTGCCATGGTTGATTGTCCGTCATGGATCACCGGGCCAATAGCTGTCATCGACACCCTGCCCTTACCGTTTATCGGCCAACGGCCCGGATCCTTGAGTCACAGAGACATGCCTGAGCGTGCCTGAGCGTGCCTGAGCGTGCCTGAGATGGTCACGATGGCTTGGCACCGACCCACAGGATCGCTATCCTTGCGACCATCAAGTGTGGCCCTATACGGCTACAGACACCAGTCGTCGAGGTTGAGACATGTTTACAGGCATTGTTCAGGGTATTGCCATCGTTGACGAGATTTCTGCCGTGCCCGGTCTGAGCACCTTCAGCATCCGCTTTCCGGAAAATCAGGCTCACAACGTGACCATTGGTGCGTCAGTGTCCATCGACGGCACCTGCCTGACGGTAACGCGACAGGAAGGCCAAAATCTTTATTTCGATGCCATGCAGGAAACGCTGCGCCTGACCACCCTGGGAAAGCTGAAGCCAGGGGATCGCATCAATTTCGAACGTGCGGCCCGGATAGGCGACGAAATCGGCGGGCACCTCCTCTCCGGCCACGTGCACACCACGGCCGATATCGTCGCGATCGACCGCCCCGAGAACAATTGCACCATCGAATTCGAGGTGCCGCAGGCATGGGCTCGCTATATCTTTCCCAAAGGCTACATCGCCATCAACGGCGCCAGCCTGACCATTGGCGACGTCAATGATAATCGCTTCAACGTTCACCTGATCCCCGAGACCCTGCGGGCAACCACCTTTGCCGATATGACGGTCGGCGACCGGGTTAACATCGAGATCGACAGTCAGACCCAGACCATCGTTGATACGCTGGCACGCATGGGTTACGACCGGCCACCCTCCTGAACAGAGGCTTCGAACACCACAAACTTTGGGTCTGCATCGAGTTGTCGCACCTGGCCAAAGTAGTGACGGAGACTGCGGTGATAACCCAGGTGCCGATTCCCCACCAGCAACATACATCCGCCAGGGGACAGGTGCCGAGCCACCTGACTGAAGAGACGAAGGGCAATATGGTCACCGACCACACCGCCTTCATGAAATGGCGGGTTTAACAGCACCAGATCATAACGGTCAGCCGCCTCCGGAATACCATCACTGTGGTAAAAGCTCGCGACAGCGTCCGGGAAAGCCGTCAGGATATTTTGACGTGCGCTGGCAACCGCCTGACTGGAAACGTCCGCGAACGCAATCTCAAGCGCCGGATTGCGGGCCAGGGCCGTCAGCCCAAGCACACCGTTTCCGCATGCCAGATCCAGTACCCGTGCTCCAGGGGCGAGATCCGCAATCTTCCGCTCAATGACCGGCAGCAGCAACCGCGAACCGATATCCAGCTTTGCTCTGGCGAACACCGCTGGCATACCCGATAGCTCGTACCGGGACGACAACCTGTATCCTCGCCAGAAATCCGGCCACTCCCGCAACGTATCCTCACCCCGGGCGGCAACCACCACCCTCGCTTTTTTGCGCGCGGGACAGACTTCCCGGGTGTTGACCAGCTCCCCAAACACATCAGCACTGTGTGACGGCAGGTGCTTGATCATGCCACCGGCAATCAGCTTGCCTTCGGGTGCCAGAACGCTGTTCACCCACCGCAACAGGCACGCCAGGTAGTCCAGTTGCCGGGGAATCCTCATAACAACAAGATCGAAGGGCCCTTCCGGCGGCTCCAGCCAGCTCTTTGGTGCCGGAATAGACAGATCGGCCGGAGCATTAATAACCAGGGATTCAGAGAGGAGACAGCTATCGGCAAAGGAAACAGGGGAGAAAGGCGCCAGACCCAGGGTCAAAGCCCCAAACTGGTCGTCAATGATCAACACCCGTGGGTGGCTCTGCGGCGTGCAACGCTCCAGAACCTGCTCCAGCAACTGCTCATCAGCGGCGTCCCAGGCCCGAAGGGTGTGGCCTCCACCGGGGCGTTTCAGGGGCAAGCGCCCGCCACTGAATGTTAGAACCTCACTTGTCATTTTAGGCATCCGCATCGTCATTCAGAAAACTGCGGACATTCTAGGCTGATTACTCTAGAAATTAACCCTACTCTGAAAGAACGATTTCAGGTTGCTCCGTTTGTTGTGGTAGCAAACCTTCTTGCCCCTCACCCCAGGGGCTTTTTTATGGTTCATCGC
>NZ_DFMB01000029.1:0-28352 GCF_002375325.1 Marinobacter sp. UBA3604
GGTTTAAATGGGGGCTACTACACGATGTGGCAAAGATTGTGTCACAGCGTTCAAGATCGATAACTTGGTGCCCGACATTAAATGACCATAACGACACGCCAGATTTTCTCGTTGTTGCTGTCACTCATAATGGTGATAAGCACTCCGGCGTTGGCTGTTTCTGAAATGGCCGACGGTCAGATGGATGCGTCCATGATGGACTGCGGTTCCATGATGGCCGATGTGACCGGAGCCAACGGATCTGCTTCTGATGACGTGGCCAGTTGTTTCACAGGTTCAGATATGGCCTGTGCGGCCGCCAGCGGGCTGAACAGCTGTGGCGTCAGTATCGGTCTTTTGCCAACAGGCCTTAGCGGCCTGATCGATACCGGCTCCCAGCCGGTATTCAGTGCCCGTGAGGGCAGCTACCAATCCCCTTACCTGGCCTTTATCACCCCCCCTCCAGAACCCCGCTCCTGAGTCTTAACCCGAATTTTTGCCCATTGCGGCAATGTCATTAATGTTAATTCTTACAAGAAAGCCTCGTGTTCACACCTATTCGTCACGAGTCTTTAACTGGAGCAAATCAAATGCGCAATTCAAATATCAAGCTTTCGATTACAGCCGCCATTTTCGCCGGCAGTGTCGCGTTCTTCTCTGTTTTCGCCCATGCCGAAGGTAAAGGTGACGGCATGATGAACTCTGATTCCAGCGACAGCGGAATGATGTCCTCGAAAGATATGAAGGGAATGGATGGCATGAAGGGAATGAAAGGCATGGAAGGCATGGAAGGCATGGAAGGCATGATGTCCAACATGTCTGAAGAAGAACGCAAAGCCATGAAAAACATGAAAAAGGCCTGTATGAAGATGATGCAGAGCCATGGCGGCGATCACATGGACCGTGGCGAGAAGGATAAGGACGCTTAAGCCAACCAACACCCATTGCCCGGGGCAGCCAAGGCGACCCCGGGCCTTGCGCTGCCTGCTACCGAATCAAACCGAGGATTTACCATGAAGATGAAAAAATCCGCCCTGTATACGGGTGTCGCCGCCATCGTTCTCGTTGCCGGCGCAACCACGCTGGCAATGCTGGCCGATGAGTCTGCCGAGCCGTCAGCCGCAGTCGCGTCCACTGCAGAGGCTGGCACAGACATCACCATCTACAAGAGCCCCAATTGCAGTTGCTGTCAGTCCTGGGCTGAGCATCTTGCGACCAATGGCTTTGACACCAACATTGTTGAAACCGACAACCTTAGTGAGGTCAAACAAAAGTATGGGGTGCCCCGTGAAATGGCGTCCTGCCACACCGCGTTGATCGGTGATGTGGTGATCGAAGGGCATGTACCGGCGGATGATATTGTCGCCTACCTTGAAAAACCACAGTTCAATACCGTAGGACTTTCTGTGCCCGGGATGGTCCAGGGCAGTCCCGGCATGGAAACTGGCCGCAAGCAGGACTACAAGGTCATAGCCTTCAGTGCCAACGGACAGCAGAGTGTGTTCCGCGAATATACGGATTACTGAGGTCAGCGCCATGAATGCGTTCATTTATCGCCTGAAGTCCGCGCTCTCGTGTTTTGTCCTGGTCGCTCTGGCGGCTGTCATACCGGCACTGGCTCAAGCCCAGCCTGAGCTTGATGGCCAGCCAGTGAAGGCATTGACGAGTAGCTCATCAGGTGCTCTTCTCGTACTGCGGGATAGCGGCCTGTTCGCCATTGATGGCCACACTGCCACCGAGATTCCCCTGCCGCCATCTGATTCGGGTGCTCAGCCCACGTCTCTGGCAAAGGGAGCGGACGGCACCACCTACCTCGCCGGTCCGGGCCTGGGCGTATGGCGTTACAACAGCGGCAATGAAAGCTGGCAATCCCTCAACAACACATTGCCAGATCTCGAAGTTACTGCCATTGCGGCTCACGCCACCCAGCCGGAAACTGTTTACGCCTACCTTGGCGAGAAGGGTATGTTCCGGTCCAGGGACGGCGGCGCCGAATGGGCCAAAGTCGATGCGGGTCCGCAAGAGCCGGTGCAGGCATTCCTGCACTCGGACATGCCCGGCAGCATGGAGAGTGGCTGGCTTTTCGCCGGCACGACGCGCGGCGTTGCCCGCTCCATGGACTGTTTCTGCTTCTGGGGCGATGCGGGAGATCTGCGAGGTACCGTGTCTGCCATCAGCTATGATCCCGCCGCTCCGGAAAACGTCTATGCAGTCGTCGAGGGACAACTCCATCACAGTACTGATGGCGGCGAAACCTGGGCAAGCGTCAAGACACCCGGAACCGTGACGGCGCTGACTTTCTCACCAGCTCATGGTTTCGTAACAGCCGTTGAGGGCGGCAACCTGCTTGCCCTTGGCGACGACGGCGAATGGACGCCGGTGTATGAATAAGTGGATCGGCTTGCTGATTCTGTTCGTTGTGCCGACCGTTGCGATTGCTTCCGGCCAACCGGCGAGTACCGACCCTGCGCCCGCGAATGTGGCGCAGGGTCAACAAATTTATCAACAATACTGCGCCGCCTGCCATGGGCAGCAGGCTGAGGGTGCTGCCAACTGGAACAAACCGGATGAGAAAGGTGAAATGCCGCCACCGCCTCACGATGAAACCGGCCATACCTGGCGCCACAGCGACGCCATGCTGTTCAAGATGATCGCGAAGGGCTGGCGGCACCCCTTCAACAAAACCGATCGGCTGACCATGCCAGCGTTCGAAGACGCTCTCACTGAACAGGAAATTCAGTCAGTCATTGAATACCTGAAAACGCTCTGGACCGATGAACAAAGAACGTACCAGGCGACAGAGAGCCAATAGCAGGAAAACTGGCCTCCATGCGTTAACAAGAGGCTCCTTCGTTCTGCACCATTTTGAACTTGCTTCAGGATAGACAGAGTGTTTTCCAGGCGTCATACGTGCTCAGGAAAACCTGCCCCGTGAGTTCCTCACAGAAATGAGTCCGCCGCAGACCGTCCATCACAGGGCCTTTCACCTCACACATGTGCAGGCGTATATCCATAGCCTTGAGCCGGCCATTTATTGCCTCCAGGCTCTCAAGTGCTGAAGCGTCAATGGCATTTACCGCCTGACAAGCCAGAACCAGATTCTTCATCTTCGGTTGTTGAGAAGTCAGCGCCATGACGGTCTCTTCCAGATAGCGTGCGTTGGCGAAATAAAGACTTTCATCAACTCGCAGGACAACGGATTTCTCATCCGTTTCAACCGTGTGGCGCTCTACGTTTCTGAAATGCTCGGTACCCGGCACCCGGCCAACAATTGCACTGTGCGGACGACTGGTGCGATACAGATAAATCCCTATCGATAGACCCACACCGACCAGGATTCCGGCTTCGACGCCCTGAATCAGCGTAAGCACAATGGTTGCCAGCATCGCGGCGAAGTCCGCTTTTGAGTGATGAAAGGTGCGGCCAATGGCTTTTACGTCAATCAGAGTGCTCACTGCGATCATGATTGTGGCGGCCAGTGTCGCCTTTGGAAGAAAGGCGAGTATGCCGGTGAGTGAGAGCGTGGCAAGTGCAATCCCGACTGCGGTAAACATACCCGCAAGTGGCGTCCGGGCTCCGGCTTCAAAATTCACAACAGAGCGCGAAAAACCACCTGAGACCGGAGAGCCCCCGCTTACGCCTGAACCTATGTTCGCCAACCCCATCGCTATTAATTCAGAATTGGGGTCAATCCTCTGGCGCCTTTTAGCTGCAAGGGTCTGGGCAACGGACACTGATTCTACAAATCCAACCAAGCTGATCAGAACGGCTGCGGGGACCAGAGCTGCCCATATGCCGGGGTCCATGGAAGGTAAACGGATCTCCGGAAGCCCGCCTGGAACTTGCCCCACCAGATTGACTCCGGCACTCCCCAAGTTAAAGTGCCAGGCCGCTGCTGTTGTCACAATAACCGCTGACACGGGGGCGGCTTTCGCAACGATATCTGCCCCCCGGGGCGCCAGACCGAGCCCGACCAGTGCATTTTTCAGATATTGGCGACACAGAAACAGGTACAGGAGAGTGCCGGCTCCAATAGCAAACGTGATCAGGTTGAAAGAGCCAAACTGGCTGATCAGGTTTGCGCCCATTTCGATCAAATTGTGACCACCACCCTGTATACCGAGAATATGGCCAAGCTGACTGCCCGCAATAAGAATTCCGGAAGCGGTGACAAACCCAGAGATCACGGGGTGGCTCAGAAAATTTGCGATAAAACCAAGCCGCAAGACGCCCATGGCGAACAGAATCAGCCCCGACAGCGTAGCCAGTACAAGAGCGGCACCAACGTATTCGGGCGATCCTGTAACAGCAACGCCTCCTAACGCAGAGGCTGTCATCAGTGACGCCACTGCGACAGGACCAACAGCCAGCGTCGCACTGGTGCCGAATAAAGCGTAGACCACCAGCGGGATCATACTTGCATACAACCCAACTTCAGGCGGAAGCCCTGCCAACAGGGCGTAGGCCAGGGCCTGAGGAACAAGCATGAGTGTGACGATAACCGCCGCAAGGCCATCGCTTAGCAATGTATCTCCACGATAACCTTTCAGCCAATCAACAATTGGCAAATACGCCGCGATTCGCTTCACCGTCAACCTTCCACGGTCGTCAGAGTCTTCGCTCTAGTGGTTTCTCCAAACATTTGCGCCCTTCCAGACCTTTGTTTAAAACCGGTTTAGCGGAATTTTCAGGTACACCTGTCCGTTATCCTCGGAGGGGGGAAGGTGCCCCGCCCTCATGTTGACCTGAACGGCCGGTAGTATCAGTCGGGGCATTCCGAGCTTGGCGTCACGCTCTGAGCGAAAAACAACAAACTCGTCTTCACTGATATCGTTGCCCACATGGATGTTGCTGGAACGTTGCTCGGCGACGGTCGTCTCATGAATAAACTCATCGCGCCCCGCCGCTTTGTAGTCATGGCATAGGAAAACGCGGGTTTCTCCGGGAAGCGCCAGGACTTTCTGAATGGAGTGGTAAAGGGTATGGGCGTCGCCCCCTGGAAAATCGCAACGGGCGGTCCCGGCATCCGGCGCAAAGAGTGTGTCGCCGACGAAGGCTGCATCTCCGATGACGTACGTCAGGCAAGCCGGAGTATGTCCCGGCGTGTGAAGAACGCTCGCCTCAAGATTTCCGATCATGAACGTGTCGCCCTCCTTGAACAGACGGTCGAACTGGCTGCCATCCCGAGCGAAATCTGTTCCGGCATTGAAAGCTTTGCCAAACACCTCCTGAACGACAGCGATCTTTTCACCAATGCCTGTTTTTCCACCGAGACGCTCATGGAGGTAGGGTGCAGCAGACAGGTGGTCAGCGTGCACGTGGGTTTCCAAAACCCATTCCACACTCAGGTCATTGCTTTGAACGTACTCAATAATTTTGTCAGCGGAGCGGACATCGGTCCGGCCCGCGGCATAGTCGAAATCCAGCACAGAATCGATGATCGCGCAGGCCGAACTATCAGGATCCCGAACGATGTAGCTGAATGTGTTTGTAGGCTCGTCAAAGAAATGCGTGACTAGCGGATGTTGCATGGCGTCACCCTCGTCGCAAAGAGAATTGATCAGATTTCAACGTATCAGGTTTTATGTTATAACGATAGCGTTAACAGCTATATTAAATAACTGAGATTATAGGTTGCAACAATCTCGTGGTATGTCTCCGTTAGGTGGAGACGACACACTGTCCACCGGGCAAATCGTGGCATTTGAAGAGGTATAGAAATGGACTGGAGCTCTTTTACTCAAGGTGCCTTCGGAGGTCTTTTAATAGGCTTGTCCGCAGTGATGCTTATGGTCACGTTGGGACGTATTGCAGGCATCAGTGGGATGGTATCAGGTCTGATCTTTGATCGGTTTACTGCGGAGTCTGCCTGGCGACTGGCGTTTGTGCTGGGCCTTGTCAGCGGGCCTCTGTTGTTGGTTGTCCTGAACGGCTCGCTTGGAAATGTGGCGGGCAATCCGGAAGCCGTGGTCGGCGCGCCCATCGGTGGCGTGCCGCTGATGGTCGCGGCTGGTTTGCTGGTGGGCTTGGGGTCTGGTATCGGCAACGGTTGCACCAGTGGGCATGGTGTTTGTGGTATCGCCAGGCTATCCCCCAGATCCATGCTGGCAACGCTGGTTTTCCTCCTGACGGGTGTTGTAACCGTCTACGTCGTCAGACTCATGACAGGACACTCTTTATGAAACTGATTTTTGGTTACCTGGCTGGTTTGTTGTTTGGCCTGGGTCTGGCTATCGGCGGTATGACTGACCCCCATCGTGTTCAGGGGTTTCTCGACGTCTTTGGTAACTGGGACCCAACGCTCATATTTGTTATGGGCGGAGCGGTGATAACAACGTTTATCGGCTACCGATTGGTGTTCCGTCGTCAGGGCCCTCTTTTCGCAGAAACGTTTATCGTGCCCACACGTCGTGATATTGATACCCGTTTATTGATTGGTGCCGCTGTGTTTGGGATAGGCTGGGGTCTATCAGGTTATTGTCCGGGCCCAGCCTTTGCGTCAATAAGCGGTATAACCTGGCCTCTCGTGGCGTTATTGCTGTCGATGGTCGTCGGTTGGTGGTTGGCTCGCCGAGTCTGAGGTAGCGCAGCATAGTTTGTCTGCTGGGGTAAGATGGCGATTTCTTGACCACGTCAGCGTTCGGCGGCTTTCTCGCATGGATGCCGAACACAACACTAGGCACATCATACGATGTCGCGAACAATCATAAACTGGGCACCCAGTCCGATGATGAATGTGGCTGCAACCGTCGCAAACACCACGAATCCCAGCCATGCATCAAGCTCAACGGATGCAGAATCCCCTCCCCTGTACATCGGCACAACAATGCGCAGATACACTGCCAGCGACAGTGCACTATTGATGATCGCCACCACCGCCAGCCATGTGAACTGGACGTCAATGGCTGCCGCAAACAGAAGGAACTTGCCGACGAAACCTGCCAGTGGCGGAATGCCCACCAATGACAGCAGGAAGACTACCATTGCGATGGCAATCAAAGGCCGCGACCGGCCCAGCCCGCTAAAATCGTTCAGAGTGCGCCCGGCTATGGCGGCAACCGCGAAAGCGCCCAGGTTCATAGCCGCATAGGCAGCGGCGAACAGAATGATCGATGGTAAGGCCAGCTCACTGGAGCCCACCGCGAGGATGCCCAGCAGGAAATAGCCGGACTGGGCAATCGACGAATAGGCCAGCAGCCGGATGACGTTATCCTGCACCAGTGCCGCAAGATAGCCATAGGTCATGCTCAGCACGGCCAGCCCCGCCATGACCGCAGCCCAGCCGGTTTCCGGTGGCAGGTGACGAACCACCTGAGTGAGCGCAAACAGGGCGCCAATCTTGGGCACGACGGATAGGTAGGCGGCAATCGACAGTGGCGCGCCCTCGTAGGCGTCGGGTGCCCAGAAGTGGAACGGAACCAGTGATGCCTTGTAGCCCAGGCCCACTACCACAGCCACGAACCCGAGAATAACGGCCAGCGGCATGGTATCCATGGACGGCAGATCGGCGATCAGCGTAGAGCCGGAGGCACCGAACCAGTAGCTCAAACCGAAAATCATGATGGCAGTGGTGACGGAAGCGAACACAAAGAATTTCATCGCCGCTTCGGTCGCCGGGTCCGTATCCGGGTAGGCAACCAGGGCGAAGGTGGCCAGGCCAGTCAGCAACGCACCCAGCACCAGAAACATGGTGTCCCCTGCCCCCGCCAGTACCAGGGCACCCAGCGTTGAAAAAATCAGCAGACTGTAAACCGTACCCTCGCGGGCGCTGCCCCGGACATCCACCCGCGCCAACAGCATCGAGAGCACCGTAGCTGGTAGCAGGATAAGCTTGGCCCAGATGCTTAACGTATCGATGCGGAAACTGCCGCCAAATACCGTTGTGTCTGTGCCGAGCAGGCGCAGGGTCAGCCCGGTGCCAACGACCAGGCCGATGACGGCAATGATCAGCGAAATCCGGGGTTGTCGCAGCATTTCCGCGATCAGGGCACCAACAGCCGTCAACAGAACGGCAATTTCCGGAATGATTAATGCGAGATCTCGACCCATTACAGCACCAGTGCCGATGTCGTCCGGTGAATGACGTCCAGCACCCAGGACGGCGCCACGCCAGTGGCAACGGTGAGCACCAGCAGGGGCGCCACCGCAAGAATTTCGCGCGGGCTCAGATCCGGCATTTTATTCCAGCGATCCCGGGGCTCACCCAGAAAGGTTTCGCGCAGGGCCTTGAGAAAGGTCCCGGCGATAATGGCAATCCCCAGAATCACCACAACCGCGACAGGAGTGGTGCCCAGAGTCGCGAGGAATATCTGGAACTCCGCCGGGAAGTGCGCGAGGCCTGGAAGCCCCAGAGACGCAAAAGCCGCCAGCACAAAGAACCAGCCAAGCAGTGGAACCGTTTTAAGCAGGCCGCCAAACTCGTTCATTTCCCGGGTATGGGCGCGCTCCTGAATCATGCCTACCAGCAGGAACAGGGCCCCCGTGACCAGGCCGTGGCTGAACATCTGCAGCACGGCTCCATCCAGCGCGACGGCACGCACCGACGGGTCCAGAGTCAGTGCGGCAACGGCAACGCCGACAATGACGTAGCCCATGTGGTTGATTGAGGTATAGGCCACCAGGCGCTTGAGATCAGTTTGTGCCAGGGCGGCAAAGGCACCGTAGATTGCGCTGACGACACCGAAAAACAAAACAACGATGCCGGCATCGCGGAGGGCGTCAGGGGTCATTTGCAGGGCGAACCGCACCAGCCCGTATGTGCCGAACTTCAGCATGATACCCGCCAGGATGACGCTACCAACGGTCGGTGCCTGCACGTGTGCCGCAGGCAACCAGGTATGCAGGGGTATCGCAGGAATCTTGACCGCGAAGGTAATCAGCATGGCGATCAACGCCCACATGGCCGCCGCCCCCTCGAGGGGCGGGTTGGCAATCCACGCCCGCATATCGAAGGTGGGGTCGGGGCTGCCGAGGTAAAGCCCCAGAATCGCGAGTAACAGTGGCAGGCTGCCCAACAGGGTGTAGATAAAGAACATCAGGGCGGCCCGCTGCCGGTCTTCATGTCCCCATCCGGCAATCATGAAATACATCGACACCAGGGAAACTTCGAAGAAGACGTAGAACAGAATGCCGTCCAGGGCTGTAAAAGTACCGATTGCAGCGGTTTCCAGAAGCAGGATCAGAGCTACGTAGGCACGTGGTCGGTCGCGAAGCGATGACGCGTAGATCAGAGAAACCAGGAAAAGCACAGCACTCAGCAGCACCAGCGGCAGGCTGATGCCATCAACCCCGACCCGGTAGGCGGCGCCAATGGCCGGCATCCATACCAGCTCTTCGACCTGGGAAAAGCCGTCACCACTCACGCCCTGAAGCCACATGGCCAGAGCGCCGACCAGGGTCAGGGCGGCACTGGCGATCGCTATGCTGTGCACCGTCCGTGCCGTCGGCTTCGGCAAACACAGAATCAACACAGCGCCGACGAGTGGCAAAAACAGGGTCAGAGATACGAGTGGTAACATGAGTACAGGGTTCCTTTAGACACTCAGTGAAGCTGAAAACAGGATGGCCAGGAGCACAGCGGTGGCTACGGCGCTGATCGCCAGGCTGTGATGGATCAGGCCGCTTTGCAGGGTTCTCGCCCGCGCGCCGAGGTCCCGCACACCGGACACCAGGGCGAAAATCAGGCCGTCGATACCACGCTCATCCCCGCCCCGAACCCAGCGACCCACCGCCAGATTGGCGCGGCCGACGCCAAGCACGGCCAGATACAAACGTTGTTCCAGTCGCTCGCCCCCACGGGCAATGCTGAGAGCTGTATGACCAATGGCAAGCGCGGCCGCGTACAGATGATCCTCCAGACGGTCACAGCCTCGGGCAACAGCCATTGCGGGCCGGCCTATCCAGGCGGTAAGCCCGCCCGCAACTTCCAAACCCGATTCTGCCCATTGATGGGCAGGTCCAAGCAGGCGCTGGACCGGCACCAGCCAGCCCAGGGCCAGCCCGACCAATGCGGCGACCAGCCCGAGCACTATGGCGACGGTACCTGCGGTTTCCGGAGCGGGCAGATCAAGTATTGTTTCCAGGGGACCAAAGGCCAGACCCAGGCCAGCGGCGGGAATTGCCAGCCCCCAGATGCCAGCGCGCATCCAGCCAGTACCTTCTACCGACCGGCTGTCGCCCGTGCTCTGCCAGAGCACCCGTAGAGCCCGGGCCACATAGGCGCCGGTAAGTAGAGTGCCCGCCAGGGCCAGAGGGCCGAGCCAGGCGGCGCCTTGCCCCGACAGCGCGGCAGCAATTACCGCATCCTTGGAAAAGAACCCGCTCAGCGGTGGAATGCCCGCCAGTGCCAGCGCTGCCAGCGCAAAGCCGGCAAAGGCCCAGGGCCTGGCGCGGCCAACGCCTTTCAACTGATCAAAAGCGGTACCCTCGCGGGCATGTTGAAAGTCACCGGCAGTAAGAAACAGGGTGCTTTTAATGGCAGCATGGGCGAGAAGGTGCAACAGCGCGGCTGTCGGAACCCCGGCGCCCACTGCAATCAGCATCAGGCCGTACTGACTGGCCGTGGAAGCCGCCAGCAGGCGTTTGAGATCACGTTCGGCAAGCGCAATCACCCCGGCCGCCACCGTGGTGATACCACCCACAAGCCCTATAGCGAAAAGCGCTTCAGGACTCAGCAGCGTCGCAGACCGGATCAGCAGAATGGCGCCCGCCGCCACCAGCGTGGCCGAGTGCAGCAGCGCCGAGACCGGTGTCGGGCCGGCCATGGCGCGCATCAGCCAGTCCTGCAGGGGAACCTGGGCCGACTTACCCATGGCCGCCAGCAATAACAGCAGGCCGGCGGCGGTCGAGGCGCTACCGCCAACTTCCAGAGAGGCGGCGATCTCACTGGTACCTGACGACCCGATGAGTATGAATATCGCCACATAAAGCCCGAGATCGGCGCTGCGGGTATAGAGAAAAGCACGGCTGGCTGCGTTTGCGGCTTCCGGCCGCTGGAACCAGAAGCCGATCAGCAGGTAACTGCAGAGGCCGATGAGTTCCCAGGCCGCCAACAACAGAACCCAGTCGCCAGCCAGCACCAACGCCTGCATCGCCGCCAGGAACAGCGACATTACGGCATAAAAGCGCGCCTGGCCGGACTCCCGCTTCATATAGCCGATGGCATAAACCAGAACGAAGGTTCCGACCGTGGCCACTGCCACACTCAGCAGTGCCGTCATCGGACCCGCAACCAGGCGCAAGGGCATGTCGGGCAGCCCGGGTAGAAGCAGGGTTTCGGCCTGGCCGTCAAGGGCTCCGGCCAGCAGCCGGACACCGCCTGCCAGGCTGAGCGTCGCGCCAGCCAGGGCCAGCGCAGCGCTGCCACGGCGCAGTATCAACACGGCCAGGGTGACGATCAGCGGCGGCAGTATCGGCAGAAGTACTGCACTCATCCTTTCAGGTCCTCCGCTTCTTCCATCTCGACCGAGCCCTTGGCCCGGAAACGCGCAATGGCAACGCCAAAGCCGACCGCCATCTCCAATGCCATAACCGTCATCACCACCAGCACAAACATCTGGCCGGAATAGGCTTCCGGATGCAGAAAGCGCCAGAAAGCCACCAGATTCACCATGGCGCCTGCCAGCATCAGCTCCACGCCCATCATGATCATCACCAGATTGGTCTGTGACAGAGCTCCATAGACTCCGATACCGAACAGGATGGCGCCGGTCACAAGCGCCAATATCAGAATCATGGTCATTCCGATGCCTCCTTGCCGTCTTTACTCGCCAGCTTTTTCACCGGTATTGACACCGCAGTGGCCGCGATCATTGCGGTCAGGATGGTGATGCCGGCGGTTTCGAAGATCATCATTGAGCGTCCCAGCAGTTCCATGCCCAACGCCCGTGTCTGCGCTTGCGCGTCCACCACCTGCTCCGCTGCGGGGCCCCAGTCGGACAGCAGCGCAACGGCGATGGCGACAACGGCGGCACTCACCCCGGCACCTATCGAGAAGCGCTTCTGGTGGCTCATATCCATACCGCCAAGCCCGCCGGGATCCATCATGAACATCACCATGAAGATGGCCATGATGCTCATCTCGGTGGCCATCATCATGATCTGCAGCACGCCCAGGAATTCGGTTTGCATCGCCAGGAACAGGCAGCCGACGGCGGTCATCGAAAACAGCAGTGCCAGTGCGGAACGCATCATGGACGAGGTGCGAAACACCACCACGCCGAAGCCAATGGCAGCCAGCCCGAAAACGGCAACGAAAAAAGCCTGTGCATACATCAGGGAACCACCAGAATCAGTAAGCCGACAATAATGATATTGAGCAGTGCGAGGGGAATACCCAGGACCCAGCACCACCGCATCAGATTCGCCTCGCGGATGCGTGGCAGATAGTGGCCGACGAGCAGCATCGACACGGCCACGGCCAGGGTCTTGATCAGGCTCCAGGCCGAGGGCGGCAGCAGCGGCCCATGCCAGCCGCCGAGATAGAACACCGTGGTCGCGGAGGCCAGCGTAACCACCAGCGTCAGCCGGGCAAGGCGAAGCACCGCCAGGCGTACCCCGGTATACTCAGCGTCGACACCGCCGCCAAGCTCCCCCTCTGCAGAAGGCAGGTCGAAAGGGGCGCGGAATGCCAGTGCCATGGCCGCAATATAAAACAGCACGAAGCCCAGGGGCTGGTAGACGATGTTCCATAGACCCGCTTGGGAGCCAACGATCGCAGTGTTTACCAGGGATTCGGCACGCATGGCCACGGCCGTGATCGGCATGACAATCAGCATGGAATAGGCAATAAGCTGGCCCAGAAAGCGCCAGCCACCGATCATCGCGTAGGCTCCATCCGGCCCCCAACCCGCCATGATCACCGCGACGAGCACGTAGGCCAGGGCCGCGTTCACAAACAGTGCGCCAGTGCCAAGGTCCGCAATGATCAGGTCCGGCGCCAGCGGCAGGACTGCCATACCGAGCACGGCGACAACCAAAAGAAGCACGGGCGCGGCCTCGAAGAAGACCCGGTCTGGTGAGCGCGGTACTATGGACTCACGGCCGAGGTGAGCCAGGCCGCGAAACAGAGGCGCGGCCGGGCTCAGGCGACCAGTCGCCATCCAGCCCTCAACCACAGCCAGCAGCCAGGCGCTGCCAAGCAGCGCGAGCAAAACAATAGCGACGGTCACGAAGTCACCTCCCAGGGCGAAAGGTCCAGTGACCCGACTGCCAGCAGCGCATCGCCCAGTTCCTGGCCCTCGACAAGCTTAGGGACCAGGCCGATATGCTGACTACAGGCGGTGTCCAGCTTGTATGACTTAACATGGCCGCGCTCCAGTTTCAGACTTAGCCGGGCCTCGCCGCGCGGAGTGTCAACGGTGGCCTCACCGGTTCCTGACACATCGCCAACGTCGCGCAGAACCGGCAGCGCCGGTTCCCCGCCCGACTTTATAAGGCCAAGGCTGGCGGAAATTTCGGCCAGGCGTTGCCTCAGGCGCGCCCAGGCATCTCCACCTTCATCCGCAGCACGCGCTACGGGCCCGCGCAGGTCAGAAGATTCCGTTGGCAGCAGGCCGATACCCTTAAGCCGTGATTTGAGTAAAGGCGTTCGCTCAAGGCGGGTTCCCAATGTGCGCAGCGCTGGCTCCAGGGCAGCAAGACTGTCCCTGTTAGCCTCTCTGACTTGCAGTTGCAGAGTTGCGGCCCGTTGCGTCAGCCAGGCAAAGCCGAGCTGGCGCCCTAACTGAGCCAGCCAGCCAAGGTGACTGGCGATGCGCTCACGCTCAAGGGCGCCGGTGCGAGCACCGGCGTTTGCCGAATCGCCCTCCAGCCCTGCCGCTTGCTCTATTGCCAGACAGACTAAAAGACGGTAGCTCACCGGTGCCAGTGGAATTGCGGCTGACAGATACCCAATGAAGGTCTCAGCATCCATCTCTTCACTTTCTTCAATATTCTCACCTTCGTTGGTCACCCCCACCAGGGAGGTCGCCTGCCCTTCGGTCACACCGTCGCCGTCGAGCGTGAGCGTCAACTTCAGTCCGCCGGGCAAGCCGGGGAAGACCGGACCGAACGGCACCTCAAGCCAGTCCATCTGCAGGCCATCGGCACTGCGTGGCAGATCCTTGGTGACTTCAATCATCGACATGAATCCCGAGGCGCCATGATCGTGGCCACCGTGATCGTGGCCACCGTGATCGTGCCCTCCATGCTCATGCCCACTGTGATCATGCTCACCGTGATCATGGCTGGAATGTTCATGTTCTGAGTGTGCCTCATCTTCCCCGTCCTCGCGGACTACCAGGTCCATACCGCACTTGGGGCAACTGCCAGGCTCGTCCCGAACAATTTCGGGGTGCATGGGGCAGGTATATTCGGTCGCGGCATTTTCGTGAGCGTGTTCCTGTTGGTGTTCGTTACTGTCGTCGTGGTCGTGGTCTTGGCACTGCTGTTCGTGATCATGGCGATGTTCATGATCGTGGCCGCCTTCAGGAGTCTGCTCCCCCGCTTCGCGTGCTACCAGATCCATGCCACATTTGGGGCAACTGCCCGGCTCGTCTTCGACAACTTCCGGGTGCATAGGGCAGACGTACTCGATTTTGACGTGCAGGACGGAGGCATCAAAATCCTCCGCTGAAGTAGCGAAGGCACCTTCCGCCAGTGCCCGCTTCAGCCGCCCAACCGCGTCGGCCAGTGCCTTTTGCGACAGACCCGCTGATACATCAGCATCCGGAAAAGACGATGGCGTCTTGCCGCCAAGCATGAGAATAGTGCGGGGCCGGGGCATCTGCGCATAAAGCACCGTTGCAACCTCGCCCATTTTTTCTGAAAGCCCGCCGACGATCAGAAGCACATTCGCATCACGGGGTGAGGCGCTGACACGCATGCCGGTGGCACTCACATTCAAGCCATGCGCCAGAGCGACATCCTGTCCCGGGACGATGAGACAACTCAGGTCACGCGCAAATGCACGGGAAACCCACTTCTGAAGAGCGGCAAACCGTGTCTGCCTCTGACGCGAACCTGTGGTGTTAATGGGATGATCAGAAGTCATTGACGCCTCAATGCCCCCTGACTCCAGCCATAAAGCAGGCCCAGAAAGAGGATGGCAAGAAATACGCCCATATCATACAAAGCAACCAGCCCTACTTCTTTGTACACGACGGCCCATGGGTACATGAACGCCATTTCCATATCGAAGGCCAGGAACAACAATGCGTAACCGTAGTAACGCGCGTGATAGCGCCCCCACACCGGATCCCGCGACAGCACACCGGAGCTTGCCGGCACATCCTTGCCCGGCTCCCCGCGCGCAGAGCCCATCACGCGCACAAACCCGTAAAGGCCCAGGATGGTAGCCACGATGCCGACCACCAGGGCAAGTAAAAGACTATACAGTTCCAAAAAACTCATTATCCAATCCTCGGATCGAGCAACCAAATAGCCCCTCACTCTCTTGCCAGGATGCCCGATGAAAATAATTCCCGGGTACCCTACTCCAGTCCGTGATGCTTCCCTTCGTATAATTTAACATTCCTGATCTCGCCTCCCTCATTGACCAATTCGAAATTATTGCCAGACAAAGGCTTTATCTTGTTACAGGAATAGTTGCGACCGTAGACAGATGTGCAAAATTTACCGTCTTTCACCTCCCATCTTCCAATATAATGGGTAAGGTTTCCCTGTTGTTCACGATACTTGGTCATTCCATAGATCGACCCATCGGGATCATAGTACTCATGAAAGGTTCGAGTGCGAAAATTGTCTTGGGCATCCCGAAATACCATTTGCACCGTGTTTCCGACGACGACATTGGCAACATCTTCGCCCGAGAGAATCTCATCAGCCTGTAAATATGGCGCTTGTAAAAACAACAAAAACACGAATAGTCTAAAGCTATTTGCTTTCATCCTGATCCCTCCCGCTTTCGTTCAACAATTGGTGTCACATCAACGCTGGCGTCTAGTCCTATCACAGGGTTACAAAAAGCTCAACGATCCAGTTATCGCCGATTAGTGGTGATCACGGACATGCGATTCTTCATGTTCCGAGCGCAGAAACTTCTTCAGAAAAATATGCTCTGCTGCGACGATAACAATCATCGTAATTACCGCCACGCCAATAACAAACGGATCACTATTCAGTTTGACCCAGACGAAACCCACGAGTACGAGCAAATCCAGGACGATAGCAATCGCTGGCACCCACGCCTTTGCCTTCACATCGTCGCGCAAATGACAAAGAACTCCCCAGTGAATGGCAATATCCATTACCAAATAGAACACAATGCCCAGAGCGGCAATCCGTGAGAGGTCAAAAAACGCCGTCAGAACGAGCCCGAGAACCACCGTGTAAACCAACGTGTGCTTCTGGATACTGCCAGGCATACCGAAATGACGGTGAGGAACCAGCTTCATTTCAGTCAGCATGGCCAACATACGCGAGACGGCGAAAATGCTGGCCAGAATGCCACCGGCGGTGGCCGTCATAGCAATCGCCACCGTGAACCAGACCGCATACTCGCCCAACGCCGGACGCGCTGCGGCCGCAAGCGAATAGTTCTGCGTTTCAATGATTTCACCCAGCGACAGATTGCTGGCAACCGCAAAACCCACCAGGGTATAAATCACTACGCAGGCCGCGATGGAAATAATGATCGCCCGCCCCACATTCCGTTTGGGGTCGATTACCTCGGAGCCACTGTTGGTAATCGTGGTAAAACCCTTGAAGGCCAGTATTCCCAGCGCCGTCGCACCCAGAAAATTACCCGTTGCTCCGGCTTCGCCCGTGCCTGAAAAGTCTACTGCGAGGTTATCAGTAATCCAGATACCCACAATTCCGAAAATCAGTATGCCTCCAATCTTTAACACGCCTATGAAAGACGCTACGCTCTGAATCATCCGGTTGCCGAGTAGATTGATCAGAAACGCTGCCATAATGAGGGCTACGCCAAGAATCGGCACCATTCGGCCGCTTTCATCGCCACCGAACAGTTGCATGGTGTAAGATCCAAAGGTTCGGGCCAGGAAGCTCTGGGCAATTACCATCGAGAAGTACATCAGCAACGCGTTGAAAGCCGTCGGCAACCGATCACCGTATGCTTTGTGCAAGTACATACCGATACCGCCGGCGGAGGGGTATGCATTTGAAATCTTGATGTAGGAATAGGAGCTGAAACTGACGATTATCGCCGCGGCCAGAAACGCCAATGGAAACAGAGTGCCCGTCATCTGTGCCATCTGCCCGGTCAAAGCGAAGATACCGGCACCAATCATCACCCCGGTACCCAGCATAACGGTTCCCGTGAGTGTGAGACTCCCCTCCTGATAGCGAGTGGTTCGGTCCTGCTCCCTGCTCATTCGCTCTCCTGATACTCTTATTCAAAAACCTGACATGCCACCGAAATCTGACGGGGCATTTCGAACATTTGACCTACATCAAATCCTGAAAAAAAAGCCAGGGGAAGACCCTGGCCCAAGACACCACGGTCAGAACACGATACGAGCACCAATCACGGCAAACCAGTCTTCTCTACCACCGCCGTCTGCCTGCGCAAAGTCCGCCGTATCACCATACTTACGCTCATGCACCACGCCCAAGTATGGCGAGAATGCCCGGTCAACCAGATCATAACGCACCCTGAGGCCGGTTTCCGTGGAAACCAGCCCTTTACCAACGCCAATTTCACGATCCTCACTGAATGCGACCGTCGCATCCAGTGTCGCCCCGAGGATCCAATAATTGGTGAGTAATAATTCATACTCCGCATCCAGCTCAGCGGACGTCTCACCTTCATTGCTCACATACAGATTTGCATCGATCTCAAACCATTGGGGTGCCAGCCCGGCGACACCGAGAACGGCATACGTACGGTCCGGCCCTTCGGGCGTATCGAAACGCACACCCGCTTTGGCGTCGAAAAACCTGGAGATGGGGATCTGGCCGACCAACTGGTTTTCCAGTGTTTCGTAGGCCTGCTCCTCGATCTCGTACTCCCCGGTTGTGAGCAAGCGGACTTTAAACTCGTCGGTGCCATAAAAAGCATCCGCGTTCCAGACGCCCAGTTCCTCGTTATCGTCGCTGTAGCGGTATTCAAACTCCTCGAACTGAACACCCCAGGTTTTGAGCGGCTGCTTGCGAGCAGTGGTGTCGGAGATCATTTCCTGAGCTGTCACCGCCGTTGAGAAACCAGCAGAGGCAAGGAAACTGACCGCGACAAGTGATCGAATACAGCTCATGCCTCACCTCCATCTTCAGCAATCACGTCTGTTTTGGCCTGCGGCGACTCTGGCCCACCTTCAACAATCACCTTACGGAACATACCAGCGGCCGCGTGGTAGGACAGGTGACAGTGGAACGCCCACTGGCCTGGCTCATCAACCTCGGTTTCCATGTACACCGTAGTGCCCGGGTTCACGCTAACGGTGTGCTTGATCGGGTTCCACTGGCCTGCGCCAACATCAAGGATGGACCACATACCGTGCAGGTGCATGGGGTGAGTCATCATGGTTTCGTTGACAAATTTGAAGCGGACCCGCTCACCGTATTTGAGACGAATCGGATCGGCGTCTTCATACTTGACGCCATTAATGCTCCAGGTGTAACGCTCCATATTGCCGGTCAGGCGAAGCTCGATCTCCCGGGTCGGTTCGCGGTCTTCATACAAAGGATCCTGAGCCTTGAGGTCAGCGTAAGACAGGAATTTACCGCCATTAGCAGCTTTGGGCATGAGGCCACTGCCCTTGGCGTAGAAAGGATCGTTTGCTTCTTCTTTCCCCATCGCCATGGAACCATGGTCCATGCCAGACATGCCGGACATGCCAGACATGCCCGAATGATCCATATCTTTCATGCTGGAATGATCCATACCTTCCATATTGGAATGATCCATGCTGTCCATGTTGGAGTGGTCCATCCCCTCCATCGAGGAATGATCCATCCCGGACATGTCACCCGAGTCACCCATATCCATGTTTCCGTGATCCATGCCTGCCATGCTGCCATGGTCCATGCCAGGCATGCCCCCCATATCAGCCATGGTCAGGCGCGCTGGTTCACGCATTGGTGGCACGGACCCTTCCATACCCATTTCGGGGGCCAGCGTAGCCCTTGCATAGCCTGACCGTCCCATGGATTCAGCAAAAATGGTATAAGCCTGCTCATCTTTCGGGCGCACGATCACATCGTAGGTTTCCGCTACACCGATCCGGAACTCGTCCACACTGACCGGCTGAACATTGTTGCCGTCAGCCTGGACAACCGTCATGTCCAGACCGGGAATCCGGATGTCGAAGTAGGTCATCGCAGAGGAGTTGATGAATCGCAGCCGGATCCGCTCACCCGGCTCAAAGAGTCCGGTCCAGTTCTGGTCCGGCCCTTTGCCATTGATCAGGCCCGTAAAGCCATGCACGTCTTCGACGTCTGCTTTCATCATGCGCATGCCACCCCAGGCCATGCGATCCCGAACTGTGTTCATAAAACCGTTCTCGGACACATCCGAGAAAAACTCGCCCACGGTCTGCTGATCGCGGTTGTAATAATCAGTCATCATTTTCAGGTTGCGCATGATGCGATCACCGGAATGCGGGTGTTTGTCGGTCAATTGGACGACGTATTCGCGGTCGTAACGGAACGGTTCACGCCCCTCGGGTTCGATAACGATGGAACCGTAGGCGCCATCCGGCTCCTGAAAACCAGAGTGGCTGTGGAACCAGTAGGTGCCCGCTTGCTGGATGGGAAATTCGTAAGTAAAGGTTTCACCCGGCTTGATGCCCGGGAAACTGATACCTGGTACTCCGTCCTGATCGAAAGGAAGGATCAGACCGTGCCAGTGAATGGACGTCATCTCATCCAGATTGTTGGTCACGTTGATCCTGACGTTTTCGCCTTCCTTGAAGCGCATCACCGGTCCCGGAGATGCGCCGTTGTATCCAATACCTTCCTTCACGAAATCGCCGGTATCAATTTTTACCCGGTCGACCGTAAGGTCGTACTCACCGGCCAAAACCATGGCTGGCATCAGCAGGCTCAAAAATCCTGTCAAAAAGCGTGTTTTCATCTGTTTTGCTCCAAACTGCATTTCGTTGGAGCTGGGCTGGGAAGCCATCACCAGCCCCTGCATTCGTTCGGTACTCAGCGCACTGTATTATTCGAAATTTACGTCACCGTACATTCCTGACTCGTAATGGCCTGGCACGTTACAGGCAAACTCAATGTCACCTTTTTCCGTAAACTTCCACACAACTTCCTTGCTCTGCCCGGGCTCAAGCAACACGCTGTTGGGGTCATCATGCTTCATGGTCTTACCATTGCCCATGTCCATGCTCATCATGTCCTGGTTGAGCTTGCCGCCCTGAATCACACCATGCTCGACCATCATCATCATTTCTTTCTGATGGCCTTCGTGCATGGAGGGGGTGCCAATATTGAACTCGTGAACGAGACTACCTTCGTTCTTCACCACAAAGCGCACGGTTTCGCCGGGCTCAACAGTGATTTCTTCCGGCTCGTAGTAATTATCGTACATTTCCACCGTGATAGTGCGACTGGCTTCGGAGGCTTTACCCGGTTCGCCGCTGCTGGCGCCATGGCCACCGCCATGAGCACCACCGGCGAGGGTCACTGCCGACATCGACATGGCGGCGGCTGCAACAATCAACTTGGATGCGTTCATCTTGTCTTCTCCTTTGTCATACTGACCGGCAAAGCCGGCGCTGGTTAGCCCTGAACATAGAGCAATGCCAAAATAGGAAGAACACCATCGCGCACTAACCTGAATTCTTACTGAAAATATCCAACTATTTTGTCGTTCAGGATGAATTCAGGTTGATCGGCGACACTCGATACACTCTTGACTCAGAGAAAGGGCACCGCGATGCGATTACTACTCGTTGAAGACGACCGATTGCTGGCAGACGGTTTAGGTCGTCAGCTTGAAAAGGCGGGATTCAGCGTTGATACAACCCATACGGCCAGAGAAGCCGCGATTCTGGGCGAGCAGGAAGATTATCGCGCGGTTGTTCTTGATCTTGGTCTGCCAGACGGCAATGGGTTGAACGTTTTAAGGACGTGGAGAAAACACCAGATCGGCTTTCCGGTGCTAATCCTTACGGCAAGGGGCGACTGGCACGACAAAGTAGAAGGACTGAAAGCGGGAGCAGACGATTACCTGGCAAAACCTTTCCAGACTGAGGAGTTGATCGCCCGGCTTAACGCCATTGTGCGTCGAAGCGAAGGGCGCATTCATTCCGTGGTAAAAGCCGGACGCTACGAACTGGATGAGAATCGCCAGAGCCTGAAATCCGACGATGGCAAAGAATACAGCCTCACGGGTACGGAATTCCGCCTGCTGCGCTGTCTGATGAGCCGTCCCGGTCATGTATTTTCAAAAGAGCAGTTAATGGACCAGCTATACAACCTGAACGACACCCCGAATGAGAACGTAATCGAAGCCTACATCCGCAGATTGCGAAAACTGGTAGGCAACGACACCATTTCTACCCGTCGCGGCCAGGGGTATCTGTTCAATGACACTGTTTAGCAAGCCCAAATCCGTCAAAGGAACTTTGCTTTTATTACTACTGCCTGCCGGCATTGCGTTAATGGGGCTTGCATGGCTGGTTCACGGCTTGTTACTGGACCGGATGTCCCGGGAATTCGTTGCGACACGACTTAAGGATGAGGTCGCCTTTCTGGAACACCAGATTCGCGACTCTGGCGGTCAATTGGATGATCTCCAGACCGGCGACTACTTTCAGGAGGTGTTTCACCACGCCTTTGCCATACATTCTCCTTCTTCAACCGTTATTTCCCCGGATTCCTGGGCGCCGGTGTTAACGTCCTTAATTGAATCAGCAGAAGATGGAACCCGTCGTGTGCAGGATGCGGATACCGTCGATGGGCCAAAGGACATTCTCGCGTATCGAAAGTCGTTCCTGGTGGGCGACACCCCTATTATAGTAATCGTGTCCGAGGATCTAGGCGCCCTGAAACGCAGCCAGGCAGAATTGCACGCGTGGACAGCCATCGTCTCTATTCTGCTGATTCTGCTTTTGGTCGTTGTAATCTGGTTCGGTATCAATCTGTCCATGCGCCCCGTTGTCGAGCTAAGAGCCACGCTTAAGCGACTTCAGGATGGCAAGGTCTCGCGGATTCATGTTCAGGCGCCTGAGGAGTTTCGACCGCTGGTCCAGCAGCTCAACCAGTTGCTCGACTCGCTGGATCAACGCCTGGAACGCTCAAGGGATGCGCTGGCAAACCTCTCTCACAGCGTGAAAACACCCATTGCGGCCGTCCGGCAGATTCTTGAGGACACCAGTCGTCCGCTCTCCAACGATCTCCGCCTTCAAATGACCGCGAGACTCAATGACATCGACAAACAGCTTGAAGCCGAGATGCGCCGAAGTCGCTTTGCAGGGCCGCAAGTTGGAAAAAGCGCTTACCCGCTGAAACAGGCGCGGGACCTACTCTGGATGCTGGGGCGGCTATACCCGGAAAAGTCTTTTGAACTGTCGAGCTCCCTGCCGGAGGACGCTCGCTGGCCGATTGAGGAACACGACCTGAATGAAATCATGGGCAATCTCCTGGACAACGCAGGCAAATGGTCAGAACGATGCGTGGAACTGTCACTCGTTCAACACTCCGGAAATCTGCAGATCGGCGTTTCAGACGATGGGCCAGGCGTCATTGAGACTGAAATCGGCAAGCTGGGTCAACGGGGATTGCGGCTGGATGAGCAAACGCCCGGCCATGGCCTTGGGCTGGCGATTGTTCGGGAAATTGTGGAACGTTATGGTGGAAGCCTCCATTTCTCACGCGCCAAAGAACACGGACTTTGCGTGACAGTCGACGTCCCCAGGGCTTCGAGTACGATCAGCTAAAACCGAATATCTGCACCGGAGCCCCCGTTCCGCCAGGCCCGTACAGTACTTCTGATCCCAGAATCCGTCCTCGCGGAGCTTACTGAGGAATCTCTGATCCTGGCTGGCCCACTCACCCAGATATCCAAAGCCCGGAGGTGTGCCAGAATCTTTCACAAGAGACTCACAAGTAATCGCCGCAGGAATTGCCGTTGCCCGATAAAGATCCCGGCGGCCAATTGATACCGAAAGCTTCGGCCCAGCAGCTAATACAGGGTCAAGTGGTGACACTTGAACGTGCGCTGGTTAAGGGGCCCATATCCAAGCATAGGCTAAACATTGACTCTATAGTTACTACAGAGTTTTAAATAGCGTTATTCGAACGAGCACCAGAAACGTGAATATGAGTATCGACCGGAATGAATAGTGTGGCAAATCACCCTATTTTTTAACAGGGTGCATCTTTGAAATAGGGCCGCGGCCTTCAGTCTCTTTGCCGATGGCGGGGGCTGGCACTGGCCGGCGTTCAATCTTGCCGACGTCTTCATAGTCCTGGGTGTGACCATGATTTTTGTCACGGGCTTCAGGGCCGAAAAAAGTGCCGGAAACAACACGAAATGAACAACTACCGAACAAGGAGAAAATAATGGGCCACGAGCATGCTCACATGTCACCGGATACCAAGGACAAGCGAGTTGCAGTAGCCATCTGGGCGAATGGCATCCTGACTGTCGCCCAGATCGCGGGCGGGATCTTCGCCGGTAGCCTGGCGTTGATCGCCGACGCTATACATAACTTTTCAGACATGGCATCGCTGGTTATCGCTTTTGCTGCCCGGAAAATTGCACGCCGCCCGGCCGACTCAAAGATGACCTTTGGCTATGGGAGAATTGAGATCGTTGCGGCACTCATAAACTACACCACCCTGATCATGATAGGCCTCTACCTGATCTACGAAGGTACCATGCGATTCATTGAGCCGACGGAAATCAAGGGATGGTGGGTAATCTGGCTTGGCATTGTCGCACTGGTGGTGGACGCGCTGACCGCGCTGCTGACCTACTCTATGCAGAAGGGCAGCGTTAATATTCGTGCGTTGTTTTTACACAACTTGTCTGATGCGTTTGCATCAATCGCAGTCGTTGTAGGCGGTGCCCTGATTCTCCTGTACGACATGCGCTGGGTTGATCCCGCAATCACAATTGGTATCGCCAGCTACATTCTCTACCTGGGCCTGACGGAAATCGGCGGAACCATCCGAACACTCATGCTGGGAAGTCCTGTGGATATTGACACAGATTCGGTCATTGAGGCTGTATCAAACGTAGAAGGCGTTATCGACCTTCACCACGTACATTTCTGGCAGATGGGTGAGCATGATGCCTCCCTCGACGCCCATGTGGTGGTCGAGATAAGTGCCTGGAATGAACTTGAGAAAGTCAAGGACGGGATAAAACGAACTTTGGAAAACGAATTCAGCATCACTCATTCAACATTGGAGTTTGAGCACCCTGATCACAGTCACAAAGATGCCCATACTTATGGCCATGGCTAGCAGGGCTGCTGAAAAGGGTGCCGTGTGGCAGATCGGCTGCGAATGGCCGACATGCCACACGGTTACGAACACCTTATGCGAGACGTAATTGAACGCCATCAGGTCTGGGCCTACCTCATCGCTGTTTTTTCCGACCTCATTGCCGGATGGACCTCTTCCCTCGGCGACAGGGTGGAGGAGTGCCAGAGCACCCGAGCCATTGCGGCAACGCCGGTTCTGTTGATTGCTCAACTGGCTCTTCTGCCGCTCTACCTCTGGCTTTTTGTGGGCAGTCAATTCGATTTAAATCTGGAGCTTGGGCGACATCTCCCGCCGGCCTTTGTCGGGCTGATTATTGTCCCGCTTATCCTCGCATTTCTGACTGAAAAACGGGCCGAAAACTCCAGAAAAGCCACCGGGTTCATTCGCTTCATGGGCCTGATTCCGGTCCCTCTGCTTACAGTCGTACTTTTTGTCATCACAATGACACAGGTCAGCCAGATCGACAGTACCGGCCCACTCATCTGGCCCTTGATGATTGTGTTCCCGGCCTATCTTCTATCCGCGGCTCTGGTTGGAAAGGCTCTGCGCTGGGTCTTTCGATTACCGGTGGAAACCGGTCGCACCGTCACCTTCAGCCTTGGAACACGCAACTCCTTCGTGGTTTTACCTTTGGCACTTTCAATGCCAGAGGCGTGGGCTGCGGCCGTTGTAGTGATTGTCGTGCAGTCCCTGGTGGAACTGTTTGGAATGATGCTTTATCTGCGGTGGGTGCCTGGTCGGCTGCTACCGAACACCTGAAAAGGTCTGACGCCAATTTAATCAAACTAAAAATATGGAGATCTCACGTGCGAACCCGAACCCTGGTCATCAGTCTTGTTCTTATTTGTCTGGTTATCTTCGCGGCCGCTTTTGTTTATTACGATCGTTCTCAGGGCACTAATGAACCCGCCGTTGTTGGAAAAACGCCACTGGTGAGGGATTACTCCCCCGTTGTCGGCCCTGAGGGCGCTCAGGTAACCATTGTCGAGTTCTTCGACCCATCCTGCGAAGGCTGTCGCGCCATGTACCCTTATGTGAAACAGATTATGGCGGCCTACCCAGACAAAGTGCGCCTGGTATTGCGCTACGTGCTGTTTCACAAAGGCTCGGAAGAGGCCGTCAGAATTCTGGAAACCGCCCGCGAACAGGGGGCCTACGAGCCGGTGCTTGACGCTGTCATGGAAGCCCAGCCCCAGTGGCATGACGACCCCGGTGTCACCGCAGCATGGGACGCGGCGGAGTCAGCCGGGTTGAATGTAGAAGCCGCTCGAGCCGGTATGAACTCGCCCGAAATTGACGGCATTATTCAACAGGATGCTGCGGACGTTAAATCGGTTGGAATTTCCGGAACTCCAACCTTCTACGTCAACGGAGAAAAGTTGAACCGGCTGGGGCCTCAGGAACTGTACGATCTGGTGACGTCCAAGGTAGAGTTATCGAAATAACAACACCAGAACCGGCAACTCTATGTCACTGCTTGACTACCTTCTGCCCTACGATTTCTCGCCGCTGACCGTGCTGAGCTACATGCTCGTGATGGGGTTCTATGGCATCGGACTGCTTCGGATGCCGGATCAGGATCGGCCTGGCGCGCTGCGGATTTTTGCTTTCACCCTGGGGGTGCTGATCTGTTATGCGGTGATGCAGACCCGCTTCGATTACTACGCTCAATACATGTTCTTCGTCCATCGGGGCCAGCACCTGATTCTTCATCACATCGGGCCTATCCTGATCGCGCTTTCCAATCCCTTGCCGGTCATGCGGTTCTGGTTTGAAAAAATCAGCTCGGGCTGGAAGCGCACGCTCCGGCCTTTGGGTTGGGTTTATCAGGTCCTGCAACAACCCTTCATCGCCCTATTCCTGTTTGTCGGGCTCATTTATTTCTGGCTGTGGCCATCAATCCATTTCGACGCCATGCTCAGCCGGGACCTGTACTGGGTCATGAACTGGAGCATGTTACTGGATGGCCTGCTGTTCTGGTGGTTGATCTTCGACCCGCGACCGCCTGCGATCACCTCATCGCTGGGGTATGGCAGACGCATGTTGGTTCTGGCTGCCGCAGGTGTGCTTCAGATGTTTCTTGGGGCGTGGATCGTGTTCTCACGTGACATGGTCTACGACGTTTACGAAGTCTGTGGCAGGGCCTGGCCGCTGGACCCGGAAGTCGACCAGCTTCTTGGCGGCATGCTGACCTATATCCCTCCGGCCATGATGAGCATCCTTGGCATTCTTCTGATGCTCCGGCGAGCCATGCATCAGGACGGAAAATATACCAACCAATCCAAACAACTTGAGGAAACAGCGTCATGAGAACTCGCTTCTGGCGACAGCGCTCCAAAATCATATCGGCGACCTTAACGCTGATAGCATCCCTATTGCTGACTGGTTGCCTTGGAAATGACGAGGAAGACTGGAACGGCAAAAACATCAGTGGCTTGATGCCTAAACTGGAATTCGACCTGATCAATAGCCAGGGCGAGTCGGTATCTGGCGATGATTACAGTGGCCGCGTGAGAATGCTGTTTTTCGGGTTCACCTCGTGCCCCGATGTTTGCCCAACTGCCCTGCAAAAGCTCAATCAGGCAACCAGTGGCCTGGACCCGAAGCTTCAGGATGAAGTACTCACTTTGTTCGTGAGTGTCGATCCGAAACGTGACACGCCTGAGCGTCTCGCAAAATACGTGGATTTCTTCGGTGACAATATTGTAGGACTCACTGGAAAAGAACCCCAGCTTCGTGAACTGGCAAAACGATATAGAACAACCTTCGGTTATGACGAACCTGACCCCGATGGAAATTATGCGGTGTCACACAGCAGCGCGATTTATGTATTTGATCGCGAAGGTAACCCCCGCCTCTTAATGCGGCCCGATTTGAGTAGGGAAGAAATTCGACATGACCTCGTTGCTCTTATTCAGGAGGATTCCTGAATCGAGTTGGAGTTGATCTTAGGGCACATTTCCATCAGCTTGACGCCTAAAGGCGACGAAGTCATTTAACCCGGCCACCGCGGATGCAGCTCATCAATCACATACCGGTGGGAATGCTCCGCTCCCGATTCAGTTCTGTGCGGGTGCTCGCGCGGCAGGTCATGATGACTATGGGCAATCACCAATGGATCATCGGCGGGCCACAGTCGGCTGGCTGCAATCAGGAAGACGAGTCCCAGAACCGCCAACACCATCAGCGTTGGCTGAATGCCGGCAGATGAGCCAAGCCATCCCGCCAGCGGATAGGCAATCAGCCAGCCGGCGTGAGACAGCGAAAACTGGGCGGCAAAAAGCGCTGGGCGGTCTTCGCCATGAGAAGACTGGGTGAGCAAACGACCTATGGGTGTCTGAACCGTTGAGAATCCAACACCAAGCAGCGCCCAGACTGGCATCAGCATGTAGAGGCTGTCAGCAAACCACGCCGCGCCCAAGCCGCCGAGCAACACCCAAGCCCCTGCCAGCATCACCGGACGGTCCTTCCAGCGTTTGAGCAGCGCGGGCAGCGCCAGTGCCGCCAGCATGGAACCCGCGCCGAATGCCGCAAAAGCCATGGCCGTGTGCTGATCGGTCAGGCCAAAACCACCCTGCACGATCACTACGGTGTTCACGATCACCATGGAGCCGGCCATGCTGACCACCACATTCAGCGCTATCAATCCCCGAAGGCGCGGTGTGGCCAAAAAGATGCGAAACCCACGACGGGCGCGTTCGTAGATACCCCGGCGCTTCTCCGGCGCGGAGCCAGAAGGCAGAGCCACCGATACGACGAGCAACGCTGATGCTATGAAGCCAACCACCGTGCCTGAAAACAGCCCCTGCCAACTGGCAACCAACAACAGCATGCCGGCCAGAGCCGGACTGATCAGGTTTTCAAGATCGTAAGCCAGACGGGAAAGGGACAGCGCCCGCGTATAGTCGTCCTCGTTGGGTAAGGTATCCGGGATGGTGGACGAGTTATAACTGAATCTGGTG
>NZ_DFMB01000026.1:0-74355 GCF_002375325.1 Marinobacter sp. UBA3604
GGTTTAGCGGGGGCAACTACACTACACAACGATATAAAGCGCGTCTTACAACGATAAAAAGGAGCAAACAGTGGCTATTACTGTCTCTATTGAGCTTAACCGGGAACTGGATCTGCCCGCCGGATATGACGAAGTATTCGAGCTGCTGGCGGACGTGCCCGCATCGGCAAGCCATTTTCCCAAGGTGCATAACCTGGTGGATCTGGGTGACAACGCCTATCGCTGGGAAATGGAAAAGGTGGGCGTGGACAAGCATGCCATCCAGTCTGTATACGCGTGCAAATACTTCGCGGACAAGGACAACGGCAGGATTACCTGGGAGCCGGTGAAAGGCGAGGGTAACGGTGTGGTAAAAGGCTCCTGGACCCTCAAGAAGAAAGACGACAGCACTACTTCGGTGAAATTCCAGACCAGCGCCGAGTTGACCGTTCCGCTGCCGAGCCTGTTGAAACTGGCCATCAGCCCCGTGATCAAGCACGAGTTCAATAGTCTGGTCGATACCTACATGAGTAACCTCAAGAAAGCGTTCTGATGGTCGTCGCTATCAAGGCTATAAAGGCCATTGCGGGACGCGGGGAATCATAAAAGGTATAATGCGCGCAGACACTTTTCCGGCATGTGCCGACTGATGACTTTGGAGTCCCCATGGCCGAACGCAAGGCTCGGGTAGAAAGAAATACCCTGGAAACACAGATCACCGTCGAGATCGATCTCGACGGCACCGGCAAGTCCAGCTTCGACACGGGCGTGCCTTTCCTTGAGCACATGATGGATCAGATTGCCCGCCACGGGCTGGTGGACCTGAACATTGTCTCGAAGGGCGATCTGCACATTGATGACCACCACACGGTGGAAGATATTGGTATCACCCTGGGCCAGGCTTTCAAGCAGGCGGTTGGCGACAAGAAGGGCATCCGTCGTTACGGCCATGCCTACGTGCCGCTTGACGAAGCACTGTCCCGCGTGGTGATTGACCTGTCTGGCCGTCCCGGCCTGATGATGGATGTGCCCTATACCCGTGGTGCTGTAGGAGGCTTCGACGTCGACCTGTTCGAGGAGTTCTTCCACGGCTTTGTGAACCACTCCATGGTCACCCTGCACATTGATAACCTGAAGGGTAAGAACACCCACCACCAGATCGAAACCGTGTTCAAGGCCTTCGGTCGTGCCCTGCGTATGGCCATTGAAATGGACGAGCGAATGGCGGGTATTACCCCGTCCACCAAGGGGTCGCTGTAAGCGGCCCTGGGCTCAACTAAAAGAACCACGATTCAGGAAGTTTCTCTTCGCATGAAAACCGTTGCCATTATCGACTACGGCATGGGTAACCTTCATTCCGTCAGCAAAGCGGTGGAGCACGTTGCACCGGATACCCGTGTTCTGGTCACCGACAACGCCGAGCTGATCCGCAGCGCGGACCGGGTGATCCTCCCTGGCGTGGGCGCCATCCGCGACTGCATGGCGGAAATCCGCCGCCTGGGAATTGATGAGTTGGTGCGGGAAGTCTCCGCTGACCGTCCGTTGCTCGGCATTTGCGTAGGCATGCAGGCGCTGATGTCCCGCAGCGAGGAAAACGGCTGGGTGGATTGTATCGACCTGTTCCAGTCGGAGGTGCGCTTCTTCGGTGACAATCTCACCGAGAACGGCGAACGCCTGAAAGTGCCTCATATGGGCTGGAACGAAGTGCGCCAGACCATGGATCACCCGCTTTGGCACGATATTCCCGACGGCGACCGCTTCTATTTCGTGCACAGCTACTACGCTGAAGCCGAGGGCAACCCGGATATTGCCGGCTGTACCCATTACGGCGTTGACCTGGCTGCAGCCGTGGCGAGAGACAACATCTTTGCGGTGCAGTTCCACCCTGAAAAAAGCGCTCGGGCGGGGCTGCAGTTACTGAAAAACTTTACCAACTGGACTGGAACATGCTGATCATCCCGGCCATAGATCTTAAAGACGGCAAATGCGTAAGACTGCGCCAGGGCCGTATGGACGACTCCACCGTTTTCGGTGACGATCCTGTTGATATGGCAACCCGCTGGGTGGATGCTGGCGCCCGCCGCCTGCATCTGGTGGACCTGAATGGCGCCTTCGCCGGTGAACCCGTCAACGGCGAAATCGTCCAGGCCATCGCTCGCAAATTCCCGGATTTACCCATCCAGATTGGCGGCGGTATTCGTTCGGCGGAAACCATCGAGGCCTATCTGAAAGCCGGCGTACAGTGGGTCATTATTGGTACCAAGGCGGTGAAAGAACCGGAATTCGTTACCGAGATGTGCAAGCGCTTTCCCGGCCACATTATCGTGGGCCTGGACGCCAAAGACGGCCGCGTTGCCACTGACGGCTGGGCGGAAGTGTCTGAAGTCATGGCGACCGATCTGGCGAAACGTTTTGCCAACGACGGCGTCGAGTCCATTGTTTACACCGACATCAGCCGCGACGGCATGATGCAGGGCGTGAACGTGGAAGCCACTGCTGCACTGGCGGAAGAAGGCGGCATTCCCGTGATCGCTTCTGGCGGCGTTACCAACATGGACGATCTCAAGCGCCTTGCTACCGTGGCTGACAAGGGCATCCTCGGTGCGATTACCGGCCGAGCCATCTATGAAGGCACCCTGGATGTGGCCGAGGCCCAGGCCTTCTGCGACAGCCTGAAGGGGTAACGCGAATTATGGCTCTGGCAAAACGCATTATTCCCTGCCTGGATGTCGATAAAGGCCGCGTTGTAAAAGGCGTGAACTTCGTCGATATCCGCGATGCTGGTGACCCGGTGGAAGTGGCCCGCAAGTACAACGAACAGGGCGCCGACGAAATCACCTTCCTGGACATCACCGCCAGTCACGAAAGCCGCGATACCACCTATGAAACTGTGGAGCGCATGGCGGCTGAAGTGTTTATCCCGCTGACGGTGGGTGGTGGTGTGCGCACCGTTGAGGACATCCGCAAGCTCCTGAATGCAGGCGCGGACAAGGTGTCAATCAATACTGCGGCGGTGTTCAATCCGGACTTCGTGCGCGAGGCTTCTGACCGTTTTGGTAGCCAGTGTATCGTTGTCGCCATTGATGCCAAGCGTGTCAGTGGTGAAGGAGAGGAGCCCCGATGGGAGATCTTCACCCACGGTGGGCGCAAGCCGACAGGGCTGGATGCCGTTGAATGGGCTCGCAAGATGACCGCGATGGGTGCCGGTGAGTTGCTGCTGACCAGCATGGACCGTGACGGCACCAAAATCGGATTCGACCTGGGGCTGACCCGCGCCATCAGCGACGCTGTATCAGTGCCGGTCATTGCTTCAGGGGGTGTGGGCGAGCTGCAGCATCTGGCAGACGGTGTGACCGAAGGTCGCGCGGATGCCGTGCTGGCGGCGTCCATCTTTCACTTCGGTCAGCATACGATTCCCGAAGCAAAGGCATTTATGAAGGCCCAGGGGATTGTGGTGCGGGATTGAGGTCGGGCCTCATTCCTGCTTCGCCAGCGCGGGCCGAATCGCCCGCTTTTCCCCTTCCGCAAACATTGGTCGGTTGCCATTCCTCATCGCCCATACGCCGCTGACGGTCGCTACGGCAATTCCCTGCTCGTCCAGCTCTGGCAGACGTTTCTCTAGATAATCCACCGTTACCTTGTGAGGATGGCCAATGCCGATGGCGCTGCCGTTTTCCTTTGCCCGCTTGATAAGAAGCTCGAACTGCTGATCCACGAATTCCTCGGTTTGCTCGTGATCCAGGAACACGTCGCGGGTGAGGGTGGGTATGCGGTAAGCGGCTGCGACTTCGCCCGCAATGGAGGAAGCGATGGTGCGGCTGTCCACGAAATAGACCGGGTAGTGATCGAGTTCAGACATCACCCAGTCCATCGGCTGAAGTTGTTGAGTTAGCAGGCTGCCCATATGGTTGTTCACGCCCTGCACATGGGGAATGGACTGGAGCGCTCGCCGCAAGGTAGTGGCTATGCTGTTCTGGTCCATGTCCGGGTTCAGGCCGCCGGGCCCAAGGCCGATGTTACGGGTATTGGCCATTGGCGCATGCAGCATGATTTCCTTGTGCTTTTGGTGGGCCAACTCCGCCAGTCTGGTGGTGTATCTGCGGTAGGGCAGGAAAGCCAGGGTGATGGGCTGATCCAGGGCGATCAGGCGCTCACCTTCCACCAGGTTATGCCCCATGTCATCGATGATGATGGCGATAGTGGGCGGGAGTTGCCCCTCATGCTCCCCGGCAACAACCGGGGAGGTGGCCAAAAGGGCGGCAATCAGTGTTGCTAGAACTTTCAATCCGCGCTTTCCTGTGTCGGCTTGTTACGCTTGTTGAGAATGCTCATGCCTTTCAGCAGGTTCAGTGCAGAGCGTAGCTGGAAGTCCTTGTTCGCCGGCGACGTGCTTTGTGCGTCCTCCTGCTTTTGCGGTTCTTCCTGCTGCCCCTCATCCTGCCCCTCAAGGTGGCCGCTGAGATCCGCCTCGGTAAAGAACGGCTGACTGTCGAGCTCAGTCAGCTGCGCCGGCTTCACTTCAATATCCGGTTTGATCCCCTTGGCCTGGATGGAGCGCCCATCCGGGGTGTAATAGCGGGCGGTGGTCATCTTGATGGCGTGAGTCTCATCCAGGGGGATGACAGTTTGCACGCTGCCTTTGCCGAACGACTGGGTGCCCATGACCACGGCACGCTGGTGATCCTGAAGCGCGCCCGCAAGAATCTCGGATGCAGAGGCGGAACCGCCGTTAATCAGAACAACAATGGGCGTATCCGGCATCACATCTCCGGGTTTGGCATTGAAGCGCAGGCGCGAGCTCTGGATGCGGCCTTCCGTGTAGACGATCAAGCCGCTATCCAGCAGGGCATCGGCCGCTTCAACCGCCGCCTGGAGAATGCCGCCGGGGTTGTTGCGCAGGTCAATCACCAGGCCGTCCAGGTCGCTGCCATGTTCCTTCTCCAGGGCTTCCAGTGCCTTGGTGAACTGCGTGCCGGTATCCGCCTGGAACTGAGTTATGCGGACGTAGCCATAGCCGTTCTCGATGATGCGGGATTTGATGCTGGTGACCTTGATGATGTCGCGTTTCACATCAATCTCGATCGGCGCTGATTCTCCCTCACGCATAATGGTCAGGGTGAGGACGGTTCCTGGCTTGCCGCGCATCAGTTTAACGGCTTCTTCCAGCGACATGCCTTTCACCGGCTGGTCACCCAGTTTGATGATCAGGTCGCCCGCCTGTACACCGGCCTTCTGAGCAGGGGTGTCATCGATGGGAGAGATAACTTTTACGAAGCCATCTTCCATGCCTACTTCGATGCCCAGGCCGCCAAACTCGCCGGAGGTGCTCTCTTCGAGCTGTTCGTAGTCTTTCGGGGCCAGATAGGTGGAGTGCGGGTCCAGGTCAGATAACATGCCTTTGATCGCGCTTTCGAGGAGCTGGCGGTCGTCCACCTCTTCCACATAGGCATCCTTGATTCGGCCAAACACTTCAGCGAATTTGCGAAGGTCGTCCAGTGGCAGCTGTTCTTCCGGATCAGGCAGCTGTATTTCCACCTGCTCACCGTGCTGGATGCCTTCCAGCAGGCGTCGGGTTTCTTCATCGGCTTCCTGGGCATGAATAAGGCCGGGCAGAACGGTTAAGCAAGTGGCAAGGGCGAGTGCGCGTGTGCTGGCGTGGTGTAGACTTCTTACCCGTCTCATTCACATGTCCTGTGTTAATCCGATGACTGGTTGTTCCCAAGTATTGCCGGACAGTATGGCGTTACCGGGCTGATTTGTCAGCCTTTGGGGTAGCGTGAACCCGTTCAGCGGTTGCCGAGCCAGCGTCGGGGATTGTCCGGTTTTCCATTGTGGCGGACCTCAAAATACACCGCGGGGTCATTGGTCCCGCCGGTTCGGCCAGCCTGGGCAATTGCCTCGCCCGCTTCAACCCAGTCTCCGGGGCTGGTGAACAGACTACTGCTGTGGCCGTAGAGCGTCATGTAGCCGTCGCCGTGGTCGAGGATGGTGATCAGGCCAAACCCGCGCAGCCAGTTGGCGAAAACAACGCGGCCATAGTGAACGGCTTTTACGTCGCCTTCCTCGGCGGTGTTGATCAGCAGTCCGTTGTGCTTGAGTTTTCCGCTGGCGTAGCTGTCTCCGAAGTTGCGAACGATTTTGCCTTCCGCCGGCCACGGCAGTTTGTTCTTGAGTGATCCGAACGGATCTGACTCATTGGGCGTGGGGATGTTGGCGATGGCCTCTTCGACCTCCCGCAGCAGTTTTTCCAGGCGCTTGCGATCCTCTTCCAGTTCCTCGCGTTCGCTCAGTCGATTGCTGATGTCGGTTTTCAGGGCCGCCAGGGTCTGTTCCCGTTCCTTTTTGCTGCTGCTCAGCTTTTGTTGGCGGTCGGCGACATTCTCTTCCAGTTCTGCCAGCCGCATCCGCCCGGCCTTGACCTGCTTCTGCGTTTCTTTCAATTGCCGGAGATTGGCAGCGAACGCCTCGAGGCGGTCAATGGTGTCCCGGCTGAGGTACTCGTAGTAGGTCATCGTGCGGGCGACCTTGTCCGGGTCGATCTCGTTGAGCAGGACTTTGACGGCGGGCGCGTCGCCTTCCATCCAGGCGGCGCGGATCTGTTTCTTCAGGCTGTCGCGCTGGCTTTCCAGCACGCGGGTGAGTTCGGTCTCTTCCTTGCCGAGCTCGGTCAGGCGCAGTTGCTGTTCCCGTGCCTGCTGGCGGAGCTCCCGGCGTTCGCGGGTGAGCCGGCCTATTTCCTGTTCGAGCCCGGAGAGCTGTTGCTCCAGCGAGGAACGGTCTTCCTCGGCGTCGGCAAGCCACTCATCAATATTGGCAATCTCTTCCTTGAGATCTTCTATCTGGCCAGGTGTGACCTGTTGCTCCGCCAGTGCTGGCGTGACGACTGCAAGCATCGCCACCGCCAGCCAAAGACGCAGAATCAACCGATCTCCACCAGGCTGTGCCCGGTCATTTCAGCCGGTTGTTCCAGGCTCATCAGGCTCAGCAGGGTGGGCGCCACGTCGCTGAGGCTACCGTCGTCCCTGAGGTTGACCTTGCGTGGGCCAACGTAGATAAGCGGCACGGGGCCGATCGTGTGGGCCGTGTGTACCTGGCCGGAATTGGGGTCGGTCATCTGCTCGCAGTTGCCGTGGTCAGCGGTGATCAATGCTTCACCACCCACTTCCTGCAAGGCTTCGGTAATACGGGCTACGCACTGGTCGATGCATTCCGCGGCCTTGATGGCGGCATCCAGCTTGCCGGTGTGGCCCACCATGTCGCCATTGGCATAGTTACAGACAACCAGGTCGTATTTCCCGCTCTTGATTGCCTCGACCAGCTTGTCAGTGACCTCGGGCGCACTCATTTCCGGTTGCAGGTCGTAAGTCGCCACTTTGGGCGAAGGAACCAGGATTCGGTCCTCACCTTCAAACGGTGTTTCGAGACCGCCGTTAAAGAAGAAGGTAACGTGTGCGTACTTCTCGGTTTCGGAAATCCGCAGCTGGGTTTTGCCGAGGTTGGCCACATACTCGCCCAGACCATTGGTCAACTGCTCCGGAGGGTAAGCGCACGAGGTATTAATATCGGCTGCGTACTCGGTCAGCATGACGAAGTCAGCCAGTTCCGGATGTTTACGACGTTCAAAACCGTCGAAGTCCTTTTCCACGAAGCAGCGTGTCATCTCGCGGGCGCGGTCGGCACGGAAGTTCATGAATATAACGGTGTCGCCGTCACTGATGGTGCCCTCGTTTTCGCCGCTGGTCATGATACGGGTGGCTTTTACAAACTCGTCGTTCTCGCCGCGCTCGTAGGCTTGCTCCAGCGCGGACACCGGATCAGCTGAAGTGAACTCTGCTTCGCCCAGGGTCATAACGTTGTAGGCTTCTTCCACACGGTCCCAGCGATTGTCTCGGTCCATGGCGTAGTAGCGGCCAACAATGGAGGCCACCCGGCCCACGCCCAGGTGCTTGAGTTTGGTGGCGGCTTTTTCCAGTGACGCTTTTGCACTGCGGGGAGGCATGTCGCGGCCATCGAGGAAGGCGTGGATATAGACTTCCTTCGCGCCGCGCTTGGCTGCCATCTCAGCGGCCGCCAGTACGTGGTCTTCATGGCTGTGAACGCCGCCGGGGGAAAGCAGGCCCATCAGGTGCACAGCACGGTTGCTGCTGACGGCTTTATCAATGGCGGCGCAAAGTACGGAATTTTCCGTAAAACTACCTTCTTCTACATCTTTGTCGATGCGTGTCAGGCTCTGATAAACCACCCGGCCAGCGCCCAGGTTCATGTGCCCAACCTCGGAATTACCCATCTGTCCCTGGGGCAGGCCGACAAACATGCCGGAGGTGTTGATGAGTGTTTTCGGCTGATTTTCCCAGAGCTTATCCCAACACGGGGTGTTGGCATTGCTGATGGCGTTGTCTTCAGCCGGGTCACGGTGGCCCCAGCCATCAAGAATGATCAGTGCGGTAGGCTTACGCGTGGCAGTCATCACTTAATCCGATGGTAGTTTGGTAAATTTACTAAAAAGAACATTGATTCTAAACATTTTCGCACCCTCCGGCCAGTGGCGTCACCTTCGGCCTGGTCACCTTCTGTCCTTGGGGAAGGGTGTGTATAATCCCGCCACAAACTATTCAGCAAGGTGTTTTCATGGAAAGGGTGTTCGAGTTCGCGGTTAACCATTACATTCTGGTATCTCTGTTTGTCGCTTTCCTGCTGGCCATATTGGTGCTTGAGTCTCGCCGTGGCGGCAAGAAAATCTCTGCGCAGGGAGCCGTGAATCTGATTAACCGCGACGAAGCTGTCGTCGTCGATATCCGTGATCGCAAGGATTTTAACGAGGGCCGGATAACCGGTTCAATCAATATTCCCCTTAATAGTATCAAAAGTCGTGCGTCGGAACTGAAGAAGTTCAAGGACAAGCAGATTATTGTAGCTGACAAGATGGGCCAGCATTCCGCCATGGCGGTCAAGCAGTTGAATGCGGAAGGCTACGCCAATGTGGTTCGCCTCAATGGTGGCGTTGCGGACTGGAAAGGCAGCAATCTGCCGTTGGTGAAGAAGTAACGGCCCTGCCAGGCCTTGAACTGAACGGTAAACTGTCGCACTGTTTCACATCAGCCGGCGGAGCCAGGCATTACACTGTTCCGGCAGCACTGACATAGCAACGGGCCCTGGTTGCCCCTTATCGAGAATGAAAGGATTGAACATGGCTGAAAATGAGCAGGCCGCAGCAGGCAACGAAAACCAGAATCAACCACAGTTCGCGCTCCAGCGTATCTATGTGAAGGATCTGTCGTTCGAGTCGCCGAATTCCCCAACGGTTTTTCAGGACCAGTGGAAACCTCAGGTTAATCTGGATCTGAACACGTCCCACAACAAGATCAGCGATAACCAGTACGAAGTGGTCCTGTCTCTGACTGTGACCGCGAAAGTCGATGAAAAAGTGGCTTACATCGTCGAGATTCAGCAGGCAGGTGTTTTCCTGGTGAAAGGTATAGAAGGCCCACAGCTTGGCCAGATGCTGGGTGCCTATTGCCCCAACATCCTGTTCCCCTACGCTCGGGAAGCCATTGACGGTGTGGTTGGCCGGGGTAGCTTCCCGGCACTGATGCTGGCACCGGTTAACTTTGATGCCATCTATGCACAGGCATTGAAGCGCAAGCAGGAAGAGGCGTCAGGGGAAGCGAAGGAAGAGCAGACTCACTGATACGCTCTCGGCACAAGCGTCAGAAAACCCCGCCAACTCAGGTTCGCGGGGTTTTTTATTGGACGGTTTCCGGCTCGATACCGTCACTGATTATCTGGTCGATCTCACCGGACGTCTTCATGGACTCCAGCGCCTGGGACAGGCAGGGGATATCGTCTTTGCGGGATTCATGCACCCAGTGGTAGATGGGGGCTTCCAGCAGTGGCTCGCCAATAGCCAGTTTTGGGTTCTTGCGTTTGGCGGCCAGAGCGTCCCACTCCAGGGTCAGTGCCACGTCGATACGGTCTCGTTCGAGCAGATCGATCAATTGAAAGCTGTCACTGGTGGTTATCTGTGTCGCATCCTCGGGCAGGACTGCCGCGACCATTCGATAGCCATTGAGGAAGCCAATCCGTTTTCCCTTCAAAGACGCCTTTGAGTCACCGGTTTCGCCGTTGAGAGCCATCGAAACCAGGCGCGCGTCCAGGATCGGCGTAGCCAGGGGTAGCAGGGGTGCATTGTCTTTGACGGCCATCGGTATCCGTGCAAGCTCGCCGTCTGACTGGCCTTTCTCTGCCATGAGCACGGCTCGTGCAGCCGGGGCATCCAGATATCTTATGTCCAGCCCGCAGCTGTCATAGAGCTTTCGGATGATCTGTTTGCCCAGTACCACAGACACTTCTGAGGTTGTCGAGGGAGTGGTGATAACCCGGGTAGCCTGCGTATCGCTATTGGACCAGGCGTTGCTGGCGGTCAGTACGAGCGAAATGGCAAAAGTGGGCCACATATCCCGGATATGGCTATTGTGCCCCTTCGAATCCAAGTTGCCTCCACGCTTCATAAACCACCAGTGCTACCGTGTTGGATAGGTTAAGGCTCCGACTTTCTGGCCGCATGGGCACTCTCAGGCGATGCTGCTCCGGCATCGCATTGCGGATGTCCTGCGGTAGCCCGCGGGTTTCGGGGCCGAACATCAGATAGTCACCACTCTGGTATTCAACATCATGATAACCACGGCTACCTTTGGTAGTCAGCCCGAAGAGCCTTGAAGGTTGCTCATTTTCCAGAAAGGCCTGGTAGCCGGAGTGCACCGTTACCGTTGCGTATTCGCTATAGTCCAGGCCTGCCCTGCGCATCTGTTTGTCCTCGAGGGTAAAACCCAGGGGTTCAATCAGATGCAGCCGGCAGCCGGTGTTGGCGCAGAGCCGGATGATATTGCCGGTATTCGGCGGTATCTCCGGCTCGAACAGCACCACGTTCAACATCCTGTGATCAACGCTCCACGGCGAGGGCAACACCCATGCCGCCGCCAATGCACAGGGTGGCAAGGCCCTTCTTTGCATCCCGGCGAGCCATCTCGTGGAGCAGGCCGACCAGGATTCGGCAACCGGAAGCCCCGATTGGATGGCCCAGTGCGATGGCACCACCGTTCACATTGACCTTCGCGGTATCCCATCCCAGGTCCCGATTAACGGAAATAGCCTGGGCGGCGAAGGCTTCGTTCGCTTCCACCAGATCCAGATCGTCCACCGACCAACCGGCCAGTTTCAGGCAGCGCTGGCTAGCAGGGATCGGGCCGGTGCCCATAATGGCCGGGTCGACACCGGCATTGGCGTGAGCCCTGATGGTGGCCAGCGGCTCAAGACCAAGTTCTTTGGCCTTGTCGGCGCTGCATACGATGACGGCCGCCGCGCCGTCGTTAAGGGAAGACGCATTGCCGGCGGTGACGGTTCCATCCTTTTTGAAGGCGCCACGAAGCTTGCCCAGGCTGTCCGCGGTTACGCCAGCACGCGGGTTTTCGTCCGTGTCGACGATCAGCGGATCGCCCTTGCGCTGAGGAATAGTGATGGGGACAATCTGGCCCTCGAAGTAACCCGCGTCGATCGCGGCGGCCGCCTTCTGCTGGGACGCGGCAGCAAACTCATCCTGTTCTTCACGGGTGATGCCGTACTTCTCCACAATGTTTTCCGCGGTGACACCCATGTGGTAGTCATTGAAGGCGTCCCAAAGGCCATCGGAAATCATGGTGTCTACCATGTTCCAGTTACCCATGCGCTGGCCGTTGCGGCTGTTAGGCAGCACATGGGGAGCCTGGCTCATGCTCTCCTGGCCACCGGCAATCATCAACTCGGCGTCACCGCAGCGAATGGCCTGGACCGCCATGTGCACTGCCTTCAGTCCGGAACCACACACCTTGTTGATCGTCATTGCCGGTACCGATGCGGGGATGCCGGCGTTGATGGATGCCTGGCGTGCCGGATTCTGGCCGCAACCGGCCGTCAGAACCTGGCCAAGGACTACTTCGTTGACTTGATCGGCGGCGACGCCGGTCTCCTCAAGCAGGGCTTTGATAACGGCGCTGCCCAGCTTATCGGCACTCAGGCTGGACAGCCCGCCGCCGAAGCTGCCGACGGCGGTACGTTTGGCGGCTACGATAACTACATCACGCATGGAGTCTCTCCGGTTTGCACGCAGATTTTAAAAGTTGGCTTCATTGTATCGGAAAGCGAGAGTGGGCCAAAGCAGGCAGCTGCGATGGTCTTAAATATTGAGGGATCTTACATATTAAGGCTGCGTCCGCCATCCACCGCGAGGATCTGGCCGGTGATAAACGGGGCGTCGCACAGCAGGAAGGCGATGGCGCCAGCAATGTCCTCCGGTTTGCCGGTGCGGGCCAGGGGCGTCTTGGCCAGTATGCTCTGCTGGTAGGCATGGTCTATCACAGCATCACCCTCTGGCCAGAGGATGGCGCCTGGTGAAACCCCATTCACGCGTACCTCGGGTGCCAGGTCCTTCGCCCAGGACAGGGTCAGTGAAGCGAGTCCGGACTTGCTGGCGCAGTACAGTGGATGGTTGGCCAGCGGCCGTTGGCTGTAGATGTCGATAAGATTCACGATGGCGCCCCGTGACAGTTTCAACGCTGGCAGGCAGGCCTGGCCCAGAAAGAAAGGCGCCCGCAGGTTGGTGTTCATGTTCGCATCCGCCTCCCGCGAACGGTAATGAATGACCACGCTCCAGCCGCGCTGGTGGAGATGTCTGGCGGTATGGGAGCCAAGTCGATGCGCTGCGCCGGTAATGAGGGCTACAGGTGTTGATGATGCCATCGCGTGTCTTACTCTTTGTTGAGGAATGCGAGGATACGCCGTAACCGCTCATTGTGGATTGCTTCACCCAGTTCTTTTCCACGAAACCCCTGTTCCATCAGGGTTTTCGCCTGTACCCCGGTGGCGGCATGTTGCGCGGATTCCAGCCAATCCACCTTGTGCCGTTCTGGCTCCGGCAGCGCGCATCTCAGGGCAGCCAGTAGTCCGGAAAATCGGTCCGCCCGACGCCACACGTCTGCTCCATCCAGCATGTCCAATAACAGCTCGGCGTCGTGAGACGTCATAGTGCGGACCGTTGGTATCAAGTCGGTGGTGAGGCGGGTGAGATCCTGACAGTCGTTGGGGGCTTTCAGTGCCCTGGCTCGATTCCGGGCACCGGCCGGCGCCAGGGGGGAAAGCAGCGCCGCGAAGCGGACACTGGTGTCGTCGCTGCTTTCGTGGGCACGGCGCAAGGCGCCGATGGCGTCTGAAAATGCCTCGAGTGGCTCCAGTTCCGGTATAAGGACAGCCAGTGCACCGCATTCACGCAGGACCTCGAAAAAGGTACCGGGTTCCTGCTCACGCAACGCTCGCTGGATTTCCTGCCATACCCGCTCCGGTACCAGGTGGCTGACCTCGCCCTGGTCCACCATCTGCCGCATCATCGCCATGGTGGGTTCGGCAATGGTGAATCCCTGCGGCTGCAGGCGGGCAGCAAAGCGTGCGGTGCGCAGTATGCGCAGCGGGTCCTCGGCGAAGGCCTCGGAAACGTGGCGTAGTTTGTGATCTTGCAGGTCCTGGCGGCCGTGGAAGGGGTCGACAATTTCACCTGCGGTGGACTTTGCCATGGCGTTGATGGTCAGGTCACGGCGCTTCAGATCGTCCTCAAGGGGCACGTCCGGGGCGCTGTACACGGTAAAGCCGTGGTAGCCTCGCCCCTGCTTTCGTTCCGTTCGTGCCAATGCGTATTCCTCCCGGGTGTCTGGGTGAAGGAATACCGGAAAATCTGCGCCTACCTGCTTGAAGCCCTGTCGCAACATGTCGTCCGGCGTTGCACCGGTGACCACCCAGTCCCGGTCTTTGACCGGCAGACCAAGAAGTTCATCACGGACGGCTCCGCCCACCAGATAGGTTTTCATGGATCGGGTTCTGCTCCTTGAGGGATGTTGCTCTGGGGATTATCCCGGCAAGGCTGGCCACAGGCAAACCGGTTGGCCACAAAAAAGCCCGGTATCAAACCGGGCTTGGTGGAGTTGCTTCTAGGAAACGGGCTCAGAACGCAGCGCCGAGCTCAATCGCCGCGCCCAGATCGGCATCACTGATCAGGCCGCCGATGTCGAGGCGGGCACCGAAGGGTGACAGGCCGATACCGGCCGTAAACTGGGTGTCTTCCTCGATACCGTCATTGTCGTCATTGCTGGCCAGGTTCTGGCGCACGCCGAAGCGAAGTTGCGCGTAGCGGAAAGCGTCGAATTCCGCGCCGAGGGCCACCCACTGGGTGTCATCTTCGTAGCCGAAGGCTTTCTTTTCCGTCAGGTCCACTTCTGCCGTCAGCACATGGAATTCGCCTTTGTGGGCGATGCCAGCGGTTACCATCGGGTCGAGTTCCAGGGTGCGTTCCTCTTCATCAGGGTGGCTGGCCGCAGAATCCAGTTCCATGGGGATCAGGTTCTTGACCGCGATGCCGGCATTCCACTGGTTGCGAGAACCGAAGGCGTAGGCGGCGCCCACGTCGAGGTTAAACCCGCTCTTGTCGGTCTGGTACTCGTCGCTGTCGAACTCGTCGTCTTCAAACCCGGAGACGGTTTCGGTGTACTGGAAGGTGCGCAACTGGACGTATTTCGGGGAGACGCCCAACTGCAGCCTTGAACTGTCCTGAAGCTCTATGGAAGTGGCGATGGAAAGGCCTACTTCGGCGACAGCGGAGGCCAGGATGCGGCCACGGGATTCCAGGTCACGGTCGAGATCGGCGGCAATCAGTTCCGGGATGGTTGCATTCTCCAGGTCCGCCAGAAACTGCTCATCATCTTCGTCAAACTCCCCGCGGACGGTGGCGCGGATGTTGCCGTTGGTGAAGAAGCCGACGGCAAACGACTCCGAGGGCACCGCCAGGGCGAGACCCAGGCCACCGTCAATCCGGACGGTGTCGCGATCAAAGTCATTCAGCTGCCGTCTCAGGTCGCCGGCGGCTTGGCGGGCATCTTCCGGGTTCGACGTCTTGTCCAGTTCCTGAAAGCGATCAATGGTGTCCTGAATATCGTCGATCTGATCAACGGTTTCCTCTTCGTCCGCAAAGCGGGCGTTGACGGAGGGTAGCATCAGGCCAAAGTCGTTGGACCATTCATGGTGGTCCGCAGCCATCATCGCTGGGTTAGTGGCACCGGCCGCCGCCGGGTGGGCGACGGCGACACCGGTGCCGCCCATGGCAAACGAGCGTGATGACATGAACGCTTGCGCGCTCGCGATGGCGGAGGTGGTGGCGATGGAAAGGCCGATGGCCAGTGATAGCTTGGTCAGACGCTGTGGGGTCATGATGTGTCCTGATGAAGCGATGATGCTGCTAAGTTAAAGGTGACATGCAGTTCAGGTTAATCCAGTTGCTGCCGTGACTCACCGGTGATGCGGTAACGGTTTGTTTTTCTACTGTAAATAGCGGTAGTTTTTTGCCGCATGGATTCTGTGTGGCGGGCAGTGTGAGAAATGAAATTATGGAATTCAGTCGGTTACAAAGGTTGGCGTGAATTTTTCATAAGGGCAGTGAACAGATGTTTTTTGCGGAGAACCAACATGACCCTGCGGCGGATACTGATACCTGCGCTGGTGCTAACAATGATCGGCTGCGCCCCCGTTGGCCAGCACCGGAACGCCGGTGCCGACCGGCAGCAGACCGAACTGGACCCGATTACCGTGCGGGTTAGCGGCTTCGGGACCTATGAGGAAGTGTCGAAAGATCGCCTGAACACGCGCAAGCGCCTGCTTGCCCGGCGTGCGTCCCAGTTGGATGCCTATCGCAATCTGGCGGAACGGGTCTATGGGACCGTGATCTACGGCAGCTCAACGGTGAACGATTTCGTATTGCAGAACGATATGTTCCGCACCTACGTTGATAGCTACATCCGTGGTGCCAAGATGGTTGCCGTGAATGAACACAGTGACGGAGTTGTGGAAACCGTTATGGAGCTCAAGCTGGAGCCCAGGTTCCGTGCCTGTGTTTCCCGCGTAACCGATCGGGAAGTGCAGGACCTGTGTCCAATCCCTATGCCCAGAGGCAATGACAGCACCGGAGATTTCCAGAGCCGGGGCGTTGATTCCCTCTACTACCTCGAATAAGGGAACGATTTCCCATGAAATTGGCTATTTCCGTTGTCACAGCGCTGTTGGTGTTTGCGTGTGGCGGTGCCCAGGCAGAGGTGCTAGAGGGCGTCGGCCACGCCACCATCTATAACGATGATGTTGACAGCGCACGGCAGGAAGCGAAGAAGGCGGCGTTAAGGGATGTTTCCCTGCAGTACGAAGCCAGGATCAGTAGCCGCGACACCATGGAAAACGGTGTGGTGACGGAATCCCGCCTGCAGGTAGCTTCGTCGGCGCGGGCAAAGTCCGTTGAAGTGGTGGACGAGTACCGGCGGGGGAATCTGTTACGTGTCACGGTTCGTGCCGATATGTCGGCCAGCGGCCAGTGCCAGGCCGGCGATGCCGCGGAGTTGAGAAAACGCGTGGCCGTGACAGGCTTCCCCATGGTGTATCCGGATCAGGCCCGGATAGGGCGCATAGGGGATGCCGGCGAAGTCTTGCCGCAATTGCTGCAGGCGGATCTCCGGCGCGGCGGCAATCTCCAGGTCTTCGGCGCAACCACCCAGCGCCTGTTTGATGACCTGCTTAATGCTCCGACGCATCAGAAATTCAACAATCGATTGAGCAACGTGATTCAGGTCGCTCGCGAGCTTGGGGTGCAGTTTGTGGTTACCGGTGTGATCCGTGATGTTGGCGTGTCTGACCCGGACGCCTGGGGAAGTTCTGTTATCGACCGCCTGCAACGGGGCATTGGTGCGGCGAACCAGAACCGGCGGTTTGTGGTGGACATGATGGTTTATGACGGCTTCAGCGGCGCACCTGTCTATCAGGAGCGGTTTTCGGCGGAGGCACGTTGGAATGCTGGGCCGGGGTCTTCTGATGGGTTCGGGTCGGCGGGTTTCCGGGAAACCGAGTACGGACAGGCTGTTGCGGGATTGATGAACAACATGGTGTCCGCGGTCAATGATGCGCTGGCTTGTCAGCCATTCATCACGCGGGTGACGAGAGTCGACGGCAACAAGGTCACGCTGGATTCCGGAGCCACGGCAGGCTTGCGCCCGGGGGATGAGCTGAAGCTCTATCGCAGTGCCAGCTTCTTCGATTCACCCGGGGCGACCCCGGAACTGGTGGACAGCCGCGCCACCATGACAGTGAACAACGTTCACCCGGATTTCAGTAACGGCAGCATTCCTGTCTTTGGCGGGCTGATCAATATACAGCGGGATGACGTGGCCATCGTCTGGTAGGGACTGGTCAATCAGGCTGCGGCAGTTTCCGCCGCCACGTCCCGGATCTTGCCAACCATGGCCCTCAGGCCGTTGCCCCGTGTGGGCGAGATGTGGCGGAACAGATCCAGTTGTTCGAACAGTTCGTCGATGTCCGTAGCCAGCAGGTCCCTGGGGGACTTGCCATTCAGCGCCACCAGGATAATGGCGGCAAGACCGCGAACGATGATGGCGTCGGAGTCAATCAGCAGGTACAGCTTGCCACTTTGCTCATCGTAATGATGGATCAGCCACACCTGGCTCTGGCAGCCGTGGACGTAATTCTCTTCCCTGCGCTCGTCGTCCGGAAATGCCGGTAGCTGCTTGCCAAGGTCGATAATGAACGCGTAACGCTCTTCCCAGTCGTCCAGAAATTCAAAGCCATCCAGGACGTCTTCGAGGGTGGTATCTTTCCCGAGCGGGTTGTTCAAAAATTCCTGTTCAGCGGCAGTCATCACAGCATCCCCAGTTCAAGCTTGGCTTCGTCGGTGAGCATGTCATTGTTCCAGGGCGGATCGAAGGTCAGTTCGACGGTCACCTTGTCCACATTGGGTACATGCTCAAGCTTGGTCTTGACGTCTTCAGTGATCACCGGGCCCATGCCACAGCCGGCGGCCGTCAGTGTCATCTTGACGTACACATGGTTGCCGTCTTCCGTGCCATTCTGTATTTCACACTCGTAGATCAGCCCCAGTTCCACCACGTTGACCGGAATTTCCGGGTCGTAGCAGTTGCGCATCGCTTCCCACACCTGGTTTTCGTTCACTGTACCGTCTTCGGGGGTGTCGAAGCTGCTTTCAAGGGGCTTCTTGCCCAGGGCATCGGCATTGTGGCCTTCAATACGAGCGAGGTTGCCGTTCACCGCCACGGTGAAGCTACCACCGAGTGACTGTGTGATGGTGACGAAGGTGTCCGACGGAATCATGATTTCGGTTCCGGCGGGCACCAGGCGTGCCTCTACTTCGCGTTTGGTCAGGACCACTTCCCGTTCTTGCATGCCTTAATGGGCCTCGTATTCTCTATCTGGTTTGTCGGGTTCAGGCGACTGTAAAGCTCTCGCCACAACCGCACTCTGCCGTCGCGTTCGGATTCCGGAACTGGAACAGGGAGTTAACCCCTTCAGTCACGAAATCAATTTCAATGCCGTTCACCAGAGGCAGATGCTCTTCCTTCACGTATACGTCCACGCCATCAATGTGAAACACCTTGTCGTCCGACGCGGCTTCTTCCACCCACTGGGTTTCATACTTGAAGCCGGAACAGCCGCTTTTCTTGATGGCCAGGCGAATACCTTTCGCCTCAGGCTTCTTGTCCAGTTGTTTGCGAACGTGTTTTACCGCTGTCGGGGTCATGGTGACCGCCACGGTTGGTGTGAAGACTTCGGCTGTCATATTTCCACCTCCATCAGGCAAACAGACGCTGGATTTTCTGCAGGGCAGTGAATAACTGTTCCACTTCCTCCAGCGTATTGTAAAACGCAAAGGATGCCCGGGCTGTACCGGGAACCCCGTAAAAGTCCATCAACGGCATGGCGCAGTGGTGGCCAGTGCGGATCGCAATGCCCTGCTGATCCAGCAGTGTTCCTATATCACTGGGGTGCAGGCCGGCGATTTTAAAGGACATGACTGGCACCTTTTGGCTGGCCGTACCGATGATTTCCATGCCCGGGACTGACTCGACGAGTTCGTTGGCGCGGGTGAGAAGCGCGTTTTCCGCCGCTTCCATGCCATTGCGATCGAGGTCGCCCAGATAATCAATGGCTGCGCCCAGGCCAACGGCCTCGGCAACCGGTGGTGTGCCGGCCTCAAACTTGTAAGGCAGCACGTTCCAGGTGGTGCGCTCGAACGACACCCGCTCGATCATCTCACCGCCCCCCTGGAAAGGAGGCATCTCTTCCAGCAACTGGGCCTTGCCGTACAGTACGCCAACGCCGGTTGGTCCGAACAATTTGTGGGATGAGAACACGTAGAAATCACAGCCCAGCGCCTGTACGTCCGGCTGGAAGTGCGGCACCGCCTGGGCACCATCGATAACGGTGATCACGCCGTGAGCCTTGGCCTGCTCAATCAACGGTGCAATCGGGTTCACGGTGCCCAGGACGTTGGACACATGCGTCAGTGCCAGTACCCGGGTGCGCTCGCCCAGCAAGCTGTTGAACGAGTCCAGATCCAATTCACCCTGTGGAGTGATCTGGATGGGAACCACCTTCGCGCCCGTGCGCTCGGCCACCATCTGCCAGGGCACGATGTTGGCGTGATGTTCCATATGGCTGACGAGAATTTCGTCATCAGGCTTGAGGCGGCCGGCCAGGCCATTGGCCACCACGTTGATGGCCTCGGTGGTGCCACGGGTCCAGATAATCTCGCGGGTGCTGCCAGCGTTCAGGAACGCGCGAACCTTCTCCCGGGCGCCCTCGAAGGCGCTGGTGGCGCGGTCGCCAAGCGTGTGGGCGCCGCGATGGACGTTGGAATGCATTTCCCGGTAATAGCGATCCATGGCGTCCAGAACGGCGATGGGCTTCTGTGACGAAGCGCCGTTGTCCAGATACACGAGGGGCTTGCCGTTGATCTGCTGATCAAGAATCGGAAAGTCCCGGCGGATCGCCTCGACGTCGAACGCCGCAGTGCCCGCCTTTTTGGCCATGGAAAGGTCTGTCATAACCGGTCAGGCCTCCTGAAACGTCTGATCGAAAAATTCATTCAGCCGGAGCTGGGCAGCGTCTTTGACCGCCTGAACCGGAATCTGTTCAACAAGTTCGTTAATGAAGGCCATTGTCAAAAGGGTATTGGCCTCGCGACGCCCGATGCCGCGGGATACCAGGTAGAACAGGGAAATCCTGTCAAGCTGGCCGATGGTGGCACCATGGGCACATTTGACGTCGTCCGCGTAAATCTCCAGCTCGGGCTTGGTATCGATCTCAGCACCGGTGGAGAGCAACAGGTTCTTGTTGTTCATGTTCGCGTTGGACTTCTGGGCATCCTCATGGATATGGATGCGGCCATTGAACACGGCGTGGGATTCGTCCGCAGCGATGTTGCGATAGGTTTCCTCGCTGTCGCAGTGGGCGGCCACGTGTTCAATAGAGGTATGGTTGTCGTAGTGCTGCTTGCCCTGGGTGACAACCACGCCGTTCAGCTTGCACTCACCGCCTTCGCCTTCCAGCCGAACCTGCAGGTCATGGCGACGCAGTGGCCCACCGAAGCCCACGCAGTGACTCTCGAAACGGGAGTTGGCGGCCTGGCGAACACCGGTAGCCCCGATGTGCTGTACATTTTCGCCTTCCATGACCAGCCGCACATTCGTGACCTGGGCCCCGTCTGCCAATACAAACTCGGTGACGGTATCCACCATGACCGGCTCCTCGCCGCTGGAGAGATATTCCTCTACCACCGTAATCTGACTGTGACGTGCGGCATCCACATAAATACGCGGGTACGCCGAGCCTGAAGCCGTGCCGGTTACTTCGTGCACGATGAACAGGGGCTGATCAAGAACCGCTTCCTTGTCCAACTGGATGTACAGGCCGTCTTCAAAGCGGGCGGAGTTCAGTCGCGCCATCTGTACGGCACGAGTGTCCAGTGTGTTGTCCAGGCGCTCGGCCAGGCCCGCGGCCTCGTCATCGTCCAGATCGGCGAAACGTTGAATGCGGATGCCGTCCAGGTCCGGAAAGTCCGAGGCTTCTGGAATCATCACGCCGTTATGGAACACCACGCGATAACCGGGAATCGACAAGCTATAGCCATCCTTGCCGGTCGCGGGCAGGGTGTTGGCCAGTTCGTCGGTCAGCTTCAGGTGCCGGCTGGAGTATTTCCAGTTTTCGGTTTTGCGGGTGGGCAATGGCATATCCACCAGTGCCGTACCCCGTTGTTTGCGCAGCTCAAGCAACGGCTCGGGCAGCGAATGCCCGCCCGGCTCGAGGAAGGCGCTGGAAATGGTTGGTGCTGGTTTCATTCCACGGCCTCCTTAGCTGGCTGCACTGGGGGTGGCTTCTTCGTCTTTCACGCCGAGCCAGCCGTAGCCACGCTCTTCGAGCTCGAGGGCCAGCTCTCGACCCCCGGATTTGACGATCCTGCCACCGGCCAGTACGTGAACATGGTCTGGCACAATGTGGTTCAGCAGGCGCTGGTAGTGAGTCACCATCAGAATGGCACGGTCTTCGGCGCGCAGGGCGTTCACGCCCTTGGAAACTACCTGCAGGGCGTCAATATCGAGCCCTGAGTCTGTCTCATCCAGAATGGCCAGTTTTGGCTGCAGCAACAGCGCTTGAAGAATCTCATTGCGCTTCTTCTCGCCACCGGAGAAGCCTTCGTTGACGCCACGTTTGAGGAATGCCGGGTCCAGATCCACCTGTTTGGAAACCTCTTTGGCCAGCTTCATGAACTCCGCGGCGTTCATTTCCGGCTCGCCACGGTGTGTGCGCATGGCGTTGACGGCGGTGCGCAGGAACTGCAGGTTGCTGACGCCGGGAATCTCCACCGGATACTGGAATGCCAGGAAAATACCTTCACGAGCCCGCTCTTCGGTTTCAAGGTCCAGCAGGTTCTCGCCGTTCAGGCTGATTTCGCCCTGGGTTACCGCAAACGTCTCATTGCCCGCCAGCACCTGGGACAGGGTACTCTTGCCTGAGCCGTTCGGGCCCATGATGGCGTGAACTTCCCCGGCCTTGATCTCCAGGTTGATGCCCTTGAGGATCTCTTCACCCTCAACGGATGCGTGCAGGTTCTTGATGCTTAGCATTTCTGGCGTCTCTCTATAATCTGAAAACTGGTATCTGAAAATTTGTATATGAGCCTGGGCTTAACCAACGGACCCTTCAAGGCTGACTTCAAGCAACTTGCCAGCTTCCACGGCAAACTCCATCGGCAGCTCCTTGAACACCTCTTTACAGAAGCCGTTCACAATCATGGAAACCGCCTGCTCCGGGTCGATGCCACGCTGGCGGCAGAGGAACATCTGCTCGTCGCTGACCTTGGAGGTGGTTGCCTCGTGCTCAACGATGGCCGACTTGTTCTTGCTCTCGATGTACGGGAAGGTGTGGGCGCCACAGCGGTCGCCGATCAGCAGCGAATCACACTGGGTATAGTTACGTGCACCTTCCGCACCCGGGCCGAACTTCACCAGCCCGCGATAGGCGTTGGAGCTCTTGCCGGCGGAAATGCCCTTGGAAATGATGGTGCTGGACGTGTTCTTGCCCAGATGAATCATCTTGGTACCGGTATCCGCCTGCTGGTAATTGTTGGTCAGTGCCACCGAGTAGAATTCGCCCACGCTGTTGTCACCACGCAGCACGCAACTCGGATACTTCCAGGTCACCGCGGAACCGGTTTCGACCTGGGTCCAGGAAATCTTGGAGTTCTTGCCAATAGCGGCGCCTCGCTTGGTGACGAAGTTGAAGATGCCGCCTTTGCCATTCTCATCGCCCGGGTACCAGTTCTGCACCGTGGAATATTTGATCTGTGCATCGTCCAGGGCCACCAGTTCAACAACGGCAGCGTGAAGCTGGTTTTCGTCGCGCATCGGCGCGGTGCAGCCTTCCAGATAACTGACGTAGCTGCTGTCCTCGGCGATGATCAGGGTGCGCTCGAACTGCCCGGTATTGGCCGCGTTAATGCGGAAGTAAGTGGACAGTTCCATGGGGCAACGAACACCCTTGGGTACGTACACGAACGTGCCATCTGAAAACACGGCGGAGTTCAGGCCCGCGAAAAAGTTGTCGCCTGCAGGAACCACAGAGCCCAGATACTTTTTCACCAGTTCCGGGTAGTCCTGAATGGCCTCCGAAATGGAGCAGAAGATTACGCCAGCCTTGGCCAGCGGCTCCTTGAAGGTGGTCGCCACGGAAACGGAGTCGAATACGGCGTCAACAGCTACGCCGGCGAGCTTTTCACGCTCGTGTAGGGGAATGCCCAGTTTCTCGTAGGTCTTGAGCAGCTCAGGGTCGACTTCGTCGAGGCTCTGGGGCATGTCTTCCTTGCGCTTGGGCGCGGAGTAATAGGAAATCGAGTTGTAGTCGATTTTCGGATAACCCACGTGTGCCCAGTCCGGCTCGTCCATTTCCAGCCAGCGACGGTAGGCCTTCAGGCGCCATTCCAGCATCCATTCCGGCTCTTTCTTAATGGCGGAAAGGCGGGCAATGACGTCTTCGTTCAGGCCGGGCTCGAACGTGTCGGCTTCGATGTCTGTTACGAAACCGTGTTCGTATTCCCGTTTGATCAGCTCGTTCACCTCTTTATCGGTGGTCGCCATGATCGTCGCTCCGTATTCTCTCATCTCGGGCCTTGCAGCCCCTGGTGTCGCCGGTAGTCTCGTGTTCAGGGCTGCCGGGCGGATGTCATAAATTCATGCGTCGCAGTGATCGCCCCAGATCTGGGTGCGCCCTGCAATCGGTTTTTGGATGACGGATTGGGTGCGGCCCTGTTGAAAATCAAGGGCAATATCCGTTTCTTCTGGTGAGTGAGTATACAATACCAGAGTAAAATAGTCAGGTATTAAATTGCGCGTGTCGTGATTATACCTTAATCGACCCTTGTGGCACTAAGGGTGCGGTAATCGGGTCGATAGCCCGGCTCTTTGTGCTATTAGGCGGAGTGTGTCTTCCTGTCTGCGACTAAAGCCCAATATGGTTATTTTCGGCTAACATGTGTACGCTGACCAGCGCAGGTAAAGCGTGCCTGCAGGGAATGATCAGGAGACCGTGACATGCACTCAGAACCGATGAAGCCCCGCGCGGCTATGGCACCGTTCAGTGCGCGAGTGACTTCGTTGATTGCCGGGCATCTGGAGCGAGGTCGGGTAGGGGTGGAGGCTGTTGCCTCTCAACTGCACATGAGCCGGCACACGCTCCATAAAAGATTGAAAGAAGAAAACCTGACCTTTGCTGCGTTGCTTGAGGACATCCGGCGTGAACGGGCGCTGGCCTACCTGAAGGATCGCAGTAAGCCCCTGGTGGAAATCGCTGAACAGCTCGGGTTCTCCGAACTCAGTGCTTTCAGCCGTGCGTTCAAACGCTGGATGGGTAAATCGCCAGGAGCCTACCGCTCGCGGGTTGCTTAAGGAATATTGAAAACGCCGGGGCCGCAAATTTGTGCGTGCCCCGGCGGCTTGCTGCTGGGTGGTCAGGCTTTCTTGAAGATCAGCGTGCCATTGGTGCCGCCGAAGCCAAAGCTGTTGCTCATCACCAGGGGCAGATCCACGTTGTCCTGCCGTTCCCGCACGATGGGGTAGCCTTCGGCGCCCTCATCCAGGTTCTCGATATTGGCTGACGGAGCAATAAAGTTCCCCCGCTGCATGATCAGGCTGTAGATGGCCTCGTGCACACCGGCTGCGCCCAGAGCATGGCCGCAAAGTGGCTTGGTTGAGCTCAGTGGCGGTATCTTGTCGCCAAAGGTTTCCTTCAGGGCTTTGAGTTCGGTGACATCCCCCGCTGGCGTGCTGGTGCCGTGGGTGTTGATGTAGCTGATCTCGCCATCGATGTTTTTCATCGCCTGCTGCATGCAGCGAATGGCGCCCTCACCGCTGGGCGCCACCATATCGGCGCCGTCAGAGGTTGCGCCGAAGCCCACCAACTCGGCCAGGATGTTGGCTCCGCGAGCTTCCGCATGCTCCAGGGCTTCCAGTACCAGGATGCCGCCGCCGCCAGAGATGACGAAACCGTCCCGGTCCCGATCGTAGGTGCGGGAGGCTTTTCCGGGGGTGTCGTTGTATTTGGTGGAGAGCGCACCCATGGCGTCGAACATCAGGCTCAACGTCCAGTGGATGTCTTCACCGCCACCGGCAAACATCACGTCCTGGCGGCCCAGGGCAATCATATCGGCGGCATGGCCAATGGAATGGGCGCTGGTGGCGCAGGCTGAGGTGATGCCGTAGTTGATGCCGGTAATGCCAAATGCCGTGGCAAGAGAGGCGTTGATAGCGCTGCCCATGGTGCGGGGCACACGATAAGGTCCTACCCGGCGGATGCCTTTCTCACGGTGGGTGTCGATGGCGTCCATCAGCTCCACCGTTGATGCACCGCCAGCGCCGGTAATGACGCCGGTAGAGTTGGCGCGGATATGCTCTTCTGTCAGCCCGGCTTGTTCAATGGCTTCTTTCATCGCCAGGTAGGTGTAGCCGGAGGCCGGGCACATGAAGCGCATCAGTTTGCGGTCGATCAGTTCCGGCAGATTCAGGTCAATCTGTCCGCATACATGGCTGCGCAGACCGTTGTCCTTGGCTTCCTGGCTAAAGCCAATGCCAGGAATTGAATCCCGCAGGGACCGGGTTACTTCGTCTTGATTGGTTCCGAGGCTGGAGACGATTCCCATGCCTGTAATAACAACACGACGCATTTAATGGCTCCTAGAAGTCATCCGTAGAATTGAACATGCCGACCTTCAGGTCTTTGGCGGTGTATATTTCCCGGCCATCCACTTCCATACGGGCATCGGCAATGGCCATGGTGAGCTTGCGGCGGATGACCCGTTTGATGTCGAGGTGATACCGAACGAGTTTGTTCGTGGGTAGCACCTGGCCGGAAAACTTCACCTCACCGCTTCCAAGCGCGCGCCCCTTGCCTTCACCTCCGGTGGCTGCCAGGAAAAAACCCACCAACTGCCACATGGCGTCCAGGCCCAGACAGCCGGGCATGACCGGATCGTCCACAAAATGAACCTTGAAGAACCAGAGGTCCGGGTTGATGTCCAGCTCCGCAACGATGCTGCCTTTGCCATAGAGCCCGTCGGTTTCGCTGAAATGGGTAACGCGGTCCATCATCAGCATTTCATTGATGGGCAGTCGCATCTTGCCGGGGAAGAGCGTGCCTTGTCCGCAGGCTTCCAGATCGGCTTTGGTAAAGTGATCAGGGGTCATAATGCCAGTGTTCCTGTTACAAAATGGTTTCTTATACTTTAGCTGGTATTACCGCTAAGGCTATTGACCATTGGTTGCAGTTTGCAGTCGGGCACAAATTTTCTGAGACGATTCCCCACTTCGCCATGGCGACGCCACCCTGGCCAACGACTCCGGAGGTCAGCGCCCCCCGGATTTCTCAGATACCTGCTTAGTCAGTTCCTGCAACTGTTGCTGAACCGCCTTTAACTGGCGTGCGATCTCGTCCCGTTCATCGTGGGCTTTTTGGGCCTGCTCCGCATTCTGTTCCTCACTCATGACTTCCAGGATAGCCCCGATCATCATGTTGAGGAATACGAAGGCCGTCAGGAATATGAACGTCAGGTAGTAGAGCCAACTGAGCGGGTAGGATTCCATCGTGGCATACATCACATCCGTCCAGTCCTCGAAGGTTGCCACCCGGAACAGAGTAAGCATGGCTATGGCGACATCGCCCCAAAGGGTCTCGTCCACGTCGGCAAAGAACATTGAGCCCATGGCCGCATAAATGTAGAAAATGATAAACATCAACAGGGCGATGTAGCCCATGCGCGGGATGGCTTTCAGAAGAGAGTTGATCAGGAAGCGCAGCTCGGGCACCACAGAGACCAGGCGCAACACCCGGAACACTCGCAACAATCGGCCAAGCAGCACGGCGTCGGAGTTGTCCAGTGGAATAAGGCTGCCAACCACGACCAGTGTGTCGAACAGGTTCCAGCCGTCCATCAGAAAGCGTTTCTTGTTGGGGCAGGCAGCAAAACGGAACAGGATTTCTATCAGGAAAAACAAGGTGATGGCGTTGTCCATCACGCTAAGGGAAGCCTCCACCAGTGGCGGAAGCTCATAGGTCTTTGCGCCAATGGTGAGCGCCGACAGGATGATGATGCCGATAACCACGCTCTGGAAGATCCGGCTGGACTCAATGCGGCGCAGTTGTTCGAATCCGGTTGTGGGGCTTGGTTGGTCGGACATGGGAAAACAGCAACTCCATAACGATCGCGGAGCCTGAATTCTAAAGGGAGTGGGCCGGATTGGGTAGCGGGAACTGCGCTCAGGCGTTGGCGAGTATGATCCGCCACTGCTCTTCAGTAACGGGCATCACCGACAGGCGGTTGCCTCGCCTGATCAATGCCAGACCCTCAAGCCCTGGCAGGGACTTGATTTCATCCAGTGGGATCAGTCGCGGGAGCTTTTTCTCAAAGGCCATATCCACGGCCTGCCAGCGCGGTTTTTCCGGTGTGCTTTTGGGGTCGTAGTAGGGCGAATCTTCCCGGAACTGGGTCGGGTCCGGATAGGCGGAAGTCACGACGCGGACAATCCCCGCCACGCCAATGTGTTTGCAGCTGGAGTGGTAAACAAACACGTCGTCCCCCTCGGCCATTTCCCGCAGGAAATTTCGCGCCTGATAGTTGCGCACTCCGTCCCAGGGGATGGTCTGATCCTTCGCGTTCTCAAAGTCATCGATGCTGCATTCGGTCGGTTCGGTCTTGACCAGCCACTTTGCCATTGTTCGGCTCCCGACATGGTGAGGTTATACAGTATAACCAAAATCCGGCTCGTCTGGCCGTTATGGCACGGTCACGCTGTCACAGGGTATGGGGCAGGACGCCGTAGTAGATTGCGCTGAAGTGCAGGGCGCTGCCGCCGATGACGAACAGGTGCCATACCGCATGCATGTAGGGAATGCGGTCCGCAAGGTAGAAGCCGACGCCGGCTGTATAGACCACGCCACCCGCGATGGTCAGGTAGAGGGCTGTCTCGCTGATGCTCGCTACCAGGTCCGATGAGGCGAAGGTGATCAGCCAACCCATGGCAATGTAGATACCTACACGTGCCAGTTTGAAGCGGTTCTGGAAGATGACTTTCAGAACCACGCCGGTAGCCGCCAGGGACCAGATGATGGCAAACAGGGTCCAGCCGCTGGTACCGCGCATGTTGACCAGCAGGAAAGGGGTGTAGGTGCCGGCGATCAGCACGAAGATGGCGCAGTGATCCAGGGTCTTGAACAGCGCTCGCATCCGGGGATGGCGAGCACCATGGTAAAGCGCCGATGCCAGGTAAAGCATGATCAGGGACGCGCCAAAAATGCTGAAGCTTACAACCTTCCAGACATCACCCAGTTGGCTGGCCGCGACGATCAATGCAACCGTGCCGATCACGCTAAGAAGGGCGCCGAGGCCGTGGGTGGCACTGTTCAGCCATTCCTCGATACGGTGATGGACGGATTCTTCGGGGTTCTCGCGAGCTTTCATGGGTACCTGGTTCGGTTCTGTCATGCCGCTACGGTACTTCAGCGTACAGGTGTACGCAATAGACGAAGTGTGACGTGTTGTTCAGCTCGAACCTGTAATGACACTGTTCGATGGATTATCCCGAGCTGCGGCCGTTGCCGGACGCCTTTTTCAGCCTTGAGAAGGTTGCCGGCACCACGCCCAGCCACGACGCCAGCTGGTTGTCCGGCACCCGCTTGATCAGCTCGGGATACTCGTCCAGCAACAGCCGGTAACGCTCCTGGGCCGGCATGGTTTGCTTGCGGAACTCCCTCATGCTGGTCAGCTCGGCGACTTCCTCCGTCAGCACAATGGCGAACTTTTCCCAGGCGCCATCCCCCTGTGCCTGGACTGCTGCCCGGAACGCGGAAAAATCGGCCACCCAGAGTGTTGCGGGGGTAACGGCTGTGAGGCACAGGGTGTTGCGGGAAGTTCGGCTTCTGCCAAAGACAGGCCAGATCAGATCCCCTTCCGTGAAAAAATGGTGGATGGCCACCTTTCCCGCCAGTGATTCCCGGAACAGTCGAAGCACACCGTGCTGGATCAGGTACACGTTACCCCAGGGGCGGTTGTGTCGCTCCAGATCGGTTTCAGCGTCCACCCGGCATTTCTGGAACAGTCCGCCCAGTTCACTGACGAAGCGCTGTTGGGGGTTGTCGCTGTCGTTGCTCAGATGAATGCCAAAGCAGTGGCTGAGCCCACTGAGTAACGCATGGGACTCCGGCGCGGGCTCATGCCAGATAATATCCCGGTGTCGCTCTGCCAGCATGCAGGGGGGCGATGAGCTGGCAATCGGTTCCTGTTTCATGGGAGCACCTTGGCTGAGTCGGTTGTCGGAGTTTGGCATCTGGATAGGTACATTCAAAATAAATTAAACCAGTTTGTCTTAGCGGCTGAATCAATATTCCTGCTGGTGTTAAACTCGGTGCCTTTCTTGCCCTGTACCGGAGTCAGCATGGCCGCGGCCCTCGCACTGTTCTACAAACTGCTCCCCCTGTATATCACGGTTGCCCTGGGTTGGGTTGCCGGGCGTTATCTTCAGGCCAGCGGTAAACACATCGCCGGTATCATGCTCTACATTGTAACGCCCTCTGTGGTGTTTTCCGGCGTTATGGCGGCACCGCTCTCGACGGAAGTGATCCTGTTGCCACTACTGGTTTTTACGCTGTGTTCGGTGCTCGGTTTTGCGCACATGAGGATTGCCCGCGGAATAATCTCGGACGGCAGTGCCAGTCTTATTCCGTTGTCGGTGGGCACGGGCAATACCGGTTATTTTGGCATACCGGTGGCATTGCTGCTGTTTGGTCAGGAAGGACTGGCGCTTTATATCGTGTGCATGCTGGGTACGACGCTGTTCGAGAATTCCGTGGGCTTCTATCTGGCCGCCCGGGGACGGTACAGCCTCAAGGATTCCCTCGTGAGGGTGGCGCGGCTGCCTTCGGTCTACGCCTTTATGTTGGCGGTTGTGCTGAACCTGAACGGATTTTCCATCCCGGATGTTTTCACGCCGCTTTTCGACAACCTTCGTGGGGCCTACAGCGTCCTCGGCATGATGATTATTGGCATGGGGATTCTCAGTTTTCGCGGGCTGGCGGGCAACCCGCGTTTTACCGGCCTGGCGTTCTTCGGCAAGTTCGTGTCCTGGCCGCTGGCAGCCATCCTGCTCTGGTGGCTGGATGCCCGTTTCTTCGGTATCTATAACCTGGCCGTCTACCAGGCGATTTTCCTGATTTCCATAACGCCCATTGCCGCCAATACGGTGGTCATAGCCACGCTGCTGGACACCGCGCCAAAACAGGCCGCCGGCACTGCCTTGCTGAGCACCTTGTTTGCCCTGGCGTTTATTCCGGTGATGGTGGCCCTGGTTATGCCGTAACCCGGGGAGCGGTGCGTAAGGTGAACAAGCCCGCTATCAGGCCGGTGAGCGCGCCAAGCCAGTGGGATTGGACGATGACATGGCCCCCAATCAATGGGTTTTCGCCAACCGCCGGGTATAGAAACACCTCCGTTGCCATCTTCAGCAGAATGAATGCCAGTATGGTGATGCTCCAGCGGGTATCCGTTTTGATATTGAACAAGGCCGTAAACACCAGAAGCCCATGAAGACAGCCTGAAAACCCCCGATACCAGTCAACCTCGGGCGCCGCCAGAAACAGGCCTGAAGAGATGGCGAGAGGGGAGAGAATCAGGTAGCTTATCCAGCTCGGCAGGGGGGGATGCCTTGTGAACAACAGGCCGGTTACCAGTAGCCCCGCCAGGTTGAGTAGCAGGTGGTTCGGGCCCAGGTGGGTCCAGTGGCCGGTGAGCAGCCGCCAGTACTCGCCGCCAGGAATACCCTCACGAGACCATTCCAGAGCGCTTGCCGGCCACAGGAATGCAGCCGCCAGCAGCGCTGCCAGTACCGTGAATCTCGGCCAGTAAGGGAACAGTTGTGGTGATCGTGTGTGTGTCATAAATACACGGCGTTACGCAAAACGCCTGGTGCCCTGTTTGCGAAGTGATTAGATTTTGTGCACCCCCTTTAAACAACAAAACAGGGATGTTCAATGCAGTTCAAGTTTATACAGGTTGTTGCGGCCATAATCACCCTCATGCTCCTTGCTGTAACCCCTGTGGTTGCGGACACCAGCACGGCTCGTGATATCTGGATCGACGGCCATGATTACGCAGCGGTGTTGGAGGAGAACTTGCGGGTGGACAACACCCGGGATTCCGACCTTGCCGGCACTCACTATAAAGGGCACTTCCCGGAAGACCCGGACAGTTGGGTGAGGGTTTCCCGCCTGGACAGCGGTTGGGAAGGCTTGGCGTACGTTTTCGGGCGTATGCATGCCATCGGCGATGCCCCTCGTGCCAGTCGCGTGACCAGTTTTAGTACCAGCCAGTTGGAGGCGCCGCAGTGCGGTCTTGATCATCTCCATGGCCGAACATTCATCACTCCGCAAAGCTTGACCGGTCGTGCCATGGCGCAGGCGGTCTCCGCCAGTTACGACACACTCTGCGCAAACAAGGTAGACGGCGCCTGCTTGATGCTGGAACTTGAGCTGGCATTTGACCAGCAGTTCCAGGATCGCTTCCCGGGCGACTTCCAGGGCCGTGCAGGAGCCATACTGAATATGGTGGAGGGCTTCTACGCCGATCAGTTCGGGATTGTGTTCGATACCTTATCGCTGACGTTCACCGGGCCGGGGACGTTCGACAGCACCACGGATGCGGGAACCCTGCTGGACGACGTAACTGCCCGGAGAGGCAGCCGAATTTTACCGTTCCTGGAAAGCGAACGGTCGATATTTCACCTGATCAGTGGTCGCGATTTTGCTGGCTCCACGGCAGGTCTGGCGTGGGTTGGTACGGTGTGTTACTCGCAAGGCTATGCCTCCGGTATTACCAATGCTTATAACTCTAACGCAACCACTGCGGTTGTGATCGCCCACGAGATTGGCCATAACCTGGGGGCAAGCCACGACTCGCCAGATAATGGGTGCGATGAAGGCGTAAATATCATGAGCCCTTATGTGGTGTCCTCGGCCACGCAGTTTTCCCAGTGCTCCGACGATGCCATTACCAACAGGATTTCCCAGCTAAATTCGGTCGAACAATGTTTTAACTTCCCGGCGGATGCGGGGCTCACCGCCGTCTCCGGAAACCCGAGTGAGGTTCAGGCTCAGTCGTCGTTTCAGGCGCATTTCGACATTGCGTATCGCCGGGCTGCCGAGCCAGCAGACGGCCTTGTCGTTGCAGGGGCTATCGGTGATCAGGAGGGGCGCTTGCTTGGCGTCAGTGTAGGTGGCGCAGCCTGTACCTTGCTGGGCACCGATGCCTATGACTGTGGTGAAATACAGGCTAGAACGGGGCTTCAGCTCAGCGTTCACGCGGTTGCCGGCGATCGCCCGACTTTCAGTTTGCTGCAGAATGTGAGTCTGGCCAGCAACAGCGGTGACGTTAAGGATATCCGGCCGATAAACGATTCGATACTGACGGAAATTGCGGTTACCGACAATGAGTCTGGGACGACGGGAGATCCGGACGACGCTGAACCGACATCAGGCACGCCGGAAGCCACCGGCTCGGATTCCGGAGGCGGTGGTGGCGGTGGTTCCGTTTCCTGGTGGTGGCTTGTGGCCGCAGTATTCGCGGCAGGCCTTCGTGGTCAGGGCCGTGTGGGCCAGCCAGTACGAGTTATCGGACTTCCGGGCTGGCGGAACTGACTGACGCCTGTTTGGCGCCTTCAATATCCTTCCGGGCATGACGCACTACGCTGACACCCGCGGTAATAGCCAAGCCGCCCATGATGGTCGCCACGGCCAGGTCAGGCCACGCGGTGCCAGTACCAAATACCCCCAGGGCGGCCACCATGACAGCGACATTGCCGATAGCATCGTTGCGACTGCACAGCCACACCGAGCGCATGTCAGAATCACCGTCCCGATAGCGGAACAGTATCAGTGCCACAACGACGTTTGCCACCAGTGCCATAAGGCCCACGACCCCCATGGTCAGCGGCTCCGGTGTGATGCCGCTCTGAAGTACCCAGATGGCCCGGGCGAGTACGATGACACCGAAAACGGCCATCGTAATACCTTTCACCAGGGCGGCCCGGCCGCGCCAAAGCATACCCATGGAAAGTACGGTCAGGGACAGCACGTAGTTGGCGCTGTCGCCAAAGAAGTCGATGGCATCGGCCATCAACGACACCGACCCGGATTGAAGGCTTGCGATGCCTTCCACCAGAAACATTGCAAGGTTGACCCAAAGCGCAATCCACAATGCCTTTCGAAAGCCTGGAGCGGGGGATTTTGGGTTGGGGGCGGAGCAGCTACTGCAGGCCATGAATACCTCCTTATGTGAGACTGTATTCATTAAAAACCCTGTAGCTACTACAGAGTCAAACCCCGTCGCGAAAATGGTGTTCAACGAGAGCCGTGAGTGCCGGGAATATGGTTGTGGTTGCCGGAGGACGCTTCGTGGGCCGGCTCCGAAGTCAGTCCGCCGAGGATGCCGCACTCGCTGACTGTACGGCCTTCGGAGCAGGCATGCTGCAGTTGTTCAAGGGTATCTTCCAGGCTTTCAAGCTCCTGCAAACGCTCGCGTACATGGCTGAGGTGCCGAGCCAGAAGGGCATCCACCTCACTGCAATCAGAGTCCGGCTGGTCGGCCAGGCGTATGAGCTCCCGGATTTCGTCCTGTGCCATATCCAGGTTACGGCAACGTTTGATGAACAGCAGACGATCAAGGTGGCTTTGCCGGTATTGGCGATAGCCACTGGCCAGGCGGTCGGGTGCCGGCACCAGCCCGATTTTTTCGTAGTAGCGAATGGTTTCTACCGGAATGCCTGTGGTTTTCGAAATTTCGCCAATTTTCATGGTTGTTCGCCTGCCGTTTGTCCGCCAAGACCGTTATGGGTTCCTGACCGGCTTCAATGGTTCCAGATTTTTCCGGTTGGCCAGAAATTCAGGCCGTGGTTTATTGCCACAATAAGGCTCTTCCAGAGTATTGTGAACGCTGTTGTAAACGAAAAACAGGTTGCTTCGCGGCCAGCACGACATATTCACGTTGGAACCATGCAGCGTGTTGCACTCGAAGATGATCAACGACCCCGGTGGGCCCTTCGGTGCCTCAATGGCGTTCTCGTCCATCAACCGGGTCAGACTGGCGGCGTCCGGCACCCCGAGATCCTGGCTCTTGAGGGATTCCTTGTAGTTGTCCTCCGGCGTGCGACCGACGCAGGGGATAAAATACTTCTGGGAACCCGGAATCAGCATCAACGGGCCGTTGAACTCGTTGTTGTCGGTCATCACGATGGAACAACTGAGGCTGCGCATGCGCGGCATGCCATCCTCGCTGTGCCAGGTTTCGAAATCGGAATGCCAGTTGAACCCCTTGCCTTTGAAACCGGGCTTGTAGTTGATCCGCGACTGGTGAATGTAGACCTCGCTGTCCAGCAACTGACGCACGATGTTGAGAAGGTGAGCATCACGGGTCAGCCGGTCAAAGCGCTCCGAAATGTCATGAATGCCGAAGATGGATCGAATCTCCTCCTTTCCGGGCTCAAGAATGGTGCCCTCAGACAGCTTGAGGTCGTCATCGTCCTCGTAGTCTTTAAGCTCTTTGATAAACCCGTCCATCTCGTCCTTGGAGAAGAAGGAATCAAAAAACAGAAACCCCTCTCGTCGAACTCTCGCACCTGCTTGGCGGACAGTGGGCCGTCTGACAGGCGCTCCGAAGGGGTGTGTACCACAGGATCCAGTCGCTCAAACATGCCCAGTTTGCGTTCGAGGCGTGTCGGAAACAGGTCTTGTGGGCGTGCCATATGTGTCCTCCTTATTGCGTAGGTAACCTGATTCGTTGGGGTCTTAAGATGTATTTCAACCGTTGATATGGAGGAGACCCTTGAAACATCTTCGAGCGAGGCCGCAGTTTGAAAAGTCCACTACCAACCCAACCGGCCATGAGTCGTGGTCCTTTGAACAGTGAACGTTGATTGCCGAGGATCAGACGGTGGTTGTTTACGTGTTTTTTACGATTTACGGGTGCCCAACTCCTTTTCATGCTTCTACTATGGAAGGTTAGGAGCGTTCAGGGGAGGAAAGGTATGCGGTTGCCGTTATCAATCAGAGTGTTGTTACTTTTGGTTCTTCCGGGGTTGGCTGCCTTGCCGGGTGCCGCCAATGGTGCTTTTCGCTGTGGCTCGTCACTGGTGGACGTCGGCGACTGGCCAGTGGAGGTTGAAGAGCGCTGCGGTGCGCCGGATTACGTAGCGACCTACCCAACGGCCACCGTTCCCGGAATAGGTGTTGTGGGCGAAGTCGAGCATTGGTACTACAACCCCGGCCCACAGGGATTTATTCGCCGCCTTGAATTCAGGAATGGCAAGCTCCGGCATGAGCACAGCCTGGGCTATGGCTTCGCCGGCGACAGTGCCGGTGACTGCTCTCCGGCGCGGCTGCAAAGCGGGCTCAGCGAATTCGAAATGGTGGCCTATTGCGGCGAGCCGCTTTCCCGGCGGGTCACCTGGGAACCCGTTGGCCGTGGATCAACGGTCGCCGGTCACTACCGTGCCGATCAACTGGTGCCTGTGGAAGAGTGGCTGTACGAGACTGGAAAGACCCAGTTCCGCCGCATCGTCAAGTTGCGTAATGGGCGGGTGGTTCACGTGGAGACCGCGAAGAAACCAACGGGAAACTGATTATGGCCCGATTCAGCGATGGACTGCCCGCACCCTCGGTATTGATGTTTGACTGGCATGGCACGCTGGTGGATACGCACGACGCCATGTTCAGCGCCATGGAAGAGGTGCTGCCGCAGCTGGAAGACCTGGGCCTGGTGGACCGGCTGCTGCCCGAGGACAAATGTCGCACCTCAGACGATGCTCGCCTGGTCCGTTACATACGGATCCTCAGGCGGCTGCACCCGCGCATTCTGGCGGAACGGCGGGTATCACGAACCGATATCTTCAACGCCATCTTTGGCGACGATAAAGACGCCAAGCTGATTGCCCATAAAGCCTACAATGATTGTTACCGGAAATACTTCGGCAAGGTGCGGCCCTTCCAGCAGGGCGCCTACGAGTACCTGACCGCCATGAAGGAAATGGGCATCCAGCTGGCGGTGTCCACCAACCGCAACCGGGAGTTCCTGGACAAGGAGCTGAGCATGGTGGACGAGGGGCGCTGGAGCAACCTGTTTGACGCTACGGTGTGCGCTGACGATGTCACCGAGTACAAGCCCGACCCGGAAGTGATTACCCGCGTGCTGGAGAAACTGGGGCTGCCAGTCGACGAACAGGCCTGGTATGTGGGCGATAGCTACGTGGATATGCTCACGGCCAACCGTGCCGGGGTATCGGGTGTTTTCTACAATGGCGCCTGTTGGGAGCCGGATCGAATTGACAGTTGGTTCAGTTATCGCGACGCTCCGGCCGCCATACTGGACAGCTTCGAAGACCTCATAGACCTGTTGGCGTTGCTGGAGCGACATCAGCCAAAGGCGTTTCGGGCCACTCCGGCGGAAGTCCGGCCACGGCCCTATCCTCGGCCGGAACCGCCACAGCCCCGCATTGAGCCGGATTGGCATCCTGCCGTTGTCAGCCTGATCCGCCCGTCGGTGGTGTTGTTCGACTGGCACGCCACGCTGGTGGATACCCTGGACGCCATGTATCACGCGGTGGATGATATGTTCCCGGAATTCGAGGAACTGGGCCTGGTCAGCCGTATGCTGGCGCCGGAAGACAGCAAGACACCGGAAGACGCTCGGCTGGTGGCTTACGTGCGGGAGTTTGCCAAGCTTCACCCCAAGGTTCGGGCCGACCGCAAGATTTCGCGCACCGATATTTTCGAGGTCTTGTTCGGGGAGGATCAGGAGGCCAAGCAGATCGCCCACAAAGCGTTCAATCGTCACTACCGCGAGCACTACGGCACGGTGAAAGCCTTTGAGCCGAAGGTGCGGGCCGTTCTTGAGGGACTTCGGCGGATCAATATTCAGGTGGGTGTTATTACCAATCGTGACCGGGAGTTCTTCGAGCATGAGTTGGCCGCCGTAGAGGACACCGGTTGGACGCATCTGTTTGATGTGGACGTCTGTGGAGACGACACGCCGCTGAGAAAACCTCATCCCGATCAGCTTTATCTTGCCGTGCAGAAGCTGGATTACCCGCCAGACCCGAGCGTCTGGTACGTAGGTGACAGCACCACAGACGTGATAGCCGCCAAACGCGCCGGCATGACGGCGGTGTTTTTCAACGGTGCGCAGTGGGATTTGCCCTGGCTGAACCGGATCTTTCCGGGCACTCACAAGCATCCGGATAAGCCGGATGTGGTGGTCAATGACTTTTCGGAATTCTGGGCGCTGGTGCTGGCCTGCGAAATCGGCCCGCCGTAATCTCAGTGAGGCCGGCTGTTCGCCAGCGCCTCTTCGATGTCGAGTCCAAGGGAGATAACGCCCTTTGGCAGCTTGTCGGTAACGGGCCCAACGGGGGCGCTGACCGTCACCTGAAAGCGGGACGTCGAGGCATCGTATCGAATGTCCGAAAGGTACATGGCCTCCAGCCCGGTTAAGCCGGAGCGGATGTTTGATACGACAGCGTTGAACTTTGGCTCATCCCCCTGCCAGTAATCCGAGGTAAGTTGGCTCATGGCGACCAGAGTGCCCATGTTATTGGAGAGCAATGCCTCGGTGACCAGTTCCGGGTGAGTAAGCGTCCAGGCATTCAGAGTTCGCGATCCCGGCAACTCAAGTATGGTAGTGGCAAGGTCGGTTGCCTTTTCCGGTGCCCGTGCCTGCCACATGCTGTCGAAGGTCAGTACGTCCGCCAGGGTTTCGAGGCGTGGGCCGGCATCAATGGCTTGTTGCAGGTCCAGCATGCTGTCGAGCTCGCTGAACAGCCGGTCCGCCAATTGCCTTATGCGCTTGTCCTCCTCTGCGGAGAGTGTAATCTGCCCCTCCATGCACCCGGGTAGATAGCGGTTAAAGCTTGAGATGAAGCCCGGGTTGTTGGCGGTGAAATTCTCGCTCATATACAGATACAGCGGCGCGTAGCGAAGAAAGTGTGCGTTCAACTCGTTGTAACCCGTACCCTCCATGTGTTGCAGGCCACTCATGGTTCGCTCATCCATCAGAGCGGCGTCAATTCGCCCGCGCCTGAGCAGGGCTGGCAATTGGCTTGGTGATGACACGCTCAGAAAAATGTTATAACCATTGGCTTCGAGCCAGGCTTTCTCGTTGCTGCCGTCGACAACGCCGATACGGGCGGTGTCTGGGATGGGGCCGGGTTCTGTGTTGAAAAGGTACCACTTCTCCAGCGATACCGGGTCACTTCTTTTTGCCGTGATATCCAGCTCTGTGGACGGATCTATGGCAAAGTATCCGTCAATGAGATTGCGGCTGAGTGAGTGCGCAGCCCGGTTCTGGGGAGCGAGCCGAATGTTCGTGGACCAGCCGGCCTGGTTGGCCGCGCAGGTCACGGTATCTACGGTTTCGCCAACCACATTCGCTACGCCATCCGCTGTCTGTGCAGGCATCTGGTAAGGCGGGGATTCAAATGTGTAGAGAGTGAGTGTGGGAGGCCCGGCGTGGCACACGGAAACAGCTAGGGTGCCGAGTACGCTCAGGGCCATAGGCCGAAGATCCATGATGACCGTGTCATCCCTTTTGTTGACAATGCTGACTGAAGACTAGCATTTGGATGTGGGTTTTGCGTTATTTTGTCTGACAGCGGCCCGACAAAGTTCAGGCATCTCCCCGCTCGAATGAATAACAATAAAGGCTTATGAATGTCTGATGTAAAAACATCGATTCTGGTTGTTGACGACGACCTGGCAATCCGTGAATTGTTGCATGAGCACCTGTCTCGTGTCGGCTACGATGTCATGACCGCGGCCGAGGGCGACAGTATGCGCCGCACTCTGTCAGAGGCACGGGTCGATCTGATTGTCCTTGATGTCATGTTGCCGGGCGACGATGGCTTCACGCTGTGCCGTGAGATTCGTGAGCACTCACAGGTGCCGATCATCATGCTGACCGCGAGCTCGGACGAAACCGACCGTGTGGTCGGCCTTGAAATCGGTGCCGACGACTACCTGGCCAAGCCCTTCAGCGCCCGGGAGTTGCAGGCCCGGGTCAAGGCACTGTTGCGACGCTCCGGGTTCAATCGTGCGGACAATCCCCGGTTCGTATGCTTTGATCGCTGGCGGCTGGACACCCAGGCCCATGAGCTTATCTCGGACCAGGGAGAGGCCACGCCGTTGTCCGGCGCGGATTTTTCGTTGTTGCAACTGTTCCTGGCACACCCCAATGAAGTCCTGGACCGTGACACCATTTCCGGCGTTACCCGGGGGCGGGAGTCCATGCCGCTGGACCGGGTGGTGGATGTGGCGGTCAGCCGCCTGCGCCAGCGCTTGGGAGATCAGGGGCGCAGCCCCAGGCTAATCAAGACGGTGCGAGGGGCAGGGTATCTGCTGGCGGCAACGGTGACCCATGGCGCGGAATAATGAGGGGGCCGTAGAAACCGGCCGCAAGGTCTGGCGTCTTGTGCCCTCGTCGCTTCTCGGACGCATCCTGTTGCTGACTCTGCTGGCAATGGGCGTTGCCCAGGTCGCCTCCAGTGTGATCTGGGTAGGCACATTCCGCGCCCAACAGGTGGAGGGCCTGGTGAACACCACCCGCAACCTGGCCTCATCAGCGGCGGCAACGACACAGTTCTTCAAGTCTCTGCCACTGGAATACCGGCATATCGTGCTGGACCAGCTGCGGGATATGGGAGGCTCCCGCTTTTTTGTCTCCCTCAACGACAAACACATCGATATGCGTGCGTTGCCTGACAGTGAACGCAAGCGCCTGGTGACAGACGAAGTCGTGGCGGTGTTGAAAAGCCGGTTGGGCAAATCGATCAATCTGCACGTGGAATTTGTTCACCCCGATGATCTGCGAATACTGAATACCCAGTTGCCATTGGATGCGTTGCCGAAATCCTGGGCTCACTATGCTTTGACACTGGAACCCATCAAACCACCTGTTCTGGTGACCCAGGTGGAGATTGCTACAGGAGAGTGGCTGTACCTGGCTTCGCTGTTGCCGGCGCCCTATGTCTCGCTGGATGATGAAAGCATCCCGGGCCAGCAGATCGTGTTTATCCTGGTGATGATAGGGGTTCTGTTCCCGGTGCTGGCCTGGCTGGTGCGTCGCCAGACCCGACCACTGCACAAGCTGGCCAGGGCAGCGCGGGACCTGCCACTGGATGAACACCGATCACCATTGAGAGAGCAGGGTAGTGCGGAAATTGTGGCGGTAACCCGTGGCTTCAATACCATGCATCGGCGGCTACAAAGTTACATCAGCGACAGGGATCAGCTGTTCCGCGCCATCTCCCATGATCTGAAAACCCCGATAACCCGGCTTCGCCTGCGCGCCGACCTGATTGACGATGCCGACATTCGCGAGCGATTCGAGAGCGACCTTCAGGAGCTGGAATTGCTGGTGAAGGGGGCCTTGCAGGGGATGAAGGACACCGACATCCATGAAAACGTGGAGTTGGTTGATATTGACGGCATGTTACGGCGAATGGCGGAAGCGTATGGAGGAGAGAGCCCGCGGGTAGTCGTGGAAGGAAACTGCGCGGCTTATCGCGGCAAACCACTGGCGCTCAAACGATGCCTGGGTAACCTGGTGGACAACGCTGTCAAGTATGGGGACTCTGCGACCATCTGTGTGGAGGACTCTCCAGAGCAGTTGACGATCCACGTCAGGGATTACGGGCCGGGTATTCCGGAGGCCGAACTTGGACGGATTTTCGAGCCCTACTACCGCCTGGGCCAGGAACACCGGCGGGGGCATGGGCTTGGTCTCGGCATAGCCCGTAACATTGCCCAAAGCCATGGTGGCGACCTTGAAATCGCGAATTGGCCAGGCGGTGGCCTGGACGTCACCCTCACGCTGCCCCGACATTGAGGTGGCATGTAACAACCGTGTTACATCGGCCTTTCAGTTTGATACGTTCCTCCCCGAGGTATTGCCATAGACTCCGATATTGCTAATACAACAAAAACAAGGAGTCATTATGAATACCCATAAAACGTATCGTTCTGCCCTGATCCTGGGCGCCAGTCCCCTTCACAGACTGACAGCCGCCGTAGGCGTGGCGTCGTTGGGGTTGTTTGCCGTCCAGGCGCATGCCCAGGAGAGCGTGGAAGAACGCTTGTCCGCCCTGGAGCAACAATTGGCTGAGGTCGAACCCCATGCCAAGGGTGAGCAGGGCTTCTCCTTCAACACCTACGCCCGTTCGGGCCTGCTGCTCAACAGCGATGGTAAAAGTGCTCCCGGCGGCCCCTACCTGACCCCCGCTGGCTCTGTTGGTGGGGCCGTGGGTCGGCTGGGTAACGAGCCGGATACCTATCTCGAAGCCATCCTTACCGCCAATAATTATTTCGGCAACGTGCAGTGGCTGATCAATGGTATGTCTGCTGCGGATAACGATGAGCGTGTCGTAGGGGGCGTTATGGAGGCCGCTGACTCAGGTGTGCAAACCATGCTGGCCTACCACGGCAATCCTGGCAGAAACCAGTAAGGACCGCTACGTGGAAGGGGCCGAGTACCAATGGCTGACCTTCAACACCCGCCTGGCCAACGAACTGGGCGCCAACTTTGAAATGCAGTACGAAGCCTCCTGGCAGGTGATGGACCTGCAAACCGAAGGCTACGAAGGCCGTGGTGATGTGGATGGCGACTACGCCCGCTTTACCATTGCACCGACTTTCAAGCCTCAGGTAGGCGGCTTCTGGAACCGCCCGGAAATTCGGGTTTTTGCTACCTACTCCACCTGGGACGACGAGCTTAACCGCTACGACGGCGGCGATGCCCTGGGGCAGGAAGACTTTGGTGGCAGCCAATGGACCTTTGGTACCCAGATGGAAGTCTGGTTCTGAGCCTGACAAACGTCTCCACGACAAGAATAAGGAGTCATGATATGAAATCGTTCAAGCGTCATCTTACAGCTCTGGCGGTCTCTGCCGCCCTGATGCCAACAGCGGCCGTTCAGGCCGGAGAAGTCGAGGTTCTGCACTGGTGGACCGCCGGCGGTGAAGCGCGTGCTGCGGCCGCTCTCAAGAAAATGATGGAAGAGCAGGGCCACACCTGGAAAGACTTTGCCGTAGCCGGCGGTGGTGGTGAAGCCGCCATGACCGTCCTGAAAACCCGCGCCGTTTCTGGCAATCCTCCTGCTGCCGCCCAGATCAAGGGCCTGGATATTCGTGAATGGGCGGAGCTGGGTTTTCTGACCAGCCTCGACGGCGTCGCTGAGGCGGAGAACTGGGATCAGCTCATACCGCCAATGATTTCCGACGTTATGAAATACGAAGGCGAGTACGTGGCTGTGCCCGTGAACGTCCACCGGGTGAACTGGTTGTGGGTGAACCCGGAGGTCATGAAAGATGTTGGTGTTGAGGTTCCCACTACGCTGGACGAGTTCTTTGAAGTGGCCGATAAGCTGAAGGCTGAAGGCTATATTCCGCTCGCGCACGGTGGCCAGCCCTGGCAGGACGCAACGGTATTCGATGCCGTGGCGCTGGCTGAGCTGGGCCCCGATGATTACCGCAAGGCGTTTGTCGAGCACGACATGGACGTGATCAACAGCGCCAAAATGGAAGAGGTCTTCGCACAGTTCGCCAAGGTCATGAGCTACGTGGATGACGATGCCGCGGGCCGTGACTGGAATACGGCGACGGGCATGGTGATTCGCGGTGAGGCGGCCATGCAGATCATGGGCGACTGGGCCAAGGGCGAATTCACCGCGGCCGGCCTGACACCGGGAGAGGATTACCTGTGCGCACCGGCGCCGGGCACCGCAGGCCAGTTCACCTTTAACGTGGATTCCTTCGCGATGTTCACGCTGTCCGAGGAGGAGGACATCAAGGCCCAGAAGGATCTCGCCCGAACCATCCTGGAACCGGAATTCCAGACCCTGTTCAACCAGAACAAGGGCTCAATCCCGGTTCGTACCGACATGGACATGAGTGATTTCGATACCTGTGCCCAGGCGTCGATGGATACCTTCAAATCCAGCGCGGATGACGGCGGTCTGGTGCCAAGCTTCTCCCACGGCCTGGCGACCACCAGCTACATCCAGGGCCAGATCTTCGATGTGGTCACCAACTTCGTAAACTCCAACAACCCGGACCCGGCAAAAACCACGGACCAGCTGGCAGCCGCCATCCAGTCCGCCATGTAATGCCGTATCAGGCCGCCCGGTGGGCGGCCTTCGGGTTTCTTCAGGGGATTCCTCATGGAACACACTCAACGTCGCGCCACCGGGGTGGCCAGGGCATCGTCTGGCCTGATGGATGGCCTGCAGCGCTGGTTGCCCAAACTGGTGGTGGCCCCGACCTTCCTGCTGGTTGGCATCGGGATCTATGGCTACATGCTATGGACGGGCGTGCTGTCATTTACCAATTCCAGCTTCCTGCCCAGTTACAATTTCGTCGGCCTTGAGCAATACGCCAAGCTGATGGAGAGCGAGCGCTGGATCGTCGCTTCATGGAATCTGGCGATATTTGGCGGGCTCTTTATCGGCATCTGCCTGTTGATCGGCGTGGTGCTGGCGATCTTTCTGGACCAGCGCATCCGCCAGGAAGGCGCGATCCGGACTATTTATCTCTATCCCATGGCGCTGTCCATGATTGTCACCGGCACCGTCTGGCGCTGGATTCTTAACCCGCGCCTGGGCCTGGAAAAACTGATGCACGACTGGGGCTGGACGTCCTTCAGCTTCGACTGGCTGGTGAACTCCGACTTCGCCATCTACACCATTGTGATGGCCGCTGTCTGGCAGGCCTCCGGCTTTGTGATGGCGCTGTTTCTGGCCGGGCTGCGGGGCGTCGACTCATCCATTATCCGTGCTGCCCGAGTGGATGGTGCCAGCCTGCCGGTGATCTACTGGAAAATCATCCTGCCGTCCTTGCGGCCGGTGTTCTTCAGCTCCGTGATGGTGCTGGCCCACATTGCTATCAAGAGTTTTGACCTGGTGATGGCGATGACGGCGGGTGGCCCGGGCTATTCCACCGACCTGCCGGCGGTGTTCATGTACGCCCATACCTTTACCCGTGGCCAGATGGGGCTGGGCTCTGCCAGCGCCATGCTGATGCTGGGTGCGATTCTGGCATTGCTGGTGCCTTACCTGTATTCCGAACTGAGGGAGAAACGCCATGACTGATATGGTTCGTACCGGCTTTCGCCCCAGCCGCATTGCCATCTATGGCGTGCTGCTTCTGGCCTGCCTGGTGTACCTGATTCCGCTGATCGTGATGTTGATCACCAGTTTCAAGACGCCCATGGATATCCGCTCTGGCAACCTGTTGGCACTGCCCACCGACTGGACAACCATCGGTTGGACCAAGGCCTGGTCCGAGGCCTGCACCGGTGTGCAGTGTGAGGGCGTGAAAGGGTATTTCTGGAACTCGTTCAAGATGACGGTGCCAGCGGTGATGATTTCCACCCTGCTGGGTGCCTTTAACGGCTACGTGCTGTCGAAGTGGAAATTCAAGGGCTCGGATCTGTTGTTCGGGATGTTGCTGTTCGGCTGTTTTGTGCCCTTCCAGGTGGTGCTGCTGCCCATGGCGGCCACCCTTGGCAAGCTGGGCATGGCCAACACCACCGCTGGATTGGTGCTGGTCCACGTGATCTACGGGGTGGCCTTTACCACGCTGTTTTTCCGCAACTATTACGTGGCCATTCCCGACGCTTTGGTGAAGGCGGCCCGGCTCGACGGCGCCGGCTTTTTCACCATCTTCTTCCGCATCCTTCTGCCCATGTCCACGCCTATCTTCATGGTGTCGCTGATCTGGCAGTTCACTCAGATCTGGAACGACTTCCTCTTCGGCGTGGTGTTCGCCAGTGGCGACAGCCAGCCCATCACCGTGGCCCTGAATAACCTGGTGAACACCAGCACCGGGGTGAAGGAATACAACGTGGATATGGCCGCCGCCATGATTGCCGCCCTGCCAACGCTGGTGGTGTACATCGTGGCCGGCAAGTACTTTATACGCGGCCTGACGGCCGGCTCCGTTAAAGGGTAAAACAACATGTCACAACTTGAACTGCGGGACATCCGCAAGACATACCCGGGGGCCCTCGATGAGACCCTCAAGGGCATCAACATCGACATTGCATCCGGTGAGTTCCTGACCCTCGTTGGGCCGTCCGGCTGCGGCAAGTCGACCCTGATGAACAGCATCGCCGGCCTGGAAACCATTACCGGCGGCTCAATCGTGGTGGATGGCAACGACATCTCCAACATGGAGCCCAAGGACCGGGACATCGCCATGGTGTTCCAGTCCTACGCGCTGTACCCCACCATGTCGGTGCGCGAGAACATTGCCTTCGGCCTGAAAATCCGCGGCATGCCGAAAGACGAGATCCAGCAGGAAGTGGAGCGGGTGGCCGACCTGTTGCAGATTTCCGCATTGCTGGACAAAAAACCAGCCCGGCTTTCAGGCGGTCAGCAGCAGCGAGTCGCCATGGGGCGCGCCCTGGCTCGCAGGCCGAAGATCTATCTGTTCGATGAGCCGTTGTCCAACCTGGACGCCAAGCTGCGGGTGGAAATGCGCACCGAAATCAAGAAGCTGCACCAGCGCCTGAAAACCACCATTGTGTACGTGACCCACGACCAGATCGAAGCCATGACGCTGGCGGACCGGATCGCGGTGCTCAAAGACGGCGAACTGCAGCAACTGGGCACGCCGAAGGAAGTGTACGACACGCCGGAGAACCTGTTTGTGGCGGGCTTTATGGGCTCGCCGTCCATGAGTTTTATCAATGTGACGGTAGAGCAGGCTGGATCAGGCCTGGTGGTCAACGTTGAGGGTAGCGATGGCCGGAAACTTGCCCTGCCAGTGCCGGATTACCTGAAGGGCTGGGCCGGTAAACAGGTGGTACTCGGCATCCGACCGGAGCACATAAGCCAGCCAGATGAACAGAAAAGGGATAGCCAGATGGTGGCCGAGAGCCGGTTTACGGTGGAGGTGACCGAACCCACCGGGCCGGACATCCTCGCCGTGATTCGCCTTAACAATGTTGATGTGCAGTGCCGGCTGGATGCGGAACACCCGGTGAACTGGGGTGAAGAAGCGGAGCTGATGTTCGACATGAGAAAGGTCGTGTTTTTCGACCCGGACAGCGAGAAGCGCATCCGCCCATAGTCGCGCCAGCCCCTCTCCGTTTTCAGAGTTGCTCCAGGTGTGCCAGCAAGTTGTCGGCACGCTGGAGCAGCGCCTCCCTCCTTTCTGGTTTCTGCTTGTCCCAGTTGCGGTACATCATGCCCATGCGCGGATTGCTGGCAAAGTCTGCCCGATGACGATTGATGAAATGCCAATAGAGCGCATTGAACGGGCAGGCGTCGTCTTCCGTGGCCTTGTTGACCTTGTAGTGGCAGTTGCTGCAGTGGTCCGACATGCGCTGGATGTATTTGCCGCTGGCGGCATAGGGTTTCGATCCCAGATAGCCACCGTCTGCGTGCATCACCATGCCCAGCACGTTGGGTAGCTCCACCCAGTCGTAGGCATCGGCATACACGGCCAGGTACCAGTCACAGATCTCCTCCGGCTTGACGCCGGCCAGCAGCGCAAAATTACCGGTCACCATCAGCCGCTGGATATGATGTGCATAGGCGTTGCGACGAGTGGCATCAATGGCCTTGTGCATGCAGCGCATCCTGGTGTTCCCGGTCCAGTAGAACCAGGGCAGGGAACGGGTATTACCGAGCCGGTTTTCCTGTGCGTACCCTGGCATATGCAACCAGTAGATACCCCGCACAAACTCACGCCATCCCAGGATCTGGCGGATAAAGCCCTCCACTGCGTTAATCGGCGCACGCCCCGAATACCAGGCCTGTGCGGCGGCCTCGCAGACGGCCAGTGGATCCAGCAAGCCGCAATTGATGTAGGGCGACAGGATGGAGTGGAACAGCCAGTCTTCATTGTCGGACATGGCATCCTGAAAGTCGCCGAAACAGGGCAGGGCGAAATCGATGAAGTACTCCAATGCCTGCTCTGCGTCCTCGTGGGTGACGGCAAAGTGAAAATCCTCTGTGGTGCCGAAGTGTTCGGTAAAGTGTTGCTCTACCAACTCAATCACCTCCCGAGTCACCTTGTCGGGCTCAACGCGGTAGGGAGCCGGAGCCGCCGGTTTTCCCGTCCACTTACGGCGGTTGTCGGCGTCGAAATTCCATTCGCCGCCCTCAGGCTTGCCATCTGGCGTCATCAACAAACCGGTTTTTCGTCGCATTTCCCGGTAGAAGAATTCCATTCGCAGCTGTTTACGCCCCTCTGCCCAGTCCGAAAACGCCTGCTTGCTGGCGATAAAACGCGTATCCGGCCGGATCTCGACCGGCACACCCAGGCGCTTATGCCAATGGCTAACCTGCTCGTGCAATCGCCACTCGCCGCACTCTGTCGTGATCACCCTGTCAGCGCCGGTTTCCTTGAGCTGATTGGCGATGACAGACTCGAGATTTCGGGTTTCGTTATCGGGGTGGTAAGTCTGGTAGTGAACCTGCCAGCCATCATCCTCCAGCCGCTGTGCGAAATGGCGCATGGCGCTGAACAGCAGAACCAGTTTTTTCTTGTGGTGATTGGTGTAGCTGGCCTCGTCGTGGACCTCTGCCATCACGATTCTGTCTCGTTTTCTGTCAGCGTTGTCGAGTGCGCTGATGGCGGTGGTCAGCTGGTCACCGAGTATCAGAATCAGATTGGACATAGCGGGAAACGACCTCCATACCTGGGGCAGCAATCACCCATGATCGCCACGATGTGGTACGAAGGATACGCCAGCGGCGCAAGGCTGGTTCAGCTGGAAGCTAGCCGCCGGTCATATTCATAAACCGAAGAATCTGAACGTCACCCTCGCTGGAAAAGTGATGGCGCTCCGGTTTCAGGTCCATGGCGTTGATGATGGTTTCACGGAGTTTGTCATCGGTTTCCGGGTGGCCGCGCAGCACGCGGCGCAGATCAACGGAATGCTCGTTGCCCAGGCATAGCAGCAGACGGCCTTCCACCGTGACCCGAACGCGGTTGCAGGTAGAGCAGAAATTGTGGGAATGGGGCGAGATGAAACCGACCCGAATGTCGCTGTCCGGCATGCGGTAGTAGCGGGCGGGGCCGCCGGAATCTTCCGGTGTGGGAACCAGCTCATGGCGCTGGCTGATGATATCGCGCACTTCGTCGCTGGTGCACAGCACCTGACCACGATCATGATCGGAAATTTCACCCAGTGGCATTTCCTCAATGAAGGTAATGTCCACTTTCTTTTTGCGGGCAAACTCAACCAGCTCTGGTACTTCCTGGTCGTTGCCACCTTTCATGACAACGGTATTGAGTTTGATGCCCTCAAACCCCGCCTCTTTTGCAGCGTCTATACCATCAAGAACCTGGGCAAGCCGGCCGGTGCGGGTGATGCGGCTGAATTTCTCGGCATCCAGGGAATCCAGGCTGATATTCAATCGTTTGAGCCCGGCCTTGCGCAGTGGCTCTGCCATGGTGGGCAACTGGCTGCCATTGGTGGTCATGGCGAAGTCCCGTAGGCCAAATGTGCCGATTTCCTTGACCAGTTCCAGAATGCCCCGTCTGACAAGCGGCTCTCCCCCGGTCAACCGAATCTTTTCGGTGCCCAGGGATACGAAGGTCTTTGCCACCTGGGCAATCTCTTCAAGCGTCAGCACCTGCTGCCGTGGCAGGAAGGTCATCTCCTCGGCCATGCAGTACACGCACCGGAAATCGCAGCGGTCTGTGACGGACAGACGCACATAGTTGACGGTGCGACCAAAACGGTCTGTCAGCGCGGCGTTGGGCATGGGTAAGTTCCCCGTCTGGCTTTGTATACAACAAGCATAACCAATGTGTGGCGAATAACCCAACCCAATATCGACAAAAGAACCATTCGGGCATAAGAACCGGTTTCATGAATCCTGCGTATACAAGTATCGGTTTAGCCACTTTCGGTGTGAACCTGATATCGATGACTTATTGGAGTTGATGAATGCACATCACCCGTTACACCGATTACTCCCTGCGTGTTCTGGTTTACCTGGCGGTCCAGGGTGAAGAGCTGGCGACCATTCAACAGATCGCCGACAGCTATGAGATCTCCAAGAATCACCTGATGAAAGTCGTTCATCAACTCAACAAGAAGGGCTACATCGAAACCGTCCGTGGCAAGAAAGGAGGGATGCGCCTGCAAATGGCGCCGGAGGACATTAATGTTGGCATCCTGGTCAGGGAAACCGAACAGGATCTCAGTGTTGTGGAGTGCTTTTCCTCCAGGAATGCCTGCCGCATCACGCCGGTCTGTGGGTTGAAATCAATGTTTGGCGAGGCCTTGACGGCATTCCTGGAAGTGCTGGACCGATACACGCTGGCCGATATTATTCACGACCAGCATCGCCCTCAGTTGCTACGACTTTTGCAGATCGCTTAACTCAAGGCCCGGTTGCTGAATTCCGGTAGCAGCCGGTTGCGCATCCGGTCCGGCAGTGAATAGCCGAAAATGCGTTTCAGCACGGTTGAATACTGTTTGGCGAAGGTGCCAGTGTTGTAGGGAATGCCGTGCTTTTTACACACCGCTTGAACTTTCTCCGACATTTCGGGGTAGCGGTGGGCCGGCAAGTCCGGGAACACATGGTGTTCAATCTGATAGCTCAGATGGCCGCTCAGCAGGTGCACCCACTTACTGCCGGTAAAGTTGCTGGAGCCTGTCAGTTGGCGCAGGTACCAGTGCCCCTTGCTTTCTCCTTCGCACTCTTGTTCGGTGAACGTCTCCGCATCCTGGGTAAAGTGGCCACAGAAAATGACCGTGGACGACCACAGGTTACGGATCAGGTTGGCGCCAATGTTGCCTGCCAGTACCACCGGAGCCACCGGAAAGGTGATCAGCGGGAAGAACACATAGTCCTTGAAGGCCTGACGGCCGCCCTTGCGGAAGAAGTCCTTCAGGAACGGAATCTTTTCCCGTACCGAGATTTCCCGGCGGCGGATTCGTTCAGACTCCAGCTCATGCAGCCCCACGCCCCACTGGAAGAACACGCTCAGCAGGATATAGTTGATGAGCTGCAAGCTATGGGCCGGCTTCCATTTGTCGTCGTCGCTCAGGCGCAGCAGCGCATAGCCATAGTCCCGGTCCTTGCCAATAATATTGGTGTAGGTGTGGTGCTCGTAGTTGTGGGTGCGGCGCCAGGAATCGCCAGTGCACACCGTATCCCATTCATAGGTCTGCGAGTGGAGCGACGGGTCGTTCATCCAGTCGTACTGGCCGTGCATGACGTTGTGGCCGATCTCCATGTTTTCGATAATCTTGGAGATACCCAGCGCCGTGGTGGCGGCCAGGAACACGGGTGGGATAAACCCGAAGGGCATCAGCACCCGGCCACCGATTTCCAGGGATCGGTGAAGCCGAACGATCCTGCGGATGTAACGTGCATCCCGTTCGCCAAGATCGGAGATCACCTGATCACGAATGGTGTCCAGGTCGTTTTCAAGCTCTTTCAGTTGTGTTTCGTTCATCGTTTTCATGGTGACTCCTTGCAGAATGGTCGAACCATGTCTGCCAATAATGGGTTCAGGCGTTGTGGTGCGGCCGGTCAGAGTTCAACAGACACCGGCCCGCTCGGAACAGACACACAAAGCTGAATGGTTTCCTCGCCCGGGCCGGAGGCTTTCCCGGTCAGGCGGTTGATCACAGTGCCGCTGGTCTTGCGGCAACTGCACTGGTGACAGATGCCCATGCGGCAGCCGTAGCGTGGCGAGAGTTTCGCGGCCTCGGCAATGTCCAGCAGCACCGCATCGCCTTCGGACGAGACATCCAGGTTGCTGCGTTGGAAATGCACCGCTCCTCCGAGGGACTCGGTGTCGAGATTTGCGGACGGTGCGGAGAAGAAGGTGCTGTGAATGCGGTCTTCGCCAATCCCCCGCCGATACAGGAGATCGTTGGCCAGATCCATGAGCCCTTTCGGCCCGCAGAGATAGCACCGCCGGGCCGCAATGCCGGGAACCTCATCCAGGTGTTGCTCGCTGAGGAACTGGGGCGGGTGGGTGTCGCTGGTGGCAAACACCTTCAGGGTGAAGGCCGGCCAGCGACTGGCCAGCGCGTGCAGCTTTTCAGCAGCAATCACATCGGCCTGGGTGCGCACGAAATACAGCAGGGTCACCGGTGCCCGATAGTCTGATGCCGCCATGGTTTCCAGCTGGCTCAGCACCGGGGTGATGCCGCTGCCACCGGCGATGTACAGGGCTGGCTCCTGCGGATCGGGAATCTGGAAGTCGCCGAACGCCTCGCCCAGCCCGATGACAGCGCCTGGCTCCAGGTGGTCGTGCATCCAGTTGGTCACCAGGCCACCGGGAAGCCGTTTGATGGTCAGGGTGACGGTGCCGTCTGCGCGCCATTGAATGGGCGAACTGGAGAGGCTGAAGGTTCGGTTGCGACGCACGCCGTCGACATTGATGCCAATATTGACGTGCTGGCCGGCGGCAAAGCCTTTCCAGCGGCCGGCCGGCGCCAGGACAAAGGTTTTGGTGTCGGCGGTTTCGTTGTAGATGGCCTTCACCCTGGCCGGCGTGTATTGCCGTACCCACATCGGGTTGATGCGCTCCAGCAGGGGATCAAAAAAGGCAGCCGGGTCGTCCCGGTTAAAAAGCTGCCTGCCCAGCCAGTGCAGGGTCGGTGACTTTTCCAGTACAGATATCATGATTGCTCTCCTTTGTACTGATGTGTACAAGTGTTCACTAATGTGTACGACTGTACACACCGAGGTGTTAGGCGGCAATCAAGCCACTAACATTGTCCTGTAATGACAAGTTCGGGTTATTTTTAGTGTGGGCCTGTGTACACTTGTTGGCTTGTGATCAACCGATGAGCTAGTTCCAGGCGATGGCAGAAAAACAACGACGTAAGCCGGGTGAAACCCGCGAGAAACTGATGAACGCGGCATTGGCCCTGGTGGGAAAGGGGCGGCATTTTGCCAGCCTGGGCATCCGCGAAGTCACCCGACAGGCAGGCGTGGTGCCGACGTCTTTTTACCGGCACTTCCGCAACATGGATGACCTTGGGCTGCAGTTGGTGGACGAATTGGGGCTGGTGCTTCGACGGATGATGCGCGAGGCGCGGGCGAACGTATTGCAGGCGGACAAACTGATCGACGAATCAGTCGGTATTTTTATCTCCCATGCCCGCAATAATCGCAGCTTTTTCATGTTTATGGCCCAGGGGCTGGCGGGGGAGAGCCGGGCGGTACAGGAAGGCATCCGCAGCGAAATGCGTTATTTTGCCAGCGAACTGGCCAATGATCTTCGGCGTCTGAAAGTGGCGGATCACCTGAGCGATGCCGACCTGGATATGACCTGCGACCTGGTGGTGCGCAGTGTGGCCTTCAGCCTGACGGACATCCTGGGGATTTCTCCCGACGACGACTATCAGGAAGAACAGGTGCGGCAGCGAACCGCACGCTTTCTACAGCTGATATTTGTGGGCGCAGCCAACTGGAAGAGTCAGTCCTGAGCCCACGTTGTGTTCCGGGTCACATGACGCTTTCGGCCTCCTTGTAGAGGGATCGCACAGGCTGAGCGAACACCCGTTGCACCATGGGCTCGAAGTAGGAAAGCGGTAGCGTTTCCGCATCAGGGTCGAACGCGGGTGAGTCATACTTGTGAACAAACTCGATGGTGCGTTCGAAGTGTGGATGGTCCCGGTACTGGTCTCTCATATCCCGGTTCATACCGAGATAGTGAAAGAAAAAGTAGCCCTGAAAGATGGCGTGGTGTTTTACCATCCAGTAATTAGCGTCGCTGACGAACGGTTCCAGTAGCACTGCGGCGACATCCGCATGGTTGTAGGTGCCCAGGGTGTCACCGATGTCGTGTAGCAGAGCGCAAACCACATACTCGTCGTCCTTCCCGTCCCGGTGTGCCAGGGTAGCCGTTTGCAGGCAGTGCGTCAGCCGGTCAACCGGAAAACCACCAAAGTCGCCCTCCAGCATTTTGAGGTGCGATAGAATTCGATCTGGCAGGCCTTTGGCGAATTCCCCGAAAGACGACGCGATGACCTGCCAGTCTTCGGCCTTGCCGTCTTTCATATGAGTAAACGTGGCCTGGTTCTTTGTCGGTTGGTTCATACTGTTCTCCCCCTTATTCCCGGAAACTGGCATCAATGCGGTCGAGCTTGCGTAGCAGGCCCGGCCAGGCCAGCTTGCCGCCCAGGCCTTTGGTCACCTGATCCGCCTGTTGCCGGATGGTATCCACAATGCCGGCAGGAATTGGCGTCAGTGGGCGATCGCCCGACAGTGCCCTGATCTGAATCTGACAGGACGTTTGCAGTATGTACATGGCCAGGAAGGCATCGGGAATACTGGAGCCGGTGGTCAGCAGGCCGTGGTTGCGAAGAATCATGAAATTGGTATTACCGAGATCCTTTTGCAGGCGGGCCTTCTCGTCTTCCCTTAGCGCCACACCTTCATAGTCGTGATACGACAGGCTCGCCAGTGCAAACAGGCTCTGCTGGGATAGCGGCAGCAGGCCCTCCTGTTGGGCGGATACAGCAATACCGTCGGTGGTGTGCAAATGCATGACGCAGGCGGCATCGTCCCTGACCTGGTGGATGGCGCTATGGATGGTAAAACCCGCGGGATTGATATCGAAGTCGTCGGGGTTGATCTTGTTGGCGTCCTGATCCACTCGCACCAGGCTGGAGGCTGTAATTTCCTCGAACATCATACCGTATGGATTAATAAGAAAGTGGTGCTCGTCACCGGGTATCCGTGCGGAGATATGGGTGAATACCAGATCGTCCCAGCCGTACAGGGCGACCAGACGATAGGCCGCGGCGAGGTCGACTCGGAGCTGCCATTCTTCCTTGCTGACCTGATCTCTTTTTGACGGAATTGAAAGTTGTTCGGACATGGTGCGGCCTCTCAAATCGGGTGTTCTTGTTGTGGTGAGTGTTTAGCCATTCATTGAGTGTAGGTGCGAGTGATCGGCGAAGACTGTCAAATCGTTTACAATTCCTTCCCATGAAGAATATCAAGACTGTCCTTGCCCGCTGCCCTTTATTCTCCGGCTTTTCAGAGTCGGCGATTGATGACCTGGAAGGTATCGCACGGATTCGCCGTTTTGAGGCTAACGAACTCATCTACAGTAAAGGTTCGGCAATATCGACCCTCAACATCATTGCCAGCGGGGTGGTTCGCATCAGTTCTGTGAACCCTGCAGGTCGGGAAGCCACCCTGATCATGTTCAGCGCGGGTACCTGGTTCGGAGATTCAGTGTTTTCTCCTGGGATGCGACGGGTATACGGCGCTACTGCCCACGAGGCCGTAACGCTGATAGAAATACCGGGCGAGGCATTTCGCGAACTCATGGCGACATACCCGGAAGGCTACCCGGTTATTCTTGATATGGTCAGCCGACGGCTATGGGCCGCTATGTCCATTATTGAGGATGATGCACTACGAGGTGTTGCCGCCAGGATAGGGCGACGACTGTTGTTTCTGGCGGAAATCCAGGGCAATGGCGACGTCGGCACTGACCCGGTCACGATCTGGATCACCCGCGAGCACATTGCCAATATGATGGGCATGACCCGCCAGGGCGTGCATAAGTGGATTAAAGACTTTGAGCGTTCAGGGCTGCTGGAGCTGGCTTACGGCCGGATTGTATTACCGGATCCGACCGCATTGCAGCGACACCTGGAGACCATTGAGTAACTCAGCCCCACGGGCATCGGAGCCCTGTTAGCTCTTTTCCGCAGTCTTTTTGCGAGGCGCCTTTCGAGCGTTGGATTTGGTCTGATTCGGTGGTGGCGAAACCAGGCTTTCCAGTTCATCCAAAGCCTCACCGGTGTAGACCGCCAGCTTCTGCATACTGGGCAACGTATCGCGGCAGCCCGTGAAACCGAAGTTGAGCGAGCCGGCGTAGCTCAGGCAAGTAATGTTGAGCGCACCGCCGTGGGCAATAAGCGAAACCGGGTACATCGCCTCCAGTCGTGCTCCTTCATAGTAGAGGGTTTCCCCTGGCCCTGGCACGTTGGAGATGGTCACGTTGAACACCGGGCGCATTCGCCCGCCCAGGCCTGACATCAACTGCAGGATGTAGGGCGACATCAGCAGCATGGTGTATTGGGTCAGGGCTTTACGCGGCAGTTTCTGAAGGTGTTGTTTGGCCCTGCGGGTAGAGTGTTTGATGCTCTTCAGTCGCTCGAGGGGGTCGGCTTCGTCGGTCGCCAGTGAGGCAATCATGAAGCTGATCTGGGTACCCGTGCCCTGGTCGTCGGAGGGGCGGATATTCACCGGAATTCCGGCGGTGAGTGGCGTATCCGGCAAACCATCCTGTTCAACAAGAAAGCGGCGCAGGGCAGTGCCACAGAGGTAGAGCACAATGTCGTTCAGGGAACCGTTGGACGCCTGGGCGACCTGTTTGATCCGCTCGAGCTGGTAGTGCTGGGTGGCAAACCGCCGCTGGCCGGTGACCCGGTGATTGAGGGCGGAAACCGGGCCGGCAAAGGGCGCGGTCAGCCCCTCTTCCGGGTGCCGTGCGGACTGGATCAGGCGGTTCATCGCATTCCAGAGCCTCGGTGCCATGTCGGCCTGAATTCTCAGGGCTTCCATGGCCTGGGACAGGGCGGCTGAAATGCTGGCTTCGGAATCTGTCTTGCTGCCCCGTGTCCGTTCCGGGCGTACCGACCATGGCGGCAGCATATTAATCTCACCGGGGTCCTTGCTGAGCACCCGCTGCATCAGCCGAACACCGCTGATGCCATCAATCATGGAGTGATGCATCTTGGTGTAGAGGGCAAAACGGTTGTTCTCCAGGCCCTCGATAATGTGGCATTCCCACAGCGGGCGGGAGAAATCCAGCGGGTTGGAATGCAGCCTGGATACCAGGATGCCAAGTTCCCGTTCACTGCCGGGGCGCGGCAACGCCGAGTGTCGAACGTGGTAGTCGAGATCCAGCTTCTTGTCGACCTTCCAGGACGGGGCGACCAGGCGGCCCAGGAACCCCGAAAAGGCGAGCTTGTAGCACCAGGGCGGCGCTACATCGGCATCGGCTTTCATGCGGGCGAGCATGTCTCTTAGAAACGTCTCCGGAGCATCTTCCGGTAGTGAAAAAATCTGCAGGTTGCCGACGTGCATCGGGGTGTCTTCCGATTCCACCGCCAACCAGGAAGCGTCTAGTGTGCCCAGGCGTTTCATTGATCGTCCTCTTGCTTTATGAAGCTGCCAAACTGCACTGAATCTGATGCGTTTGGATTCGTATAGTTGTTGTTCGAAAGTATACGCAACAACCAGGACAATCACACGAACAAGCAGGTTGAAAGGTTCAGGTTTTTGCGCGCAATCCCATTCCTGTCCTTCCTGCAATTACATGTTGTTGCGAATCCACATTCACTCTTTTTCGGTGGCTTATGCTATTTTCACTAGCTGGCTAATCTAATCACAACAACAATCCTTGGAGGCTTTGTGGAATCGAGTCCACTGATCTCTGCGGGGCTGCCGATTGCCCTGTTTATTATCATGATCGGTATAGGTATGACCCTGACGGTCAGGGACTTCCGCCAAGTGGCTGTGTATCCAAAAGGGATGGTGGTGGGTACCGTTGCCCAGATACTGCTCATGCCCATGGTGGCCTTTGCCATTGCCTCCATGCTCGACCTGTCATCGGCCATTGCCGTGGGGCTGGTGATCATTGCGGCCTGTCCGGGCGGCACTACCTCCAACCTGTTCGTGTTGCTGTCCCGGGGGAACATTGCCCTGTCGATCGTGTTGACGGTCACGGCCAGTCTTATAACCATCGTGACTCTGCCGTTGTTCACCAACTATGCGCTTCAACTCTATGCCGGCACGGAGGAGTCCATCACGCTGCCGGTGGGAAGAACGGTAGGCATGCTGGTGGGGATTGTCCTGTTTCCTGTGGCGATTGGGATGATCTTCCGTACCCGGGCACCAGAGCTCTCACGCCGTGCTGAAAGCGCAGTCAGCGTGTTCGGGGGTGTGGTTCTGGCGTTGCTGGTTGTCGGTCTGATCTGGGGCGTGCGCGACCAGATCTGGGACCTGCTGCGACAGGCCGGCCCGGCAACCCTCCTGTTGAACATTGCCGGTATATTCCTGGGGCTCCTGGCGGGCCGCGTCGTGGGCCTGACCCAGCGCGAATCCATTGCAGTTGCCGTGGAGCTGGGCATCAAAAACAGCACCATTGCCCTGTTGGTAACGCTGACGCTGCTGGAGTCCAGCACCATGTCGATTCCCGCGGCGGTATACGGCGTGCTGATGTTCCCGATCGGTTTCCTGCTGGCGGCCTATGGCCGGAAAGTGATTCCCGCGACTACCATCACGACCACCACCCCGCCGCGCACAGAGACCAAGGCCGGGTAGGCAAGGGGCCGCTTAGTGGCTATGCTCCTGACTTGGGCCGTTTTTTCTGTCGGGAGCTGCCACCATGAATTTTCTCAACGGAATAACCCTGCTGCTGGTGTATCAGTTGGTAGGGGAAGTCACTGTTCGTCTTCTCTCTCTGCCGATTCCAGGGCCCGTGCTGGGTATGGTGATGTTGTTCCTGACGCTGATGATTCGGGGCGCCACGCCAGAGCCACTTGAGAACGCTTCCAGCGCATTGCTCAGCCATCTGTCGCTACTGTTCGTGCCGGCGGGTGTTGGCATGATGAGTCATTTTAGCCGGATTGCGGATGAGTGGCTGCCGATCACGCTGGCCCTGTTTCTCTCCACTATTATCACCATGGTCGCCACCGCCGGCATTATGCAGGTAACCTCGCGATGGTTTGCCCGACCCGAAAATGCGGGAGGGCAGCGGGATGAATGAGCCGGTCATTCGTGATATCTGGGTTTATCTTTCAACGTCGCCGTTGCTTGGCCTGACCATTACGCTGGTGGCCTATGGCCTTGCCTATCGGCTCTATCTCAAGTCCAACTCCAGCCCCCTGGCCAATCCGGTGGTTACCTCAGTGGCGATGCTGATTGCCCTGTTGATGCTCACTGGTACCTCCTACGAGGAGTACTTCGAAGGCGGGCAGTTCGTTCACTTCCTGTTGGGGCCTGCCACGGTGGCGCTGGCGGTTCCCCTTTACCAGCAGTTTTCCCGGCTGCGCCAACTCTGGTTGCCGGTATCCATTTCCCTGGTGTGTGGTGTTGTGATTGCAGCGGGCAGCTCCATTGGGCTTGCCTGGCTTCTTGGCGGCTCCACTGAGATTCAGGTGTCCCTGGCGCCCAAATCCGCCACGGCGCCGGTTGCCATGGGGATCTCCGAAACCATCGGCGGCATTCCGTCCCTGACCGCCGTTCTGGTGGTGGCCACTGGTATTGTCGGTGCGGTGCTCGGTACCAAACTGTTTGAATGGATGCGTATCACCGACGACAGTGTGAAAGGCATCGCCATGGGTGTGGCGGCCCATGGCATTGGCACAGCACGGGCATTTCAGGTCAGTTCCCAGATGGGCGCTTTTTCGGGGCTGGCGATGGCGCTGTCGGCGTTTGCGACGGCATTGATTGTGCCCTGGTTGGTGGATTTACTCGGTATTTAACCCGGCAGCAGGAGGTAAAGTGGTCATTATCAGAATGTTGATCGTGGTCTTTTCGGCGCTGATATTCGCTGGAACATGGGGCACCGCCAATGCGCAGCAAAGCGTGGAGTCGCAAGACAATGTCATCAAGGTGACGTCGCCCCGCCTTGAGAGAGACCTCTACGAGACCCCCGCTGCGGTGTCCGTGACCAATGCCCCGGACATCCAGGAGGGCCAGCAGAGGCTGCAACTGGACGAGTCCCTGGATACTGTCCCTGGCCTGTTCTTCCAGAACCGCTACAACTTCGCCCAGAATCTGCGGCTGTCCACCCGTGGTTTTGGTGCCCGGGCGCCATTCGGCATTCGCGGCATTCGTATACAGGTGGATGGCATCCCCTACACGTTGCCCGATGGGCAGTCTCAGATTGATGCGGTGGACCTGGACTCGGCACAGCGCATTGAAGTGATTCGCGGGCCGTCGTCGGTTCAGTACGGTAACGCCTCCGGTGGGGTGATCGACATTACCACGGCCCGTGGAGACGAAATGCCGCCGGGCGCGCGCCTAAGTCAGGATGTGGGAAGCAACGACTATTACAAAACCACGTTCCAGGCCAACGGAAGTGAGGGGGCGACGAGTGGCATCGCAACTGCGTCCTGGCTTAACTACAACGGTTACCGCGATCAGAGCCAGGTTGAGAAAGGCCTTTTCAATGGGCGGGTGTCTCATGGTTGGGGAGCCGGGCAGCGTTTAACGGCCACCTTCAATGCCTTGCACACGCCAAAAGCAGAAGACCCCGCCGGCCTGACAGCGAGCCAAGTGGAACAGGATCGCCGCCAGGCGACGGCCAATGCCGAACGGCTCGACGCCGGCCAGGACGTTGACCAGCAGACGCTTGGGTTGCTGTATGAAACCGCCGAGATGGGTACTGGGGACCTGGCCGTTAGTACCTTTTTTACGCACCGTGATTTTGCCCAGCAACTGCCGTTTCCCGGCCCCAGCCGAATTGCCTACGACCGGCAGTTCTACGGCGTCAGTACGGATTACCAGCAGGGCAGCGAGGTAGCGGGCCTTCCGCTGACCTGGGTGGTGGGCGTTGACCTTCATCGCCAGGTTGATGAACGCCGGCGCTATTCGGTGTCGTTTAACGGTGATGTCACCGGACAAACCCAGGACGAAACCCAGAACGGCACTACCGCCGCGGTGTTTGCCCAGGGTGACCTGGCATTGACGGAGCGCCTGAACGTGTCTCTGGGCACCCGGTTTGATCGCCTGCGGCTGTCGGTGGATGACCACAGGATCAGTGACGGAGACGATTCCGGCAGCCGCACCTATCGGGAATTCAGTGGTTTTGCAGGAGTCAGCTATCGGTTGGCGCCACGCCAGCAGTTCTACGCCACGGTGGGCACGGCCTTTGAAGCACCCACCTTCACGGAGTTTGCCAATCCCGACGGCAGCGGTGGCTTCAATCCAGACATTGAGCCCCAGCAGGCGCTTAACCGGGAAGTCGGTATACGCGGCAGCCTGGGGCAGGGGGTCCGTTATGACCTGGCACTGTTCTCCATCCGGGTGGACGACGAAATCCTGCCCTATGAGATCAATAACCGTACCTTTTACGAAAACGCCGGCCGCACGGAACGGAATGGGGTAGAGCTCGGCCTGAAGTGGGATATCTCCTATACCTGGCGGGTAACCAGTGCCGTGACCCTCGCGGACTACACGCTTAAGGACTTTACCGACGAGCAGGGCAATGACGCCGATGGCAATCGCCTGCCGGGGTTACCGCAGGAGCAATGGGTTACGGAAGTGGAGTGGCGTGGTGACGGGCAACGGTTTGCTGCCCTGGAGTGGCAGTACGTGGGTGACCTGTACGCTGAGAACAGCAACCAAACCAGGGTCAGCGATTACTGGCTGCTGGGGATTCGGGCCGGTGACAGCGTTCGCGTGGGCAGTCAAAAATTCAGCGTCTACGGCGGTATCCGCAATCTTCTGGATGAGGACTACTTCAGCAATATCCGCATTAATGCCAACGTGGACAGGCCCATAGAAGACCGGGGCTACTATGAGCCTGCGCCCGGCAGAACCTTTTATGCCGGGCTGGAGTGGGCATTCTGATGATCAATGGCCGCGACTAATCCGCGTCATCCAGCTCCCGTTGCGGGCAGTGGCATTCTTCCATGACCACGCCGTTTTCGACGCTTTCCAGGTGGACATCAAAGCCCCACAAACGATGCACGTGGCGAAGAACCTCGTCAGTGTCGTCGCCAAGTGGAACCCGGTCGACGGGAATATGCCGCAGGGTGAGTGAACGATCCCCCCTGACATCCACGTTCCATACCTGAATATTCGGTTCTCGGTAGCTCAGGTTGTATTGCCGTGCCAGCTTTTCGCGCAGGTTACGGTAGCCCGGGTCATCGTGAATGGCGGTGATCCGATAGACGTCCTCTTCGTCATCGTTCTGAATGGCAAAGAATTTCAAATCTCTCATCACCTTTGGAGACAGGAACTGCTGGATAAAGCTTTCGTCCTTGAAATTCTTCATGGCGAAGTGCAGGGTTTCCAACCAGTCAGAACCGGCAAAGTCCGGAAACCACTCGCGGTCCTCGTCGGTGGGATTCTCACAGATCCGACGCAGATCGGTAAACATCGAAAAACCCAGGGTGTAGGGGTTGATGCCCGAATACCAGGGGCTGTCAAAAGGCGGTTGGTAAACCACGGCCGTATGACTTTGCAGGAACTCCATCATGAAACCGTCGTTCACCAAGCCCTTGTCGTACATTCTGTGTAGCAGGGTGTAGTGCCAGAAGGTGGCCCAGCCCTCGTTCATGACCTGGGTCTGGCGTTGTGGGTAGAAGTATTGGCCCAGTTTGCGAACGATACGGATGATTTCCCGCTGCCAGGTTTCCAGCAGCGGTGCATTCTTTTCGATGAAGTAGAGAATGTTCTCTTGCGGTTCTTCCGGATAGCGCTGCTTGCGCTTGACGGGGTCGTCGTCCTCGCCCATCTTCGGAATGGTACGCCACAGGTCATTCAGCCTGCGTTGCTGGTACTCTTCCCGTTCTTTTTGCCGGCGTGCCTCCTCTGCCGCAGAGATCGGCGCCGGGCGCTTGTAGCGGTCGACCCCGTAGTTCATCAGGGCATGGCAGGAGTCCAGGATTTCCTCCACGGCATCCAGCCCGTAGCGTTCCTCACATTCCGATACGTAGTGACGGGCAAACACCAGATAATCGATGATTGCGCTGGCATCCGTCCAGGTGCGGAACAGATAATTCCCTTTGAAGAAAGAGTTGTGGCCATAGGACGCATGAGCAATCACCAACGCCTGCATGGGCAGGGTGTTTTCCTCCATCAGGTAGGCAATGCAGGGATCGGAGTTGATCACGATCTCGTAGGCAAGGCCCATCTGCCCCCGCTGATACCCTTTTGAGGTAGACAGGAACTGCTTGCCGAAGGACCAGTGGTGGTAGCCCACGGGCATGCCGACGGAGCTGTAGGCGTCCATCATCTGTTCGGCGCTGATCACCTCCACCTGGTTGGGGTAGGTGTCGAGGCCGAACTCTGCCGCGCATTTGGCGATTTCCTTGTCGTATTTCTCGATCAGCGGGAAGGTCCACTCGGAACTGGTGGATATGGGTTCCCGGGTTTTCGGCTCGTTGGGTCTGTCGATGGTGTCAGTCATGCGGCTTTCCTCTCGAACAGCTGGCGGAAGACCGGATAAATTTCACCAGGATCGGCAATCTGCTGCAGCGCGAAGCTCTGCGGGAACCGCTCCTGAATCTTCTCGTATTCGTACCACAGCATCTGGTGATCCTGGGGCGTGATCTCCACATAGGCGTAGTACTGCACCAAAGGCAGGATGCTGTCGGCCAGCAACTTGCTGCAGATGGGAGAGTCATCGTTCCAGTTGTCACCGTCCGAAGCCTGGGCGGCATAGATGTTCCACTCCGCAGGGGAGTAGCGGGACTCGATGATCTTGTGCATCAGTTTCAGAGCACTGGATACGATCGTGCCGCCGGTTTCCCGGGAGTAGAAGAACTCTTCCTCGTCCACTTCCTTGGCGCTGGTGTGGTGGCGGATGAAGACCACTTCGATCTTCTTGTAGTTCTTCTTCAGGAACAGATACAGCAGAATAAAGAAGCGTTTGGCGATGTCCTTGTGCATCTGGGTCATCGACCCGGACACATCCATCAGGCAAAACATCACGGCGCTGGTGGCCGGTTGTGGCTTCTTGATGTGCTGGCGGTAACGCAGGTCAATCTCGTCAATGAACGGAATGCGCCGGACATTGGCCTTGAGATCGGCAATTTCATCCTCCAGGGCTTTGATCTGGTCCTCGTGGCTGAACGCCGGGTCCAGATCCTCCGGTGCACTTCTCAGTGCGGCCAGCTCTTCCTCCATTCGGCGGATTTTCTTGCGGCGCGCGCCACCGAGGCCAAGGCGTCGGGCATGGGCGCCCCGCAATGAGCGAACCACGTCCAGCTTGGCGGGGATGCCCTGGGTTGAAAAACCGGAGCGAACGTATTTGAACGCCTCGGTGTCTTTCAGTTTTTTACGGGCGAGATTGGGAAGCTCCAGATCATCAAACAGAAAGTCGAGGAACTCTTCCTGGGTGATCTGGAAGGCGAACTCATCCATGCCTTCGCCATCCGGGCTGGCCTGGCCTTGTCCCTGGCCTCCGCCGCCACCTCCCGGAGGTTTGGGCACAGTGTCACCGGTGACGAACTCCTTGTTGCCCGGATGCACCATCTCCCGTTTGCCGCCCTGGCCATGGTGGAAAATCGGTTCGTCAGTATCCCTGGACGGAATACTGACATTCTCGCCACGCTCAATATCCGTAATGGAGCGCCGATGAACCGCGTCCGCCACGGCCTTCTTGATATGATGGCGGTAACGGCGCAGGAAACGTTCCCGGTTTACCGCGCTCTTGTTCTTGCCGTTCAGTCGCCGGTCGACTACGTGAGTCATACCCATAGTTTCACTCCAGTTCAGCGTATGAAGGCTGACTTATTGAGACTTACGAACCCGCAGGTACCATTCCGCAAGGAGACGGACCTGTTTCTCCGTGTAGCCTCGATCGACCATACGTTCGACGAACTGCTTGTGCTTGTTCTGATCCTCCTGGCTGGCCTTCGGATTGAAGGAAATAACCGGCAGCAGGTCCTCGGTATTGGAGAACATTTTCTTCTCGATCACGCTGCGCAGTTTTTCGTAGCTGAGCCAGGACGGGTTGCGACCCTGGTTGTTCGCCCGTGCCCGCAACACGAAATTGACCACCTCGTTACGGAAGTCTTTCGGGTTACTGATGCCGGCCGGTTTCTCGATTTTCTCCAGTTCGTCGTTAATGGACGAGCGGTCGAGAATTTCTCCGGTTTCCGGATCACGGTATTCCTGATCCTGAATCCAGAAGTCGGCATAGGTGACGTAGCGATCGAACAGGTTCTGGCCGTATTCGCTGTAGCTTTCGAGGTAAGCCGTCTGGATTTCCTTGCCAATAAACTCAACGTAGTGAGGCGCCAGGAACTCCTTGATAAACCGCAGGTAGCGGTCGTGGGTCTCGGCCTGGAATTGTTCCTGCTCGATCTGTTTTTCCAGCACATAGAGCAGATGAACCGGGTTTGCGGCTATTTCCGTGGTGTCGAAGTTGAAGACCTTGGACAGAATCTTGAATGCGAAACGGGTGGACAGTCCGTCCATACCCTCGTTTACGCCGGCTGTATCCCGGTATTCCTGAATCGATTTAGCTTTCGGGTCGGTGTCCTTGATGTTCTGGCCATCGTAAACCCGCATCTTGGAAAAGATACTGGAGTTTTCCGGCTCTTTGAGCCGCGACAGGATGGAGAACTGCGCCAGCATATCCAGGGTGTCCGGTGCGCAGGGGGCGCCGGAGAGGGAACTGTCGCGCAGCAATTTGCGATAGATATCAATCTCTTCCGTCACCCGCAGGCAGTAGGGCACCTTGACGATGTATACCCGGTCAAGGAAGGCCTCATTGTGCTTGTTGTTACGGAAGGTCTGCCACTCGGACTCGTTGGAGTGGGCCAGGATAATACCGTCGAACGGCACGGAGCCCATGCCTTCGGTGGTGTTGTAGTTGCCTTCCTGGGTGGCGGTGAGCAACGGATGCAGCACCTTGATGGGCGCCTTGAACATTTCCACGAATTCCATCAGGCCCTGGTTGGCCTTGCACAGGCCGCCGCTGAAGCTGTAGGCGTCCGGGTCATCCTGGGAGAAGTCTTCCAGCATGCGGATATTCACCTTGCCTACGAGGGCGGAGATGTCCTGGTTATTGTCATCACCCGGCTCGGTCTTGGATACACCCACCTGGTCCAGTACCGACGGGTACATCTTGACCACACGGAACTGACTGATGTCGCCGCCATACTCGTGCAGGCGTTTTACCGCCCAGGGCGACATGATGGACTTGAGGTAGCGGGGCGGGATGCCGTATTCCTCTTCCAGAATGCTGGCATCCTCGGCTGGATCGAACAGGCCTAGTGGCGACTCGTTAACGGGTGACCCTTTGATCGCATAAAAGGGCACTTTCTGCATCAGTGACTTGAGTTTTTCAGCGAGCGAGGACTTGCCGCCACCGACGGGGCCGAGCAGGTAGAGGATCTGTTTCTTCTCTTCCAGGCCCTGGGCAGCGTGGCGGAAGAAGGAGACAATGTTTTCCACGGCTTCTTCCATGCCATAGAACTCGGAGAATTCCGGGTAACGCTTGATCACCTTGTTGGAAAAGATACGTGACAGCCGGGAGTCACGGGATGTGTCGATATGTTCCGGCTCGCCAATGGCCAGTAACATCCTCTCTGCGGCAGTGGCGTATGCCGCCGGGTCCTTTTTGCAGATCTCCAGGTATTCCTCAAGAGTGTATTCTTCTTCTTGAGTTGCTTCATACCGGTCTTTGAAATGCTGCATTATGCTCATAGATGGCCCCTCGCTTGCTCTCTTGCCATGAAAAGACAGCTTTTAGTTCACACAATATCCCCGTTGCTGTTGGGTCCGCCGCTCCAGGCGGTCGTTATGGTTATGGGTGGAAGTAAAGGGAGTAACAGACCGATTTACGCTGACGCGTTTATGTCGGTCTTGTTACTGTGAGCTTAGTTCAAGCTTCGGGACTTGGACAGGCGTAAAAGCGTTAAGGTTCATTAAATTGTGTATCAGCGCTTGCTGAGACGGAACACACTCTCCGTCGCGCCAGCAAGCCCTTTACGCTTGGTAAAAGGGTGATCTTTTGCCAGCGTATTGGTGAGTATATGTTCGATCTCGTAATCAGCGGAGTATAGTTTCAGTACTTCTTCGTCACTGACATTGAACGGCGGGCCCTTGATGTCGGTGTCGTAGTCCAGGGTGATCAGAAGTATGCGGGTGCCATCCGGAATCACGGCGGTCAGGTGGTCGACATAATCCTGGCGCATGTGGGGTGGCAGGGCGATCAGGGCAGCACGATCGTACACCAGCCGGACGTGCTTCAGGTCCTCCGGCACCAACTGGAAAAAGTCGCCGCACCAAAGCTGGAGATCGTCGTGGGCAAATTTGGTGAAGGGTTCACCCGGGTGAACCTTCGCTTTCTCCTGGCCCTCTTCGAAGAAGTCCTTGCAGGCAACGTCACTCAATTCCACGCCGATGACAGCGTGGCCGCGGTCATGGAGCCACCACATGTCATGGGCCTTTCCGCACAGGGGAACGAGCACGGTACCGGTGCCATTGCCGGCGAGCTCTGGCCAGTGGTCATGGAGGTACTGATTGACGGTGCCTTCGTGGAAGCCGATTTCTTTCTTGGCCCAGCGTTCGTGCCAGAACTGATGTTCCATGAGTGTTCCCCTTTTCGCCAATTGGAGGTTTCGCTCAGTCTAACTTAATCTGGGGCTCTGTTGGTCGGCCAAAAACTTCATGAATAAGGAACGACGAATGAAAGCCGTATTTCTGGATGCAGACACACTGGGTAACGATGTGGACCTCTCGCCGATTGAGGCAGTGACCGGGGAAATGGTCAAACATCCGCGAACGTCCCCCGAGCAGGTGCAGGAGCGCATACGGGGGTTCGACACGGTATTGGTGAATAAGGTTGTGCTGTCGCGGGAGCACTTCGAGGCCTGCCCGGAGCTAAAGACGGTTGCGGTGGTGGCGACGGGGCTGAACAACATTGATAAGGACGCGGCGAAAGACCACAGCGTAACGGTGATGAACGTGACCAACTATGGCCGCTCCACCGTGGCGCAGCACACCATGGCGTTGATTCTCGCGCTGGCCACGCGCTTGGTGGATTACGACAAGGACGTGCGGGCCGGGCGCTGGGGGCAAAGCTCGATGTTCTGCCTGATGGATCATCCCATCATGGAACTGGAAGGGCGCACGCTGGGGGTTGTTGGCTATGGCGACCTTGGGCAGGGCGTTGTGGAGCGCGCAAAGGCGTTTGGGATGAATATTGTGCTTGGCGCAAGGCCCGGACAGGCAACTGGTGAGGTGGATGGTTACCCCCGGATTCCCCTGGATGAGCTGCTGCCCAAAGTGGATGTGCTGTCGCTTCACTGCCTGCTGACGGACGACACCCGGAATATGATAGGCGCCCGCGAACTGAAGATGATGAAAAAGGAGGCGCTGCTGATCAATACCAGCCGTGGCGGCCTGGTGGACGAGCAGGCGCTTGCGGATGCCCTGCGGGCGGGGACTATTGGCGGTGCCGGCTTTGATGTGCTGACGGAGGAGCCGCCCCGAAATGGCAATGCGTTGCTGGCGGATGATATTCCCAACCTGATTGTGACGCCACATTCGGCCTGGGCGAGTCGGGAAGCGCGGCAACGGATCGTCGATATTACGGCGCGTAATCTGTCTTCGCTGGTCTGATTTTCTGACGGTTTTCCCGGGTACGCCCCCTCACTCCCCCCTGAAAAGTTCGCAGCCGTATGACGCGGCTGCGGTTCTTCCCCGCCTAAACTCCCTGTGAAATGCCCCCGATAGGGGCATGCGTTTCACCAACGCTCAAACAATAACAACAGGGCGATACCTATGATCAGACCTCTCCTGGCTCTTATGCTTTCCTGTGTTTTCTTTTCTGCACCGGCATTCTCCTTTGAACGCGGTGAATTGCTTATCTGGATCAACTCCGACAAGGGGTATGAAGGGCTGGCTGAGGTTGGCCGACGCTTCGAAGCCGAAACCGGCATTCCTGTGACCGTGGAGACGCCGGACGATCTCACCTCCGAGTACGACCATTATGGCTATTCCTCCAAGGCGCCCGATATCGTGATCTGGCCCCATGATCGTTTTGGAAGCTGGATCAATGAGGGCCACCTGCGCCCCATCGAGCCGTCCGAGCAGGTGCGTGAGGCTATTGCACCCTTTGCCTGGCAGGCGGTTTCCGTGGGCGATCGGGTGTATGGCTACCCAATCGCCATGGAAGTGGTCAGTCTGCTCTACAACAAGGATTTGGTCTCAACACCGCCCGCCACTCTGAAAGGCGTGAAAGCTGAGCATCAACGACTGAGCGCACAGGGTATTGAGGCCATCTCCTGGGACTACAAGAATGTGTATTTTTCCTGGCCAGTGTTCGCCGGATCCGGTGGGTACAGTTTCGGCCTGGAAAACCAGGTTTACGACCTCTCCGATGTTGGTGTGGACACAGATGGCGCTGTCGGTGCCGTGGCAGGCATAAAAGACTTGCTGGATTCCGGTGTGCTGTCGGCAGATGCGGATTACGGCACCATGATGGACGGCTTCAAGGCCGGTCAGACTGCGATGATCATTAACGGTCCCTGGGCCTGGAGTGAGATACGGGACGCCGGTATAAACGTGGGCATAGCCGACGTGCCCACTGTCAGCGGTGAACCTGGAAAACCCTTTGTGGGCGTGCTGGCCGCGGGGATCAGCGCGGTATCCACCAACCATGAACTGGCCCGTCAGTTCATGGAGGACTATCTGCTGACCGAATCCGGCCTGCACGCCGTGAATGACGACAAGCCCCTTGGCGCCGTGGCCCATCTGGAAGTGGTGAAAACCCTCAGCGAAGACCCGTTTATTGACCATACCTTCCGCTCCGCCAGTCGTGGGGAAATCATGCCCAACATTCCTGAGATGAAACGCTTCTGGGATCTGATGACCATCCGCTTTGACGGCATGCTGGCCGATGATTACCCCATAGCGTCCACGCTCAAGGAGGCTGCAGGTCGGCTTGAAAGGCTGGATGACATGCGGGGCTGGACACGCCGGCATTACGTTACGAACTGAGTGAGCTCGCTATGGCATTCCCCCGATTAGAATTGACCATCCGTTCCCGGGTGATCCTGTTGTTTACCCTGTTGATTGGCCTGTCCGTTGCGTCATCGGCCCTGGTTTACCAGCGCATAGCCGGCATTGGTGACAGTGTTGATCAGCAGGCACGCGGCATCGCCGGCCAAATGGTTGCCATTGATGAGCAGTCCGAACTCATTGACCAGCAAAGGGCGTTGGGCAAGCTGTCCGAACGCGTTACGGTCGCCCAGCAACATATGGGTGCGATGCAGTATTGGTATTTTCACGCCGCTCTAAATGCGGACATGGAGTCCCTGGACAAGGCTCAAGCCGCCTCCGAACAGTTGGTGGACGAACTGGCTGCCATGGTGGCGGCCGATAGCAGCCTGCAGGCGGAGATCGCGGAAATGACAGAAACCGTGGAGCAGTACCGCACGCTCGGCGAAAAAATGTTCGAGTTCTTTGAAAAGTCCATGATGCTGATGGGGCGTTCGATGGCGGAGGTCGCCCGGGAACAGGCCGTTAGTCTCACGGCTAGCCTCAACGATATCCGCAGCGGCTACCAGCAACGGGAGGCCGTACTCACCGGGGGCGTGTTGGAAGCCGGAGAGACAGTCAGACGTGCCAGTGATCAGGTCGCCATAAGTGGCGGTGCTATTCGACACGAAATTGATCGGGCTGGATCGGTCAGCCTGATAATGGCTGGCGCGCTCGTTATCTCGGCATTGTTGCTGGGCACGCTGTTCCTGCGTTCACTGCTTCGTCCGGTGCGCAGGTTGGGGCAGCGTATTGGCGAAATACAGGCCGACAATGACCTGCGGGGCAGCCTCGAGTACCGCAAGAACGATGAATTAAGCGTGATCACCCGCGCCTTTGATCAGATGCTGGCGCGATTTGGCGGTCTGATCGGTCATGTCGCTGCCTCCACCAATGAATTGGGGGATATGGCGGCTCAGGGACGGGAAAGCAGTCAGAGTCTTGCCGACCAGGTTGGACGCCAGCAACAGGAAACCAGTCTGGTGGCGACAGCTGCAAACGAAGTTACTGTCACTGCGGAAGAAGTCCGGAAGAGTGCCAACCACGCGGCATGCCTTGCCGATGAGGTTGGTGGATTGACGCACAGTGGCGGTCAATCGGCGGATGAAGCCGTTGCCGCCATGGCTAGGCTGGAAACACGAGTGGAAGCCGTGGCCGAAACCATCGCCGGGCTGGCCAGCCAAAGCCAGTCTATCGGCCAGGTCGTGGATGTAATCCGGGGCATTTCGGAGAAAACCAACCTGCTGGCATTGAACGCTGCCATTGAAGCGGCCAGGGCCGGTGAAATGGGCCGGGGGTTTGCCATTGTGGCCGACGAAGTGCGGGGTCTGGCCAGCCAGACGGCGAACTCGACCGGGCAGATAGACGATCTCGTGTCATCGTTGCAGGCACAATCCCGTGATGCCGTTGAAGCGGTGGAGGCGGGGCGGGAGGAGAGCCGTACAACCGTCCAGCGCATCCGGCAATGCAGCGAGAGCCTGGGGCTGATCGATGAGAAGGCGGGCGAGATGCGTTTGCTCAACCAACAGGTCGCCCAGGCTGCGGCTGAGCAGAGCGAGGCTGTCAGCAAAATCGACGAAAACCTGATCAACCTCAAGCGCCAGATTGAAGACATTTCAGACAATGCCCGCGATACCGGAAGCATGACCGATTCCCTCGCGTCACTGAGCGAAGTGCTGAGAGGAAATATCAGCCAGTTCCGATACTGAGCCGAAACCGCTAGTAAAAGCCACACAATACGCCATACTTTGTTGTGATTTGGTATCTGACTGATAATCTGTACAAAACACTGGCAAACAGGACGTTGTGTGGCTTCATTTCAATTCAAAGATCGGCTTCAGTCTGCGGAAACCTGGATTCTCGCCAATCCCAATCCACCGCAACACTGGCCATGGACCTGGCTTTATAAAACCGGGCGTACCGCCTATGCGCTGGTGCGGGACGTCGTTAGTGGCAACCTGACGCTTCATGCCATGAGCCTGGTGTATACCACCTTGCTGAGTATTGTGCCGTTGCTGGCCTTGAGCTTTTCGGTGCTCAAGGCGCTGGGCGTACACCAGCGTATGGAACCCTTCCTGTTCCAGTTCTTTCGGCCCATGGGCCCCCAGGGCGTCGAGATTGCCGAGCAGATTCTGGGCTTCGTGGATAACATGAAAGTGGGTGTGCTCGGCTCGGTCGGCCTGGCACTGCTGGTTTATACCGTGGTGTCACTGGTGCAGAAGATCGAGCGTTCTTTCAACATGATCTGGCGGGTGCCGGACATGCGCTCGATGGCCCAGCGCTTCAGTAATTATCTCAGCGTTATCATGGTGGGGCCGTTGTTGATGGTGTCGGCCATCGGTATCAGTGCCACCATTTTCTCGTCGGCGTTCGTGCAGGCGCTGATGGAAATCGAACCGCTCGGCTCCATGATTGTCTTCGCCACCCGCTTTACCCCATTCATGCTGGTGGTCGGGGCGTTCACCTTCGTATACGTGTTCATTCCCAACACCCGGGTGAAGCTTCGCTATGCGTTCATCGGTGGACTGGTGGCAGGTATATCCTGGCAGGCGGCGGGTATGCTGTTTGCGTCGTTTGTCGCCGGTTCCGCCAAGTACGCTGCCATCTATTCCAGTTTCGCAATCGGCATCATCCTGTTGATCTGGGTGTACCTCAACTGGATGATTCTGCTGCTGGGGTCCAGCATTGCCTTCTATCTCCAGAACCCGGGCTCGGTGGCCAAACGCCGCCAGGTGCGGTTGTCGCCGGAACTTCTGGAAAAAACCGGGCTGGCGTTGATGTGGCTGGTGGCGAAACCCTTCAGCGAGGGCCGGCCGGCACCGCAGCAGGAAGCGGTTGAGCAGCAACTCAGGGTGCCGGGGGAGGTGACCCGTGGTATCAGCGACAAGCTGATCCGCGCCAGACTGCTGACATTGGCCGGTCGCAACGGCGATTGCCTGGCCCCGGGCCAGTCCCTCGAGAGGATCACCGTTGGCAGCGTGCTGGAAGCCATACGTCGTGATGAGGATCGGGTTGCTGACCGTTTACCTTATGCCGTGCCGAGCCATCTGATGGAACGCCCTCCGGAGCACGAATCGGTGTCCTTCGCCGAACTGCTGAAGCAGGAAGGGGGTTACGGAGAAAAAACCTAGGCGCGGGTTTTTGCACCCGCTTCCAGGGTATCGAGGATCACCTTGCGTACCCGCGTAAACTGCTCCCTCGAGATGTTAGTAATACGCAATACGTCGTCTTCCGGCATATTGCGCTGGTGGGCATGGCGTAACACCTCCCGGGTGCCGATAATAATACCGTCGTTCAGCGGGGTGTGTTGCTGCCTCGGCGCCGGCCGCTCCGCCGCCAGAAGCTGGGCGTGGTATTTAGGCGGCAGCCCCCATTCATTGGCCAGTAGTTGTGACGTGGCCCACTGGTAGCGGGAAAGGGCGATGTGGATCAGCGAGGGTGGCGGTTCCGCCAGCCCGGATTCCGTCCTGCAGACGCGCTGCAACTCCCTTCGTAGTGTGATGTAAGAGAGTGCTGGCAGTAGGCCTGCCATGAAATAGACGCTGCTATCCTGGCCCTGAATCTTCGCAATCAACTCCGCACTACGGGCACAGGTGAGCCCCCAGCGCCATACCCGTTGTGCAAAGAGTGCTTCCCGACTGTTCCTGGCCGCCATCATCGGCCGCATGATGGCGGCGGAAATAACGTTGCGAATACCGTCCATACCCAGAACAAAGACCGCCTGGTCCACCGAGTCGATGGACTGGTCGCCGGTGCGGAAGTAAGGGCTGTTGGCAATTTGCAGTAGTTGGTCGGTCAACGCGGGGTCATTGAGGATGATCTCCGTCAGTTGGTTACGGCCTGTATTGGCATCGGAGAGTGCCCGCATCAGCATCGGCAGGGTCATGGGTTGGCGCGGTAATTCGTCCAGTTCACTATTGGCGATTCGCCAGCGCAGTTTTTCCAGCACTTCATCCCATTGCCCGGTTTCTGAGCGCAGCGTGGCAGGGGGTGAGTCAAGCAGCCAGCAAAACAGACGTTCTTCCAATTTGTCGATCAGGGCCGGGTCTATGTCCGGGCTGTCGTTTGTTGAAACAACCGGGTTGAGCAGGCGGGATTCAGGTGCTGTTGCGGTTGTTGGTTTGTCGGACGAGAAAAGTCCTGAAATCCAGGAAATAAAGCCTGGCATCCGATGCCTCCGGGAAAAGAATAGTCGCCGGGAAATACATACCCGTACACCGCGAGTATAGAATGAGCTAGCGGCTATGCACAGTATAACAGCAGGCTTTTTGGCACTAGAGCCTCAGAAAACAGAGCCTCCGAAGACGAACACCAATTGGCAGATACCGGCGGCGAAACCCAGGAAGGCGCCCACCAGGATCAGTTTGATTTCGTCCTCCTGGAAGCAGGGTCGAAGAAGGTCTTGAAATTCCTCAGATGAGAGGGCAATCATGCGCTCCACCATGATGCTTTCCACGGCCCTTGCCCGGTCGGTTTCGAACACCGGGTTATTGAAGGAGGTTTGCGAAATTTCGATGGCTTTTTTGCCGACCTGGTTCTTTAGGGTCGCAAAGCCTGTTGGTCCAAACGCCATCTGAGTCAGGGCCTTACCCATGCCGGCGGTTTCGTCCACCAGGGGTTTAATGTGTTTTTTGACCATGTTGCGGGCCCGGTCGCCCTTTGGGCCCTCCAGTATGGCGTTGATGATGTTGCCAACCGTGAGTATTTCGTGGGTGACGATGTGGCAGAAGGATTCGGCGACTTCCTGCTGGCGTTTGAGGAACAGTCCCTGGAATCGGAAAGGGCCGACTTTCTTTTCGTGCAAGGGCCGGAAGATCACGTTCAGCGCGATCCAGTTGGTTGCCCAGCCCACCATCAGGCCGAAGAAAGGCAGTACCCACCAGCTTTGGTAGAAATACCAGACGGTCATCTGAACCAGGCCGAACAGGAAGCCGAAATAGAACCCGGAGTTGATGATGAAACGGAATTCCACTTCCCCGCACTCGATGAAGATCCGGTTCAGCAGCCGTTTGTCCTTGGCCAGGCGTTCGATGACCATGCTTTTGATGTCGAGCAGGTCTTCGATGTTGTCGGAAACGTCACCCACCAGGTTGTCCACCAGTTGCGGGGTGGACTTGCGTACCCGGTCGTAGACCATGTTCCTGGCTGAGGAGGGCAGGTTTTCCCAGAAGGTGGGATATTCCTTGAGCATCAGTTCGTCGACGTATTCTTCGGTGCGGGGTTCGACGGTGTAGAGGATGTGGGCTGCCAGTACCTTGGGGTCGATTTGCTGGAAGATTTCCTGCACGGTGCCAATCTTGGAGATGGTGGCGTCGACGCTGATGGCGGCCATTTTTCGGGCCTTTGAGGGGATGATGCCCTGCCAGCCCAGTAACGGGGGCTTGCCGACGAATTCCAGCGGGTAGAAAGTCATTTTGATGGCCAGCCAGTTCGTGGTCCAGCCGATCAGGGCGGCAATGACGGGGATACTGAGGTATTGCCAGAATTCTGGGGTGCTTAGCAGGCTTGTCATCCGGTGTTCGCTTTTTGGGTTCTGGAGTTTGCTGCATTACGGGGAGGCCTTTCCAAAACACGCTCCTTGCGGCACATCCCTGTGGCGCTTGGGCTCCGCCATCCATGGCTCCGCACAGTTTTGGAA